>JBJOII010000016.1:0-49521 GCA_046047235.1 Verrucomicrobiota bacterium | reverse complement strand
GACGATGCCCTGGCGCGGGCGCGGGGGGAGGGCGGGGTGGTGCGTCGTTCTTTACGGCGGGGATTGATTCGATGTTGGCGGCGTTGCATCCGGACTGGCCGGATGAGCGGGTCGGGAGGAGGGAGGGGGATAGCTTGGTGCATGTGCTGGGTTTCCAACCCGGGCTGAAGCCTTGTCATGAGGCGGAGTTTGTTACGACCTTGCGGGGGACGGCGGGGGAGTTGGGGTATCCCTTGGAGTTGATTGGGACGAACGTGCGTGAGCTCCGGTTTGCGAGTTTACCCTGGGGGCCGGTTTATCATGGTTTTGCTTTGGGGGCGGTGGCCCAGATTTTGGCCGCCCGGTATGAGGTGGTGCGAATTGGTTCCAGCCTTTCGCCTCCACAATCTAATCCGTGGGGGAGTCATCCGCAGTCGGATCCGTGGTTCTCATCCTCGGGTGTGCGGGTTATTCACCATGGCGGGGACTTGAGGAGGATCGACAAGATACGACTTCTGGCACGAAGGCCTGGGCTGTTGGATGGGTTACGGGTTTGTTATCTGGAGGAGTCGGGGCGGAATTGTGGTCGGTGCAGGAAGTGTTTGATGGTGATGGCGGCGCTGGATGTGCTGGGCTGTCTGGAGGGGGTGCGTGCTTTTGAGGCGGGGGGGTACAGCCCTGGGGAGCTGCGGCGACTTTGGCTCGATGTTGGTCGGGTGTTTGCTGGACAGCTGTTGGCCGAGGCGAGGCTTCGGGGGCGGGGGGATATTGCGGCGGCGTTGGAGGAGGCCGTTGCGTGGAGTGACCGGAACCAGAGGCTGCTGTTGCGATTGGGGCGGCTGGGGAGGATTCCGTTATTGGGGCCGGTGGTGCGTTCCATTCAGCGGAAGGTGCGGCGTCGGCTTTGTGCGGGGGGGGTGGCGTAGGGGGTGTTGTCATAGTCGGACGGGGTATTAATCGGTGTGGATAATTTCTCCTACGTCATATGTTGCCATGGGGGCCGAAAGTTGATAGGCATACTCAGGATTGGACTGATTGTTAGCCGCGAGCAGACGTTTTCGCTGGCAGCATTGCTTGTAAGGAGTGTTTTGCAGCCTCGTGGAGTTGAGAACCATGAGTGCTGTTACGGATCTTCTACATAACACCGCGATTCTGCTTTCTGTGGTGGTGATCTTTGACTTGGCGACTGGCCGGCTGAGGTTTCGGGGGCGACCGATTCGGGAGTTACTGATGGGGGTGGTGTTGGGGTTGCTGTCGGTTGGGGTGATTATGGCTTCGTATCGTTTGGAGCCGGGGGTGGTGTTTGACACGCGGTCGGTGTTGTTGAGCGTGTCGGGGTTATTTTTCGGGACCCTTCCGACGGTGGTGGCGATGGTGTTTGCGGGGGTTTATCGGCTTTGGGAGGGCGGGGTGGCGGCGTATGCGGGGGTGATGGTGATTCTTGCGACGGGGACGATGGGGATTGTCTGGCGGAAGGTGCGTCGGGGGCGGTTGGAGCGGATGACATGGCGGGAGTTGTATTTGTTTGGGGTGGCGGTGCATGTGTTGATGCTGCTGATTATGCTGACGTTGCCATGGGAGGTAGCGAAGCGGGTGTTGTCGGCGATTGGGTTACCGGTGTTGTTGCTTTATCCGGTGGCGACGGCGGTTTTGGGGTTGCTCTTTGCGGACCGGTTGCAGAGGGAGGCGGTGCATCGTCGGTTGGCGGAGAGCGAGGCGAATTTGCGATCCTTGTTTGACGCGCTGGCTGAGCCGACGGTGTTGGTGGATGGGGATGGGGTGATTCAGGTGGCGAACTTGGGATTTGCGAAGCGGATGGGGCGTGGGGTGAGGGAGTGTGAGGGTGAGGGGCTGTATGGGCTTTTGTCGGAAAAGAAGGCGCAGGTATGTCGGGCGCGGGTGGAGGAAGTGCGTGAGCGGGGGGTATTGCTGGAGCATGAGGATCAGGAGGAGGGTTTACGGTTTCGGCGTTCTTTTTATCCGGTGCGGGATGAGGGGGGAGGGGTGGGGCGTGTGGTGGTGCGGAGCGAGGATGTGACGGAGCGGCGTTTGGCTGAGGGGCAGATCCGGCAGTTGTCGAGGGTCGTGGAGCAGTGTCCGGTGAGCATTTTGATTACGGATGTGGAGGGTGTGATTCAGTATGCGAATCCGAGGTTGGAGGAGGTTACGGGTTACACGCTGGAGGAGTTGAGGGGCAAGAATCCGAGGATTTTCAAGGGGGAGGGGACACCTCCGGCGGTGTATGCCTCGATGTGGCGGACCCTCATGGAGGGGAAGGTTTGGCGGGGGGAGATGCGGAACCGGAAGAAGAGTGGCGAGATGTTTTGGGAGGCGGCGTCGATATCGCCGGTATTGGATTCGGGTGGGAGGATTACGCATTTTGCGGCGATCAAGGAGGATGTGACTTCGCGGAAGATGATGGAGGAGCAGTTACGGCAGAAGCAGAAGCTGGAGTCTATTGGTCAGCTGGCGGGTGGTGTGGCGCATGATTTCAACAACATTTTGGCGGCGATTATTTTGCATGTGGATTTGATGGAGCAGGGGCCTGGGGTGGACGAGGGGATGCGGCAGGGTTTGGCGGAGGTGAGGACTTCGGCGAAGCGGGCGGCTGCGTTGACCCGGCAGCTGCTGATGTTCAGTCGGCGTTCGGTGATGGAGGTGAAGGTTCTGGATTTGAATGAGACCGTGGGGAACCTGTTGAACATGTTGAAGCCGCTGATTGGGGAGGATATCGAGCTTATTTTTGAGGGGGGGGATTTGCTTCCCAGGGTGGAGGCGGATCCGGGGATGATCGATCAGGTGATTATGAACCTGGCGTTGAACGCCAGGGATGCGATGTCAGGGGGCGGGCGTTTGACCATTGGGACGAGCCGGGTGGCCGTTGGAGGTGGGGGGGAACAGGAGAGGGAGGGGGTGTATGCGTGTTTATCGGTGCAGGACACTGGGTGTGGTATGGACGAGGCGACCTTGGCCCGGTTATTTGAGCCTTTCTTTACCACGAAGGAAGTGGGGCAGGGGACGGGTCTTGGGTTAGCGACCGTGCACGGCATTGTGGTCCAGCACAATGGGTGGGTTCAGGTGGAGAGCGAGGTGGGTGTTGGGTCGACTTTCAGGGTGTATTTGCCCGAGCATGTTGGGAGGGAGAGAGCTTCAGTGAGCGAGGATCGGGGGCAATGTGAGAGTGGGGAGGGAACGATTTTATTGGCGGAGGATGATGCGGGGGTTCGCAAGACTGTGGCCACGAGTCTGGAGCGGTTGGGGTATCGTGTGATACAGGCGGTAGACGGGTTGGAGGCGATGGAGGTGCTGGATCGGCGTGGTGGGGAGGTGGAGTTGTTACTGACCGATATTGTGATGCCTGGCGGGTTGAGTGGGTTGGAGTTGGCGCGGCGATGGAGGTTGCGGTATCCGTCGGTGGCGGTGATTTTGACCACGGGTTACAGCACGGAGGTTCACGGGTTGGAGGAGGCGTTGCGGGAGGGCATGGTGTTTTTACAGAAGCCCTATGAGATCGAGCTGCTGGGGGACGCGGTCCGGGGAAGCTTACAGCAGCGCAGGGCTTGGGTGCACGCGCAGCAGGGCTGAGGGCCGGGCTTGGAGGGGGGTGGAGGCTGCCGGGGTTTATTTATTTTCCGGGCAGCGGGAGGGCCAGCGGATACTGCGTTCCTGTCGGATGCAGGGGCGGGCCGAGTCGGCTAGGATACGGCCGTTACCGAGGCGGAGGCGGGCACGGACGTAGGTTTTTTTGGCGGCTTCGTAGGAGGCGGCGGCGATTGCCGGCTGGCGCTGGGCATGGTGGGTGAAGTGGACCCACTTGGTGGTTCGCGCAGTCGACACCTTGGTCAGGACTTCGACGATGTAGGGCACGCCGGCTAATAGAACTCATTTCGTTTGCTTAAGCAAGCAAACATTCATCCAAATGTCGTAGGTGCGGCCGCGCAGTCCGAGGCTTACGGAGTTCGCCGCTGATGAGCGGGATGGGGGGATTAGGCCAGCTGGAGGCGTGGCTCGGCGTCGAGTGCGGCCTCGAGGTTGGGCCAATCGACCTCATTCATTTCTGCGAATGCGTTGAGGTAGACGGCGACCTTTTCGTGGGCGTGCTTATCGAGGAGCGTTTTGATGGCGGCGTTGAGTTTGTCGTCGTCGACCTTTTCGGGGAGGTCATCGACGGCGCCGTCTTTATGTTCGATACCGAGCTGATCGAGGAAGTCGCTGAGGATGGAGGTTTCGCTTTTCATGAGCCAGCCGCGGATGAGGGTGGCGGCGGCGAGGTTCATTCTGGGGCGGCCGAGCATATCGACCATATCCTTATGGCGGTCGACCTTGGGTTTGCGTTGCAGGAAGATGGGGCGGACTTTACGGGCTTCTGCGACGGCCGCGAGGGTGCCTTTGTAGAGATCCTTATTGTGGGTGAAGGTGGATTCGATGATTTCATTCGCCAGCTCGGGCGACATGAAACCGAATAACTCGTAGGCGCTTAACATGGGATCGGAGTGAGGCTTTCGGGTCAACCGGCTGTGGTGACGGAAATGCCGTATTTACGGGCGAGGTCTTTAACCTCCTCGGGATCGAGCAGCAAGGTTTTTCCCGACTCGACGGCGAGGACGCTGATTTTGTTTTTGGCGCAGGTTTCGAGGGTGGCGGTTCCGAAGCAGGGGATATCCCAGCGCATGTCGTGGTTTTCCTTGGCGACTTTGACGGCGACGGCGCCGCCTTCTTTACCGGCGAGGCTGCCGCCGCGGGCGAGGCAGGCATCCGTGCCTTCGAAGCCTTCGACTGCGAGGACGGTGCCCTTTTTGACGATGGCGAGCTGGCCGATTTCGAGTCGGCTGACTTCTTTGGCGATGTGGTAGCCGAACTGGATATCTTCCTGTTGTTCCGGGGAGAGTTTGGGGCCGAGGTGGAAGCCGTGGTTGGGCATGAACGGTTGGAGCCAGGGGGTGGCCTCGATGAGTTCGATGCCTTCCTTCCGGAGTTCGTCGGCGATGGCGCCGAAGATGGTGTGGGCGTTTTTGGTTTTGAGTTTGAGGAGGAGGCTGAGGGCGCGGAGGTCGGGGCGGACGTCGAAGAGGTTTTTGGGGGCGATTTGTCCGGCCATGATACAGTGGTGGACGTTTTGTTTTTGGAAGGCCTGGATCATTTTGGTGAGTTGGCCGACGCGGATCCAGGCGATGTGGTCGACGAGTTGGGCGAGTTCGGGGTTGGTTTCCCCTTCGAAGGCGACGGCGGTGATATGCTGGACGCCTGACTGGCGGGCTTCGCGGGCGACGAGGAGGGGGAGGGAGCGATTGCCGGCGATGATGCCGAGGGACTGGGGAGGGTTGGGCATGTTGGGTTTATTGGCTGAGCTGGCGTTGGAGGAGGCTGGCGAGGTTAGCGGGGTGGAGGATGGTGATGGTGCGGCCTTTGACCGTGATGAGGTTTTGTTCGCGGAATTTGGCGAGCGTGCGGCTGAGGGTTTCGCTGACCGTTCCGAGTTCAGCGGCGAGGACGCGTTTGGTGGATTTGAGCTGCAGTTGGGCGGGGGAGGTGGAATCGGGGTTGTGGCAGTGGCGGAGGAGCCAGTTTGCGAGTCGGGTTTCGACGTCCTTGAGCGTGAGGTCTTCGAGTTGGGCGACGAGTGTTCGCAGTCGCATGCTCATGGAGCCGAGCATACGGAGGGCGAGGTCGGGTTGTTGGCGGAGGATTTCGAGGAAGCCGGGTTTCTGGATATGGAGGACTTGGGTCGGTTCGAGGGCGCGGGCATCGGCGGGGTAGCCCTGGCCGGTGGCGAGCGTGCCTTCGGCGAGCGAGTCGCCGGCGCGGAAGAGGTGGATCACCTGTTCTTTGCCGGCGCGGTTGACGCGGTGGACATTGATGGCGCCGGTTTGGATGATGAAGAAGCCGGAGGAGGGATCGCCTTCGTGGAAGAGGTATTCGTCGGGCTGGAGGTTACGGATACGTGTGATGGAGGCGACGCGTTCCAGGTCATCGGCGGGGAGTTCGCGGAAGAGATTGCAGCCACGCAGCGTATTGAGGAGGGCGGCTTGGCGGAGGTGCGTGAGCTGGCTTGTCATTTCTGGCTTGGGGGGGAGGTTGCATTCTGGGGTAGGACGGATCAAGCTTTCCCTCAGGAACCGGTTGATGAGTCGAGAAGAAGCCAAGAGCAGTGGAGCGGTTGGCCGGGTGGACGGCGTGACGCCATGTTTGCGTCAGACCGTGGTGGAGGCGATGGAGGCCGATCGTCGGTTGGAGGCGGTGCGGTTTGAGCGTGGGGCTGAGTCGATGGAGGTGGCGACCCTGGGTTTGAAGGAGGGGGACAGTGTGGCTGGGGGGATACGGGATCGGATTGGGGAGATGCAGGCAGGGGTGCGGGGGGAGGGCTGTCATTTATTGGAGGGGGAGGAAGAGTGTGGGGATTGTCCGATTGCGGGGCAGGTGGAGGGGCGGTTGCGGGTTCAGGTGGAGCGGGATGGGGGCAAGGTGACCTTTTCGCGGGTGACGTGTCCGACGGCGCCGCGGTTTTGGCGTTGGAGCAGCGTGCCATTTCCGAGGTTTGAGCCGCGGCAGGTTATTTTTTCGGGGGAGGAAGATTACGACAGGGAGTGGCGGTTGCAGTTGATGGCGGCGGTGGCTTGCGGGTTGTTGGGTTTGGCGGGGTGGATGGTTCCGGTGGGTGTTGTTTCCGTGGCGTTGTATCTGATGGCTTATGTGGCGGGGGCGTGGTTTACCGTGGGGGAGATTCGCGAGCGGCTGGAGGTGGGGGTATTGGACGTTCATTTTCTGATGCTGGCGGTGGCGGCGGGGAGTGCGGCGATAGGGGCATTTGCGGAGGGGACGGTCTTGTTGTTTTTGTTTTCCTTATCGGGTGCGCTGGAGCACTACGCGATGGGGCGGACCCAGCGGGAGATTCGCAGTTTATTTCGGGATGCGCCGAAGGTGGCATCGCGTTTGGATGAGGGCGGGCGTGAGGTGTTGACGCCGGTGGAGGAGTTGGTGGAGGGGATGCGGTTGCGGGTGCGGCCGGGTGAGCAGTTTTCGGTGGATGCGGAGATCCGGGCGGGGGAGACGGCGGCTGACGAATCGACACTTACGGGGGAGGCGGTGCCGGTGGACAAGCGGGAGGGGGACACTGTTTTGGCGGGGACGATGAACTTGTGGGGCAGCGTGGAGGTGGTGGTGTTGCGGGCTGCGAGTGAGAGCGCGTTGCAGAAGGTGGTGCGGTTGATACGGGAGGCACAGCATTTGAAGGCGCCGGCGCAGCGATTTACCGATCGTTTTTCCACGGGTTACACCTATGCGGTTTTGGGGTTATCGCTGGGGATGTTTTTATATTGGTGGCTGGTGCGGGGGATGTCGCCCTGGGGTGTGGCGGGTGGGGAGTCCGGGGCCTTTTACCGGGCGATGACCTTGCTGGTGGTGTCGTCACCGTGTGCCTTGGTACTATCGATTCCGTCGGCGGTGTTGGCGGCGATTGCGTGGGCGGCGAAGCGGGGGATTTTATTTCGCGGGGGTGCGGCGGTGGAGCGGTTGGCTGGGGTGAAAGTGGTGGCGATGGACAAGACGGGCACATTGACCACGGGGGAGTTACGGGTGGAGGGTGCGGAGAGTTATCCCGCCGGGGGGGAGGAGCGGCTGATGCAGTGGGCATTTGCATTGGAGCAGCATTCGCAGCATCCGTTGGCGCGGGCTATTTTGCGGCATGGCAAGCATGCGGGGTGGCGTCCGCTGGAGGTGGAGCGTTTTGAGTCCCTGAACGGATTGGGGGTGACCGGTTGGGTGGGTGGGGAGCAGGTCTGGCTGGGGAGGAAAGAGTGGGTTTGCGGGGTGACCGGGTGGCGGCCGTCGGCGGAGGTGGAGGTGGAGGATCCGGGGACGAGTGAGATCTGGCTCTGGTCGGGGCAATTAGCGGGGCGGATCCGGTTGCGGGACGACCTCAGGCCGACGGCAGCGCAGTTGGTGCGTGATTTGTTGGGCCATCGTTTGGAGGTGGTGGTCTTGACGGGGGACCGGAAGGCGGCGGCGGAGGCGTTGCGGCAGCAGGTGGGGTTGACGGATTTGCGGACGGATTTGAAGCCGGAGGACAAGGTGGGGGTTGTGCGGGGTTTTGTGGAGGCGGGCAAGCCGGTGGCGATGATTGGGGATGGGGTGAATGATGCTCCGAGCCTGGCTGCGGCGGACGTGGGGGTGGCGATGGGGGCCAGGGGTGCGGATGCGGCGCTGGAGCAGGCTGAGGTGGTATTGATGCGGGACCGGTTGGAGAATTTTCTGGCGGCGTTTGAGTTGAGTCGACGGGCGAGGAGGATTATCCGGCAGAACCTGGCGATTTCATTGGGGACCGTGGTAGTGCTGGTGGCTTTTGCGCTGGCGGGGGGCATTCCGTTGACCTTGGGAGTATTGGGGCATGAGGGCAGCACCGTGGTGGTGGTGTTGAACAGTTTGCGTTTGTTGTTCAGTGGTGGCAGCGGGCGAACAGTTTCCCCGGAAGCTGCCTGACGAGGCGTTTCATTTCGAGGCTGAGCAGGGCGACGGAGACGGTGGAGGCGGGCAGGCCGGTTTGATGGATAATGGGGTCGAGCGGCATTTCCTGGTGCTGGATGACGGCGAGGACTTTTTCTTCGTGTTCGGAGAGAGTGAGGGAGGGGAGAGTGCCGGGGGTGGAGGGTGAGGGGCTACGGTTGGATGCGGGGAAGAGGTATTCGAACTCGGACAGGACATCCTCGGCGGACTCGCACAGTTTGGCTCCTTTCTTGATGAGCTCGTGACAGCCTTTGCTTTGGGGGGAATCGATACGGCCGGGGACAGCGAACACCAAGCGTCCGGCATCGACTGCCATGTTGGCGGTGATGAGAGCGCCGCTGGAGTAGCCGGCCTCGATAACGACCGTGCCGAGACTCATGCCGGCGACGATACGGTTCCGGATCGGGAAGGTTTGGCGGTCGGCCCTGCGGCCGAAGGGGAACTGTGTGATGACGGCTCCGGAGGACGTGATGCGTTCGAAGAGGCTGATATTTTCCGGGGGAAAGACGCGATCGATGCCATGGCCGAGGACGGCGAGAGTGCGGCCCTTGGCCTGGAGGGCGCCCTGGTGAGCGGCGGTATCGACGCCGCGGGCTCCGCCGCTGACGACCGTGACTCCCACGTAAGCGAGCTGGTAGGCGAGGCGACGGGCGGTTTCTTTTCCGTAGTGGGTGGTTTGGCGCGAGCCGACCAGGGCGATGGAGTTGTTGTCCTCGGGCAGGATACGTCCGCGGCAATAGAGCACGATGGGGGGATCGTAGATTTCGCGGAGGGCGGAGGGGTAGTGGGGATCGGTTCCGGCGAGCACCTCGATATTGAAGTCGCGGATTCGGCGGAGTTCACCTTGCAGGTCCACGTGATCCTGCCATGAGGCGAGGGTGTGGGCGAGGTCGGTGGTGATGCCGGGTATACGTGCGAGCTCTACGGAACCGGCCTGGAGGATGCCCGTTGGGTCCGGGTAATGTTCCAGCAGTTTCCGCAGGCGCACAGGGCCCAGCCCTTCTATCATGTTGAGTGCGATCAACGCCTCCTTGGCGTTCATGGGGAGGGATCATAGGAGTGTTGTGGGCGAGGGCAAGCGCGGAGTGGCGGGAACTTGGGGGGTGATGTCGGGGAACGTGTAGTTGGGTTTTGCCGATCGGGCTCCGTGAGTTCGGAGGCATCGATCGGAGTGTCTAGCCTTGACATCCCGTGGGGTGAGGATAAATCGGCAACGATGAAATTCCCACCGTTGTTAGGTGTCAGGCCGTTTGCGGCACTGGCGATGTCGGTCGGGGTCTGCTCCATGCAGGCTGCGACCGTTGTTCTTCCCGAGTCGGCGGCCTTGCCGCTGGGGACGTCGAGCCAGCCCGGCTTTGTGGTTCGGGTGGCGCAGGGTCCGGTGGATCCTCCGTTGGCGAACAACTCCTTGCGGGCTTTGGCGCAGATTCATGGGTTATTGACTGACGATGCGGGGGAGTTGGTGGTGAACGAGGCTGTGGCTGGTCCTGGGACCGGGGGGAGCTACAATCCGAAGTGGGTTTGTTTTGAGAAGGACGGGGACTGGGTGGATTTGTATGACCTGGACGCCAATTATCTTGGGGGTTTGCCGCCGGACAACTACACGCAGGGTGACTTTTTCCCCGGCATTCCGGGGACGGGGGGGCACACCGACAACTTTGTGGTGGAGGCGGTGGGTTTTCTGGAGTTGACCGCGGGGGAGCACACCTTGGCGGTGAGCGTGGCGGCGGACCGGACCGACGTGAACAACGACGATGGGTTCCAGGTTTTTGTGGCGCAGAATCCGCGGGATTACTTTGGGATGAAGGTGGCGGAGTATCAGCGGATTGCGCCGGGTTTTGAGCCGGGTTGGCGGAACGAGAATTCGTTCACCGTTCAGGCGCCTGTGGCGGGGTTGTATCCGTTCCGTGTTTTGTATTGGCAGACGGGGTTGGCGGCGAACCTGAACTTCTACTCCATTGATCCGGTTAGTGGGGCGAGAATTCCCGTGGGTGATGACCAGAACGCTGGGGCGATCAAGGTCTATGCCAGCACCACTGTGGCGGAGGCGAAAGGGCCCTACGTCGTGCGGATCTCGCCATCGGATGGTTCCGAGGGGAACCCGGCTGTGGATCCAGTTGCCGTGACGATTTCGGATGGGGCGGCCACCGTGGCGGCTGGGGATGTCAGCATGTTCATTGATGGAGCGGACGTGACTGCCTCGTTGGAAGCCAGCAAGAGTGGCAGTCTAGTCTCGGCCGTTTACTATCCGGATGCGGGGCGGACGGACAGCGTGACGGATGTGCGCGTGGAGTATACCGACTCGCTGGGTACGGTTCATGAGGCGACCTGGTCGTTTGGTATCGTGACTGCTGAGGGGGGATCGACCACCGTTGCGGGGCAATGGGATTTTGAGCGTGGCGATTTGCGGGCCACCGTGGGTCGGGCGTTGGCGTATTTGGACGGGGTGGGAGGTTTGACCGAGCAGGGGACGCGTTTTGGGACGACCACTGCGCTGGGGGTTGCCGGTATTGGTGGTGAGGAGGCATTGATCATGGAGGCACCGGGCGACGTGGATCGTCGCATTGGTTACGTGATGACGCACGGCATTGGGCCGAACGGGGGTGGGACGCGGGTGAACCAGTATACCCTGATCATGGACGTGATGGTTGACACGACGGGTGCGGGTGCTGCCGCGCTGTGGCAGACGAGTTCGGCGGGCAACACTGACGACGGCGACTTGTTTTGGCAGGGGAACAACTTTGGTCAGGGTGGTGGCGGCTACAATGGTCGGGGGACCTTCACGGCGGGTGAGTGGCACCGGGTGGTAGCGGCATACGACATGGCGGCGGATCCGCCCGTGGTGACCAAGTATGTGGACGGCATCAAGCAGGATGACTGGACAGACAACCAGAGCCTGGACAACCCGCGCCGATCGCTGCAGGAGACAGCGATCCTGTTGGCTGACGGCGACCAGGATGAACGGCGCAAGATGTGGTTGAACTCCGTGCAGATTCGTGTTGGCAAGCTCAGCGATGCGGAGGCTGCCGCGCTGGGTGGACCTACGGCTGCTGGCATACCTTCGAGGATCATGGCTGATCCGATTGCGGGCCAGTGGGATTTCGAGTTTGGCGATCTCGGGGCTAATGTGGGCAAGGACTTGAGCTTCCTTGATGGCGCGGCCGGAGAGACTGCTACCGGGACGGTGTTTGGTTCCACGACGGACCTGGGCGTAGCCGGGATTCAGGGCGAGGAAGCCATGGTGATGCGTGTTCCGGGCGATCTGTCGCGCAACATTGGTTATGTGATGGAGCATGGGATGGCGCCCAACGGCGGGGGCACCCTGGTCAACCAGTATACGCTGGTGATGGACGTGATGGTTGCGAACTCGGGCGCTGGTGCGGCTGCTTTGTGGCAGACCAGTTCCACGGGGAATACAGATGATGGCGACTTGTTCTGGCAGGGGAACAACTTTGGTCAGGGAGGCGGTGGCTACAATGGTCGGGGAACCTTCACGGCGGGCGAGTGGCACCGGATTGTGGCGGCCTATGACATGGCTGCGAATCCTCCGTTGGTGGCCAAGTTTGTTGATGGCATTAAGCAGGACGATTGGATCGCGAACCAGAGTCTGGACAATCCACGTCGGGCGCTTCAGGCGTCTGCGGTGCTATTTGGCGATGGTGACCAGGACGAGCGTCGTGAGATGTGGGTAAACTCAGTGCAGATCAGGCCGGGGCGGATTACCGACGCTGAGGCGGTGCTGTTGGGTGGTCCTTCGGCGGCGGGGATTCCGTTGTATGTGCCGAAGAGCACCGTGACGGGCCAGTGGGATTTTGAGTTCGCTGACCTGGGCGCGACCATTGGTGTTCCGTTGGACTATCTGGATGGTGCGGCGGGACAGACTGCGGCGGGGACTGCGTTTGGGGCGACGGCCGATCTTGGGGTTGGGGACATTGCCGGGTTGGCTGCCAACATCATGGAGGTGCCGGGGGATCTCTCCCGGAACATTGGTTACGTGTTGACCCACCGCATTTCTCCGAATGGGGGTGGCACTCGGGTGAACCAGTACACCCTGATCATGGACGTGATGGTGGACACCACCGGGGCGGGGGCGGCTGCCTTGTGGCAGGTCAGCTCTGCAGACAACACGGATGACGGGGACCTCTTCTGGCAGGGGAACAACTTCGGTCAGGGTGCTGGAGGTTACAATGGCACGGATGCGTTCACGCCGGGCGAGTGGCATCGCATTGCGGCGGCGTACGACATGGCGGCCAATCCTCCGGTGGTGACCAAGTATGTGGACGGCATCAAGCAGGACGACTGGACGGCGAACCAGAGCCTGGACAATCCACGTCGCAGCATGGGGCCGACGGCGGTCTTGTTTGGTGATGGAGACCAGGACGAGCGGCGTCGCATGTGGGTGAGTTCGGTGCAGATCCGGTCGGGCAAGCTGACGGATGCCGAGCTGGAGTCACTTGGCGGGGCGACTGCTGACGGGATTCCGATCGTGTTGTCCGTGACCGTGGTTCCTGAGCCCGTGGTGGTCTTTGGTTCCAATGGGGACGGGACCGTGACCTTGAGCTGGGAATCCGATGGAGCCTTCACGCTGGAGAGCGCCGGCGATCTTTCGGCTCCGGTCTGGACACCTGTTCAGGGTGTGTCGGGTAACTCCGTGACGATCACGACTGACCAGGCGGCGGCTTACTATCGTTTACGGCAGTAGCGTCTGGTGTCTGAATCTTCGGGCCCGGGGCGGCGATCGGATTCGATCTCGCTCCGGGCCTTTATTGTCGGGTGAATCGTCGACAAGAGCCCTGAAAGTTACGTGTATAGCGCTAATACGCTTGACTGCATAGGTGACCCGTTATGATGGGCGGCGATGACATGCTTAACCCCTCGGGGCGGGCTGAGTTGTAGGTTCCTCACTTTTCTTCTCTGTTGTTTGCCCAGTGCTTCTGCGCAAGTCATGTTGCCTGAGTCTGCGGCGATGCCGTCGTGCTTTGCGAAGCTTGCAGGGCAGGGTCTTTGAGCAAGCAGCATCGCACGACGTGATGCTGTTCATTTCCTGCCCGGCAACTGACTGGGCCAAATGACTTGCACGGAGCTTGTTGGTGCCGGCTGGTGGCGCTGCGGGGGCGATGCGAGTGGGGGAGGGGGCTCGTCGATTTTCCTGTGGCACCGATGATTCTGGGCTGGTCAGAACCGTCTCATTGGATATAAGTCCCGCTCAGTATGTCCATGAGTTCACTTTGGTTTCGGCTGTGCTTTGCCCTGATGGGTTCGAGCTGTCTGGTTTCTGCTGCGCCCGACCGGCTTGAATTGCGTCCGGGGGATCACATTGCGTTTGTTGGCAACACCCTGGCGGAGCGGTTTCAGCATTACGGATGGCTGGAGTCGTTGATTTACGAGCGATATCCCGAGCATGAGCTGGTGTTTAGGAATTTGGGATTTGCCGGGGACGAGGTGAAGACGCGTTTGCGTTCGCAGGATTTTGGCAGTCCGGACGAGTGGTTGAGCCACGTTAAGGCTGATGTTGTTTTGGCCTTTTTCGGTTTCAACGAGTCCTTTGGTGGCGAGGGCGGTTTGCCGGCATTTCGCCGGGATCTGGGCGAGTATCTGGACCATTTGCAGGGGCAGGATTACAGCGGGAAGGGGGCGCCGAGGGTGGTGTTGTTTTCTCCCATTGCGCAGGAGCGGCATCGGGATCCGAAGTATCCCGGGCCGGAGAAGAACGCTGCGAACCTGGAGGCTTACGCGAGGGTGATGGGCGAAGTGGCGCGGGAGAAGGGCGTGCAGTTTGTGGATTTGCTGGGGCCTTCGCGTGGGGCGTATGCGAAGGCGAAGGAATCCCTGACCGTCAATGGGATTCACTTGCGGGATGCTGGCTATGAGGTTTTGGCGCCGGTGATTTACCGGGCTTTGTTTGGGGAGGTTGCACCGGGTGCCGGGGGCGATGCGTTTTCGAGGTTGCGGGCGGCGGTGCTGGACAAGAACCGGCAGTGGTTTGGGCGGTATCGCACCGTTGATGGTTACAACGTGTATGGTGGCCGGTCGCACCTTGAATATGACGGGGTGAAGAACCGCGACACCATGTTGAAAGAGATGGAGGTGCGGGATGTGATGACGGCGAACCGGGATCGGCGGGTATGGGCTGTGGCGCGGGGTGGGGATCTGGAGGTGCGCGACGACAATTTGCCTGATGTGGCGCCGGTGGTTACGAACAAGCCCGGTTCGAATGATGATGGGACGCACACTTATCTTTCCGGTGAGGAGGCGATGCAGAAGATGAAGCTGGCCCCGGGGTGTGAGGTGAACCTGTTCGCTTCTGAGGAGCGGTTTCCGGATCTGGTGAATCCGGTGCAGATGGCTTTTGACACCAGGGGTCGGTTGTGGGTTGCGGCGTGGCCGAATTATCCTGAGCGCACGCCATGGAGCACGAAGGGTGACAGCTTGCTGGTGTTGGAGGATGTGGACGGCGATGGCAAGGCGGACAAGTGCACGCCGTTCATTGATGATCTCAACGCGCCGACGGGTTTTCAGTTTTACCGTGATGGGGTGATTCTGGTGCAGGCGCCGGATGTATGGTTCGTGAGGGACACGGATGGGGATGGTCGGGCCGACTGGAAGGAGCGGGTGGTGAGCGGGCTGGATTCGGCTGACTCGCATCATACGGCCAACGCCCTGGCGTTGGATCCGGGCGGGGCGATTTATTTCAGCGATGGCGTGTTCCATCGTACGCAGATCGAGACGGCGTGGGGTGTGGTGAGGAACAACGATGCGGCGATCTTCCGTTTCGAGCCGGGCAGCGGGCGGTTCGAGACTTACATTCCCTACGGTTTTGCCAATCCGCATGGCCGGGTATTTGACCGGTGGGGTGTGGATCTTGTGACGGATGCGACGGGCAACAACACCTATTACGGGCCTGCGTTTAGCGGTCGGTTGGATTATCCGCAGAAGCATTCCGGGTTGAGGCAATTCTGGGATCGGCCTTCGCGGCCTTGTGCGGGGACGGGCATGTTGACCAGTCGGCATTTCCCTGAGGAATTCCAGGGCAACTTCCTGAACTGTAACGTGATTGGTTTTCAGGGGATTTATCGTGTGCGCGTGGACGAGGAGGGGTCGGGGGTGACAGGGACTACTCTGGAGCCGCTGGTGCAATCGAGCGACCCGAACTTTCGTCCGACGTCGGTGGGTGTGGCGCCGGACGGGTCGGTTATTTTCCTGGACTGGCACAATCCGATCATTGGCCACATGCAGCATCATTTGCGGGATCCAAGCCGCGACCATGCTCATGGCCGGGTGTATCGTGTGACTTATGCGGGGAGTCCGTTGCTGACCCCGCCGCAGGTGCATGGTGCTGCGATCAAGGACCTGCTGGAGTTGCTGCGGTCGCCTGAGGATGACGTACGGATTCGGGCCAAGGTCGAGTTGGGGTCGCGGGACACCGGCGAGGTGCTGGCGGCTGTGCGCAAGTGGGCGTCGCAGTTTAGCCGGGAGAAACTCGAGGATCAGCCGTTGCTTATGGAAGCCTTGTGGGTGATGCAGTGGCATCATCAGGTGGACCAGAAATTATTGCGGCAGATGCTGGTATCTCCTGAGTGGAGGGCGCGTGCCGCTGCAGTTCGGGTGTTGTGCTATGTGCGGGACGAGGTGAAGGACGTTCTGGACCTGCTGCGCGTGGCGGCGAACGACAGTGCTCCGAGAGTGCGGCTGGAGGCGGTGCGGGCGGCGAGTTTCTTTGAGGGTGATCCTGCCCTGGAAGTGGCGCATGAGATCCTGAAGCACGAGACGGACTATTATCTCGAATACACCTTCAAAGAGACCTTGAGGCAATTGCAGCCTGCGGGGGCTCCGCCGTTTTTGCCGAAGGATCCTGTGGCGCTGGACCGTGTCCTGCAGCGTTTGAATGACGCAGAGCTGGCGCGAGCCGAGGGTGTTGCCCCCGTGCTGGAGGAGCGTCTGCTGCGGTCGGGCTATGACCTGAACACACGGAACACGGCACTGATGCAGCTGGTTGAAGCGAAGTCTTCTGATCGGACGGATGAGGTGCTCGCGGCTTTACAGCGGGTGGACAACGGGCGTGGGGATATCAAGGCCAGTGGCGGGCTCGGGCAGTTGCTGCTGGTGATGCCGGATGACCTTGGAGGGAGGCGTGCTGATCTGCTGTCGATGGCGAAGCAGGCGGCGCAGAGGGAGGTGCGTTCGGCGGCGTGGGCGGCGGTTGTGGCTGCTGATGGCGGGGAGCCCAGCAAGGCCTGGGCTGATGCGGGCAACCGCGATGAGGACCGGCTGGCTCTGATGGGGGGCATCGTGCTGTTTTTGGATCCGGCGGTTCGGGCGCGATTTGCGCCACAGTTGAAGGAGGTTCTGGACGGGGGCAAGTCCCAGTCGGACCTACAGGCGGTGGCTATCGCAGCGCTGCCACTTCTGGGTGATGAGCATGCCGGCTACACCTTTGCGCGGTTGTGTGAGGAACTGCGACGGGATAAATTCCGCGTTCGGGCCGCTCGGGCGTTGCTGGAGGTGCCGCGTGGCAGTTGGCAGGGGGCAGGGGCTCGGGAGGCCGCCGAGGCGATATTGGCATGGGCGGCGCGGGTGCCTGCGGCTGACCGCACTTCACAGGGGTATGTGGAAGTGGTTCAGGCGGGCTCTGAGCTGGCGGGATTACTGCCGGCGGAGGTGGGGCGTCCGATTCAGAAAGGCCTGCTTGATTTGGGGGTCAGGGTATTTGTCATCAAGACCGTTCGTGAGGCGATGCGCTACGACATCACGAGGCTGGTGGTTGAGGCGGGCAAGCCGTTTGAGGTGATTTTGGAGAACCAGGACATGATGCCCCACAACCTGGTGTTTGCGCAGCCCGGCTCGCGTGAGGAGGTGGGCAAGCAGGCTGAGACCATGTCGCCGAATCCTGATCGGCAGGGGCGCGTTTATGTGCCGAACAACCCGAAGATCTGGGCCTCGAGCAAGCTGCTTGAGCCCGGAGCCAAGGAAACGCTCAAGCTGACTGCCCCGGAGAAACCGGGTACGTATGATTACCTGTGCACCTATCCGGAGCATTGGCGGGTGATGTTTGGTGAGCTTGTGGTGGTGGCGGATGCGGATGCCTTGTTGGAGGCGAGTCGGGAGTTGCCACCTGCGCCCGTTGCTGCTGAGGGGCACGTCCATGGTTCTCACTAGGAACCGTGGTTATTGATGCCCGGGGTTGTTCTGTTACCCCGTCCCGCCTGCAGAGGGTGGGACGGGGTTTTTGATTGCAGGCCGAGTTGGTTGGAGGCGGGTTACGATTCCAGTCGTCTGATGTCGTCGCAGAAGGTATCGAGATTGCGGAAAGGATTCGGCGGGTCCGAGTTCCAGTTGCCTTCGATGATGACAGGGCCGTTTGGTGTGATTGCAACGTCCCAGCCGATGACTCGCAACGGCTGGAGGAGTTGGCTGGCCTTGCGGACGAGGCGGCAGGTTGCGGGCCAGTGGGGCAGGTTCAGGCCGGTAATCTGTTGGCGGGTGCCGGGGTGGTGGGTGAGTTCGATATAACCCGGTCCAGAGGGATTGCGGTTCAATGCGCTGGAGAGGCTTCCGGTCGTGACATCGACCCGGGCGAGGAGGTTCCCGCTATTACCGAATTGGAAGTTATCGTGGGGATTATCGCCGACGATGATTTTGAGGTGGGCATGGAGGATGTGGCTTTGGCCTTGGGGATCGGTCATGACGATGAGCCGGACGCACTGGAGGCCCTGGGCCTGGCTGAGGGCGAGGAGGTCAGGGTGATTGTATATGCGCTCCTGAAGGATGTAGCCGGGGTGGTTTGGATCGTGAAACAGGTGTTCAGCCAGATTGTCGCAAGTGATGGGCTCGTCTCCGAGCTGGTGGAAGTGGCCGTTGTCAGTGCGTGTCAGGATCCGGATGCCGGAGCCGTAGTTGCCGCTGATGGGTTTGACGGCCAGTTCGGCGGGGCACTCTGAGCCGAGAAAACGTGTCCATTGGGATGGTGAGCCGGGGGCATTGCCTTTGGGGATCCATCCTGTTCTGCCGGGGAGGATCAGGGCGAGGAGCTTGGGGGTGGGGAGTTGGAGCGTGGTGCAGTGCTGGTAGAAAAGGGCCTTGTTCCTTAGCAGACAGCGCCAGGGTTCGGGGTTCAGCCGTTCCATAAGGGCGGTCATGCTCCGTCGACTGAGCAGTTTTGCGCGTGCTTTGTCGGTCAGGTTGAGCAGGCTGAGTCGTTGGATTTCCTCCCGGCTATAGAGCTCATGGTGCAGCAGGTGATAGGCGAGCCCGATGGCTTGGGGGGTGAATTGGCGGTTGCTGACTGCCGTGCGGACAGCTCGGCCGAGGCCTCTGATGATTACTTCCAACCGCTTGGGTAGGCGGCGTGGCGCTGAATCGGGGGACGGTGTCATGGTTCAGGGGCGGACGCCGGTGGTGGCTATGAGGTTGGGGTATCTTTGTTTGGTCCCGGGCGATCGTATGACGTGTTGATTCAGGGCATCAACGGCTAAAGCCACCGTGCTGGCGAGTTGACATGTCCCTTGGATCGGAGGGTAATCGGTTCGCGTTCGAGCTATTCTGCAGCGGGGACGTAAACGTTATGATTGCGCTGTTAACCCTGCCTGAGCTGGTGGTGATTGTGTTTCTGGCTGCGCTGACGGTTGTGTGTATGCGCACGAGCCGGCGCGGTTCGAAGAAGGACTGAGATTACTGCGTCTGCTCCGGTTCCGGTTTGGGTTGGAGGAGGAACTTCTGGAGCAGATCGGCTGCGAGGCGGTAACCCTGAGGATTCCAGTGAGAATCGTCTGGCCACCAGAGCCAGTTTTGCTGGGTTTCGTAAAGTTCGCGTGAGGCGGCCGCGAAGTGCGGCTTGAGGTCGAGGAAGCCGATGCCTTGTTGCTGGCAGAATCGGGCGAGTCGACGTCCAAGCAGGGAGGGTTCGTTTGAGCCGGACCAGGGGCTTTTGTATTCGAGTATCCACGACAGGATTTCCTCCTTGGCTGGGATGAGCACGACATCGAACTGGAGTTGTCGGGTATCGCAGAACGCCTGGCAGTGCTGGAGGATCTTTTGGAGATCCGGGGCGAAGAAGTCGACTTTCGCGGTTTCCTCTGTGGCGTCCAGCATCCAGGTGTAGTGGCGGTAGAACAGCATGGGCTGGCCGTCCGGGGTTGAGCGGACGATGAGGCCGGACTGGTCGGGTGTGAGTTGGGAGGCCAGCGGATCGCGGCCGAGCTGCAACCTCTCCCAGAGGCGGTGGAGGGAGGAATGGTTCCGGAAATCGAGACAGCTGTTATAGAAGGCGAGTGAGGGTTTTTGCCATGGGAGTGGCAGGTTCTCCACGGCCTCCGGCAGAGCTTGGGTGAGGTCGTTGCCGGTGAAGATGGCGAGAACCACATGGGCTGCGGGGCGGAGAGTGAGGCGAGGGCTTTCTGCAATGAGGTTCAGGTAGGCGTGGCCTGGGTCTCCTGGCAGGCCCAGGTTGTAGGTGTGCAGTCCGTGTCGTTGTTCCAGTTGCTCGGACCAGATATTGGACTGGGAGTTGCCGCATCCCGCCACGAACGAATCGCCGAGGAGGATCAGATCATAGGGCTCATCCCTGCGGGTGGATTGGCGTCGGTTGCGGAAGCCGAAGGCGTCGGTTTCAAACTCGACGTTTCGCCTGACCTGAAGTTCGGGGTTGGGTGAGAAGGCGGCGAGATCTCCGTAGGTCTGGCCATGATAGTGGACGTTCTGCTGGTAGCGGGTCAGGAGGGGGAGGCGCTGCCAGACGCGGATGAACATATCATGTGGCCGATAGTTGAAGCGGTTGCGCAGGGTCACCCGGAGGGTGAGGTCGGCTCCGGTGAGCGTGATGCCGACTGTCAGGTAAAGCAGGAGACAGCGAGTGAGGATGGGGCGGGAGGCGGGCAGGCGGAGGAAGCAGTAGAGGGCCAGCAGCAGGCTGGCAAAGAGGGAGGGAAGGAAGGGCTGCCAGGAGTCGGGGATGATTCCGGTAAGCCAGAGAGCGAAGGAAACCAACAGTGCCAGCAGGGCGGCTGCGGTGCGAAGTAACGCAGCCGGGCGGGCCCCCTCTTGGGGAACCCCGGCCTTGGTGGGATCGGGACTGGGCAGCCCGTGCGTCGCCATGTCAGCACAGGCTGGGATATGCCGTTGGATGTGTCGAGTACACTCCGGGCGCTGGTGGTGGAGACAGATTTTCCTTCGAAGCGGCTTGAGCCTTGGGGTGCGATCCCTATCTTGCCGTCGGTGCTGAACATTCTCATCACGGGTGCGAACCGGGGTATTGGGCTGGCGTTGGCCCGTGCTTTTGCGGGGTGCGGTCAGCGGGTATTTGCCGGGCATCGTTCGGTGACACCGGGGCCGGCGTTGGTTTCGCTGGCTGGTGGCAGCGGCGGGCAGGTTCTACCCATTCGCTTGGACGTGACTGAGGATGCGGGTGTGGCGGCGGCAGTGGAGGGAGTGCGGGCCAGTTCTGGCGGGCTGGATGTTCTAGTGAATAATGCCGGCGTGCTGCTGGAGGGGGTGGAAGCTTCGTTTAGTGATTTGGAAGCCTCCCTCCTTGAAAGGACCTTAGCGGTCAACGTTACCGGTGTGGCGAGAGTGACGCGTGCGTTTCTCCCTTTGCTTCTGGAATCGCGGCAGTTGCCGCGGCTCGTGAATATTTCATCCGGAGCGGGTTCTTTGGGGTCGAAAGTGGACAGCCGTTACTTTTTTTACGGGGCTTCCAAGGCGGCTCTGAATCATCTGACCATCGGGCTGGCGCACGAGCTAGGGGCGAAGGGGGTTCTGGTGGCGGCGATCAGTCCCGGCTGGGTGCGGACGGATATGGGCGGAGCCGGTGCGGACTTGAGTGCTGAGGAAAGTGCGGAGGCCATGGTCCGGACGATTGAGCAGCTGTCTGAGGGGCAGCACGGGTGTTTTCTGGACAGGTTCGGTGGCGTGGGAGCCTACCGGTGGTAAGGGGGTGATGACATGGACCTCGTTAAGGAACCCATTCCCAAGCTGATCCGGCACATCGCGATGCCCGCGAGCATCGGGTTTTTCTTCAACACGATGTACAACGTGGTGGACACGTTTTATGCCGGGTTGCATTCGACCGACGCCTTGGCGGCGCTGGCGGCTTCATTTCCGATCTTCTTCATTATCCTGGCCATGGGTTCCGGGGTGGGGCAGGGAGCGACTGCGCTCATTGCGAACGCGATGGGGGAAGGGAAGATGGAGGAGGCACATCATCTTTCCCTGCAATCGGTTTCGTTCGGGGTCCTGTTGGCGGGGCTGCTGACTGTGCTGGGGTTGGGGATGGCTCCGACGCTCTTCCGGGCGCTTGGTGCGGAGGAGCGGTTCTTATCGCTCTCGTTGGAGTACATGAACGTGATTTTGTTGGGGACGGTGTTTTTCATGCTCCAGTCGATTTTGAATGCCACCTTAAACGCGTTGGGGGACACGCGGACATTTCGGGATGTATTGATTGCGGGGTGTTTGCTGAATGTGGTGCTGGATCCATGGTTCATGCTCGGCGGTTGGGGGTTGCCGGCCATGGGGGTGCGAGGCATTGCGCTGGCGACCTTTGTGATCCAGATCGCGGGGTCGGCGTATTTGCTCTACAAGGTGAGGCACACGCGTATTTGGCGCGGCTGGCGTTGGGATTGGTTCCGGCCTGATCGCAGGCTGTATCGGGACATTGCCGTGCAGGGTTTTCCAGCGAGCCTCAACATGCTCACCGTGGCTTTGGGTATTTTTGTGATTACCTGGTTCATTGCCCGGTTCAGCAAGGAAGGGGTGGCGGCCTACGGGATTGCCACCCGGATTGAACAGATCTTCCTGCTGCCGACGATCGGCCTGAACATCGCCATTCTGTCTTTGACCGGGCAGAACAACGGCGCCCGCCGTTTTGACCGGATTCGTGAGGCGCGCCGGGTTGGGTTGGTGACGGGATTGGTGATGATGGGGGTGGCGGGTGTCCTGCTGTTCCTGTTTGGTGGTGCCATGATGGGGTGGTTTACCGGGGACCGCGAAGTGGTGCACATTGGTGCCGAGTATCTGCGGATCGCCTCCATCACCCTGGGGAGTTACGTCATCCTGTTCCAGTCGGTCTTCATGCTGCAGGGGCTCAAGAAGCCGATCTACGGTTTGTGGGTGGGGCTTTATCGGCAGATCGTGGCGCCGTGCCTGGTTTTCTGGTTGCTGGCCTTTCAGCTCGGCTGGGGGATGAAGGGAGTATGGTGGGGGATCTTCCTCGTTACCTGGAGTGCGGCGCTGTTCATGCTTTGGTTTGGGGGGTGGAAGCTATCGCGGATAGAGGAGAGGCAGCAGGGGGGGTGAGGGCTTTTGCGGCGCGCGGAGCGCCGCCGCAGGGAGAGGGGAGAGAGTAGAGGGGAGAGGGGCGTCCCCCCCGACTCCTGACTCCTGACTCCTGACCGCTGGTTGGCGGCTTGCCTTTGGGCTTTGCACGTTAGGTTTGCTGGCGTAAAAGACCCGTTCCGCTCTGGCGGAGACCTATGAAAAAGCCCGAAGTTGAAATCTACGATACCACCCTGCGTGACGGTACCCAGGGAGAGGGCATCAACTTTTCTGTTGCCGACAAGTTGCGGTTGGCTGAGCGCATGGAGTCGATGGGTTTCCACTATATTGAGGGGGGGTGGCCCGGGTCCAATCCGAGGGACATTGAGTTTTTTGCTCAGGCGAGGCAGCGCAAGTTCCGCAAGGCGCGTCTGGCTGCGTTTGGGTCGACGCGTCGGAAGAACACGGATGTGGCGAAGGATCCGCAGGTGCGGTTGTTGCTGGAGGCGGAGACGCCGGTGGTGACAATTTTTGGCAAGACGTGGTTATTGCACGTGAAGGAGGTATTGGGGACGACGCCTTCGGAGAACGTGGCGATGATTGCGGACACTGTGCGCTATCTGAAGGCGAACGGGCGTTTTGTGGTTTACGATGCCGAGCACGGTTTTGATGGCTACAAGGACGATCCTGAGTATGCGATGGCCACGTTTGAAGCCGCGGCCACGGCGGGGGCGGATGTGGTCGTTTTGTGTGATACCAACGGGGGGGCATTGCCCAATGAGGTTTCGACGATCACGGCTGCGGTTCATGCGAGGCTGAGAACCCGGATTGGGATTCACACGCACAACGACATTGGGATGGGAGTGGCGAACGCGATGGCGGCGATTCTGGCCGGGGCAAGTCATGCGCAGGGGACCTTGAATGGGTACGGGGAGAGGACCGGGAACTGCAATTTGACGACTTTGGTTCCGAACCTGGCCTTGAAGATGAAGATGGGGTGTTTGCCGGAGGCTTCCTTACGGAAGCTGAAGGAGTTGTCGATGTTCGTGGATGAGATTGCGAATGTGCGGCACGACCCGCGTCATCCCTGGGTGGGGATTACGGCTTTTGCGCACAAGGGGGGCATGCACGTGAATGCGGTGCAGAAAGTGGCCCGGAGTTTTGAGCACATCGATCCGGGGGTGGTGGGCAACAGCCGGCGGGTGCTGGTGAGTGACCTGGCGGGCAAGAGCAACATTGTGATGAAGGCCCAGGAGTTGGGCTTTCAGATCGACAATGATACCCCGGAGCTCAAGGCGATCCTGAACCGGATCAAGGAGCTGGAGCATCTGGGATACGAGTTTGAGGCGGCGGAGGCTTCCCTGGCGCTGCTCATCCGCAAGATTCTGAAGCATCAGGAACCGCCTTTCAAGGTGGAGGCCTATCACGTTTCGATGCGGCGGGACGGAGTGGAATCGGTGGTTGAGGCCACTGTGAAAGTCCGGGTGGGTGAGGAAGTGGCGCATACCGTGGCGGAGGGAGATGGCCCGGTGAACGCGCTGGATTCGGCGTTGCGTTTGGCATTGGGCGAGTTCTTCCCGCAGATCAAGAAGGTGCAACTGACTGACTACAAGGTGCGGATTCTGGATTCCGTGACTGGCACTGCGGCGACCACGCGGGTGTTGGTGGAGAGTTCTGATGGGAAAGTCAGCTGGGGGACGGTTGGGGTGGATGAGAACATTATAGAGGCGAGTCTTCATGCCGTGCTGGACAGCATGGAGTATTGGTTGTTGAAGCGTCGCTAACCCGATTTTTTGTCATGTCAGAGATTCCGAAGGCTTACGAGCCACAAGCTGTTGAGGACAAGTGGTATGCCTATTGGCAGGAGCAGGGTTGTTTTTCCGCTGATCCTGCATCGGGCAAGCCGGGGTTCTCCATTGTTATTCCGCCGCCGAACGTGACGGGCGTATTGACGCTGGGGCATGTGCTGAACAACACCATTCAGGACATTCTTGCGCGGAAGGCGCGGATGGGTGGCAAGGAAGTTCTGTGGCTGCCGGGGACGGATCATGCAGGGATTGCCACCCAGACTGTTGTGGAGCGCACCCTGAAGAAGGAGAAGGTGATCAAGCACCGCAACGACCTTGGTCGGGACAAGTTCCTGGAGAAGGTCTGGGAATGGAAGGAGAAGCACGGCGGGATCATCATCCAGCAGCTGAAGAAGCTGGGAGCATCGTGTGACTGGGCGCGCGAGCGATTCACGATGGATCCGGAGTATTCCAAGTGCGTGCAGCAGGTGTTTGTGGAGCTGCATCGCAAGGGATTGATTTACCGGGGCAAGCGGATGGTGAACTGGGATCCGCAGGCGCGGACGGCACTTTCCGATGAGGAAGTGATCATGACCGAGGTGAAGGGGCATCTCTGGCATTTCAAGTATCCCTTGCTGGGGGAGAACGGGGAGCCTGAGCCCGGGCGTTTTGTGGTCGTGGCGACCACGCGTCCCGAAACGATGCTGGGTGACGAGGCCGTGGCGGTGAATCCGGAGGACCCGCGGTATCGGGATATTGTCGGGCGCAAGTGTTTGTTGCCGATTCGGAACAAGGCGATTCCGGTGATTGCGGACAATTTTGTGGATCCGAAGTTTGGGACGGGTTGTGTGAAAGTGACTCCGGCGCATGATCCCAACGATTACGAGATGGGGGTGCGGCATTCGCTTCCGTTGACCGAGGTGATAGGGGCTGACGGCCTGATGACCCTGGAGGCTGGTGAGGCCTACGCGGGTTTGGACCGTCAGGAGGCGCGCAAAGCGGTGGTGGAAGCGATAGAGGCGCTTGGCCTGCTCGAGAAAGTGGAGGATTACACGCACAACGTGGGTTACAGCGAGCGCAGCCACGTGCCGGTGGAACCCTACTTGAGCGAGCAATGGTTCCTCAAATACCCGGCCACGGATGCTGCGGCCAAGGCCGTGGAGAATGGGGATATCCGGTTCTTCCCTGATCGATGGGCCAAGACTTACAGCCACTGGATGAACAACCTGCGTGACTGGTGCATTTCGCGTCAGTTGTGGTGGGGGCATCGGATTCCGGTTTGGTATCGCAAGAGCGGCGAGGCAGACAGTGGTCAGCCTGAGATCCATGTGGATGTGAATCCGCCGGTGGATCCGGAGAACTGGGAACAGGATCCGGACGTGCTGGACACGTGGTTCAGCTCCTGGTTGTGGCCGTTTGCGACCATGGGTTGGCCGGAGAAGACCGATACCCTGAAGCGTTTTTATCCCACCACGGACCTGGTGACCGGGCCGGACATTATATTCTTCTGGGTGGCTCGCATGATCATGGCGGGGTTTGAGTTCATGGGTGAGAAGCCATTCTCGAACGTGTATTACACGGGCATTATCCGGGACAAGCAGGGCAGGAAAATGTCGAAGAGTCTCGGCAATTCCCCGGACCCGCTGGATCTGATTGCCAAATATGGGGCGGACGCGCTGCGGTTTGGTGTGATGCGCTCGGCACCCTTGGGGCAGGACATCCTGTTTGACGAACAGCATGTGGAGCTGGGACGGAACTTCTGCAACAAGCTATGGAATGCGTGTCGTTTCCGGCAGATGCAGGGGGGCGAGACTGAGGGTGAGATCCGGTCGGAGCTGCTGACTCAGGCGGATCGGTGGATTCTGCTGAAGCTGGACAAGGCGATCTGCGAGATTGATGCGGGGTTTGCGGAATACAAGTTCAGCGAGGTGACGCAGACTTTATATCGTTTCTTCTGGAACGAGTATTGCGACTGGTATGTGGAGGCTTCGAAAGCCGTGCTGCAGGGTAGTGACGAGGCGCGCAAGGCCAACACCCTTGCGGTGATCGACTTTGTGTTGTCACACACGCTTAAGCTCTTTCAGCCATTGCTGCCCTTCATTACCGAGGAATTGTGGCATGGATTGGGGTATGCACAGGATCTGCCGCCGGGGCAGGGGGATAAGTCTATTATGTTTGCCCGCTGGCCCAAGGCATGGGACGACGACTTCCGCAATTGTTACGGTTTAAAGCCGGAGGACGAGACCGTCATGGACGGATGGTTCGAGCTGGTGGGGCGTGGAAGGAACCTGCGTCGGGAGTTCAATATCCCCGGGAACAAGCGGGTGCGCTTTGTTTTCCGGAACAAGGAGCCGATGGCCGGCGAGACGGTTGATGTCCTGAGGTTGTTGCTCAACGCTGAGGATCTGGAAGTGGATCCGAACGTTCGCATGGCCAAGGGGACACCGTCGGCGTTGGTGGAGCAGGGGGAGTTGTTTCTGCCGTTGGACGGGCTGGTGGATGTTGAGGCTGAGCGGGCGAGACTCAACAAGGAGTTGGAGAAAGTGGAGTCCGAGCTGGCGAAGGTGCAGGCTAAGCTGGATAATCCGAACTTCGTGCAGAAAGTCCCCGCAACAGTCCTGGAAGAGCATCAGAAACGGAAAACTGACTGGCAGGCTCGGCTGGAGCAGGTTCAGACGGCTTTGGCCGCGCTGGGGTAGCCGCCCGGCGGAGAGACGCGGGTCGGGATTCCGGTTTACACACATTCGCAACAGCGTAGATTACAACCATGGTTCACGTAGGCATTGGATATGACGTACACCGTCTGGTCGAGGGTCGGAAGCTGGTCCTTGGGGGCGTTGAGATTCCCTTTGCCAAGGGTTTGGAGGGGCATTCTGATGCCGACGTTTTGATGCACGCGATTTGCGATGCCGTGCTGGGGGCGTTGGGGGAGGGGGATATTGGTCATTTTTTCCCCAACACGGATCCGCGCTGGTGGAACGCCCCGAGCAAGGTGTTCCTGCAGGAGGCGGCGCGTCAGGTCGGATTTCACGACGGGAAACTAGTGAATATAGACGCCAGTCTTATTGCTGAGGCCCCGAAGATCGGCCCCCACATCCAGGCCATGAAGCTGCACATCTCCGAGGCACTTGGAATTAACCCGCGTCGCGTCGGGATCAAGGCCACCACCAACGAAAAACTGGGTTTCATCGGCCGGGAAGAGGGCATTGCTGCCATGGCCGTGGCATCCGTCGACCTGCCAAGTTGATCCATGGGCGTTAAGGCGGAGATCAGTTGGAAGCGTCGGGACGAGGAGGGCAACCGCCGGGAGGTGTATGCTCGTCATGTCGGCACGCGGTGGATGTTTTTCGAGCGGGAGAAGCGGTTCGATTGCTGGGAACCGTTGGAGAACCCTCCGTTGGAGGATTGGCTGGAGCTGCTGGACGGTGTGGAGCGGCGTGCCCAGAGGCGTTTGGTCCGGCCCGAGGAAGTGCATCGTGTGAAGACGACCATCCGGGAACTGTTTCCCGAGGCTGAGGTCTAACTGGGGAGCCGTCCAGGCTGGGGCAGAGGCGTGATTCACGGGAATCCGGGGAGGGTTCTGGCGGGTAGGCATTGGGGACATCAGGCTATTCCAGCTTCAAAGCGGCATTGACGCCCGTGCCTCTCATTCGCAGTATGGGGCAGCTTTGCCCGGGCCAGAAGCAATTGATAGGAGTGTGTGGATTGTCCACTCAGGCTCGGGGAGATTCATTTAGGGCCATGCAAACCAAAGTCATGGTCGTCGACGACGACCAGAACATACAGCTGTTGCTTCGAACCCTGTTGGAGGCTGAAGGGCACGAGGTGATAGGAATCAACGACGCTGCCGGTCTGAAGGCCGCCATGGAAGGGCAGCAGCCGGACGTGCTGCTGCTCGATCTTCAGCTTCCGGACGGTCACGGGTTGGAGCTGTTGCCGGACGTGAAGCGTCAATGGTCTGACACTGAGGTCATTATTTTCACTGGCAATGCGACGCTGGAGGGGGCGGTGGAGGCGACGAAGAAGGGGGCTTTCATGTTCGTCAGCAAGCCCTTCGATTCCAAGTCATTGATGGCATTGATTCGGCGGGCCTACGACCATCGCGAGCTCAGTGCGCAGGCGGGCAAGCTGCGTCAGGCCCTGGCTGCCATGTCGGGCAGCTCTGCTCCGGTTTTCCAGAGTCCGCTGATGAAGAACATCGTGCGGACCATTGAGAGGGTTGCTCCGAGCGATGTATCGATTTTGATTACCGGCGAGAGCGGGGTGGGCAAGGAGATTATCACCGACTTGATTCATGCGATGAGTCCGCGGACGCGCGGGCCGCTGGTGAAAGTCAACTGCGCCGCGCTTCCAAGGGAGTTGATTGAGAGCGAGCTGTTTGGATCGGTGAAGGGAGCCTTTACCGGCGCGGTGACCGAGCGCGAGGGGCTCTTCCGTCAGGCTGATGGAGGCACCTTGATGCTGGACGAGATTTCGGAGATGCCGATTGACACGCAGAGCAAGCTGTTGCGCCTGCTGCAGGAGAAGGAAGTGCGGCCGGTGGGCGGAAGGACGAGCTACAAGGTGGACACCCGGGTGGTGGCGGCAACGAACCGCAATCCGGAAGAGGCGATCAAGTCAGGAAAGTTGCGTGAGGACTTGTATTATCGGATCAGCGCGATTTCGCTGGATGTTCCGCCGTTGCGGGAGCGGCGCGAGGACATTTTGCCATTGGCCAACTCATTTCTGCAGCGCTTTGCAGCGCAGGCGAACCGACCGCTGCGTGGTTTCTCGCAGTCAGCCCAGGATCTGCTCAAGTCACACGAATGGCCGGGCAATGTCCGTCAGTTGCAGAACGAGATCCAGCGTGCGGTGCTGATGTGTGATGAGAACGTAGTGGAAGCCCGCGATCTCTCGATCAGCACCACCACGGCGATTACGACTGACGAGGAGGAGGCCAACCTGACGATCATGGAAGCCATGGAGCGCAACACCATCATCCAGATGCTTCAGGAGACCGGAGGCAACAAGCTCGAGACGGCCAAGCGTTTGGGGATCGGGCGCCAGACCCTCTACAACAAGATCAAGGCGTATAACATCAGCGCCTGATCGAACCGGACTTCGATTTGAACCAGCCCGGCCTTACGGCCGGGCTGGTTTATTTGTCGGTGGCGTCGGCAAAGATCTCGGGGCTGCCATTCTTCATCGGTGCATGCACGCCGCCATTGCTGGCGAGGAGAGCGTAGCGATGTTCTCCGGGGACGGGGCGGCATTCGCAGCGACCGCCGGCACTCTCCACCAGGAGGGCGCCTGCCGCGATGTCCCAGAGGCGCAGTCCGCCTTCCAGGTAGCCGTCGAAGCGGCCGCAGGCGACATAGGACAGTGCGAGGGCGGCCGACCCCATGATCCGGATTTTCAGCACGCGTTGGATCATCCGGCTGAAGACGGGGAGCATTTTATCGAGTGAGTCCTGGTGTTTGGCGAAGCCGATGGTGAGGATGGATTCCTGAAGCTTCTTCCGGGGACCGACCTGGATCTTCCGGCCGTTCAGCTTGGCGGGCTTACCTTCGGTGGCGGAGAAGAGCTCATCCAGGAAGGGGTCGTAGACGACTCCGACGACGCTTCGATAGCCTTGAAACGAGCAGAGCTTTCCGCCGGTTTTGAGTTTGGGATCGTGCCGTTGCAGGGCGATGGAGACGCTGGCGTGGGGCAGGCCGAAGGCGAAGTTGACGGTACCGTCGATGGGATCGACTACCCAGCGCCAGGGGGAATCCTCCTGGCCGGTAGAGCCTTCCTCACCCAGGATGGGAATCTCGGGGCACGCTGCGAGCAGGGTTTTCTCGATCAGTTTCTGGCAGCGTACATCCAGCTCGAGTTTGATGTCATGCCGGCTGGCTTCATTGACTTTCTTGGTGGAGCGTAGTTCTCGGCGCATGACATCGCCGGCGGCTTTGGCTGCGGTGATGGCTGCGCGGCTGGCGGTCTGGAGTGAGAGGGGGGATTTTCTGGCCTGTGTTCGCACGGGGGTGACTCAACGTCAAATCGTGTTGGATCGCAAGCCTGCGACGTTTCACACCATCACGCGTGCGCGTCTTGGGCCCCAGTCGCCGGGCTCGGCTTCGAAGCGTCCTGCGAGGCCTGCATGGCAGAAACGGCAGCGGCCCGACGGGTTGAGGTTCCAGGCGCCGAGCCGGTAGCCGTCACGTTCGATGAGCAATTCCCCGCAGGTTGCGCAGCGGGTGGATTGGCCGTCGGGGTCTGAGATGTTGCCGGTGTAGACGTGCTGCAGGCCGGACTCGAGGGCTTGTCGGCGGGCGCTGCGGAGGGTGGAGGGTGGGGTGGCTGGGATTTCCTGCATTTTGAAGTCCGGGTGGAAGGCCGTGAAATGCAGGGGTGTTTCCGGTCCAAGGTGCTTGAGCATCCAATCGCAGAGTTTGCCGATTTCAGACGGGGAGTCATTTTGTCCGGGGATGAGGAGGGTGGTGACCTCGAGCCAGACGGAGGTTTCCTCGTGCAGCCAGCGCAGCGTATCCAGTATGGGGGCAAGCTCGGCGAAACACAGGCTACGGTAGAAGTCGTCGGTAAAGGCCTTAAGGTCCACGTTGGCGGCATCGATGTGGTTGAAGAAATCGATTCGGGCAGCGGGCTGGATGTAACCGGCGGTCACAGCCACCGTGTGAATTCCCAGTTCGTGTGCGGCTTGGGCGCAATCGATGGCGTATTCGGCAAAGATGACCGGGTCATTGTAGGTGAAGGCGAGGCTTTTGCAGCCGGACTCGAGGGCAGCGTTGGCGACGGATTCCGGAGTGGCCCAGGCATTGAGACGATCGTCCTTGCGGGCCTTGGAGATATCCCAGTTTTGGCAGAAGCGGCATCCGAGATTACAGCCGGCTGTGCCGAAGGAGAGGACGCTTGTTCCCGGATAGAAATGATTGAGCGGCTTCTTTTCAATTGGATCGGCTACGAATCCCGAGGCCCGGCCGTAGCTTGTGAGGACGATTCCATCCTCGCGGGCTTCACGGACGTAGCAGAAGCCACGCTGTCCGGGGGCGAGTTTGCATTCGCGGGGACAGAGGTCGCATTGATAGCGTTCATCCGGCAGGCGATGCCACCAGTCGCCTGCGGCGACACCCTTTTCCAACAGGATACGGTGTTGGGTTTTCATGGTCCGAAGCCTCCACACTATACACCCCCACTGCATAGAGGTGGAAGACCAAGTCTGCAGGCTCCCGGTTTGGCATTACACGGATGGAAGGTAGGGGGCGGGATGGGGCGATAAGGTTCGCGGGTCCTTGTTGTTCCGGGGCTGTATCGGCGGGAGGGGGGGAGTATGCGGTGCAGGACGGTGATATCCTCCCGTTTCGATTCAACGTTTGAGTTGGTGGAGCAGCGGCCGGCGTTGCAGGCCTGCTGAACGAGGGTGTGGCTTTGGGGTAAATGCCCTTGTTTCGAGGGCAGTTTTCTGTGAGAACGTCGGCCAGCAAACAACTCCCGTTCCCATGCAAGAAAACACTCTTCCCACGTCGCGTCGTCACTTTGTCAAAACCCTCGCACTGGCAGGCGCCGGCCTGCCCTTGGCCCGTCAGGGGCTGGGTGCTGCTGCCGGCAAGAAGGGGATCAAGCTGGGGATCGACCACTTTTCCATCCGCGCGATGAACTGGGACGCTTCCCAGCTCATCCGTTATGCGGGCGAGCAGAAGGCTGACGTCCTGTTCATTTCCGAGTTAAAGCCGATCAAGGACTTCAGCGACGGGGCGTTGCGTGATCTCCGGAAGCAGGCGGACGACGTTGGGGTTCAGCTGTATCTGGGTTCCTGGAGCATTTGTCCGAGTTCGAAGGTGTTCAGGAAGGACTGGGGGACGGCGGAGGAGCACTTGCGGCTGGGTATCCGCATGGCGAAGACTTTGGGGTCGCCGGTGTTTCGTTGCGTGCTGGGGGCGAGGGAGGACCGGAGGACGCCAGGCGGGATTGAGGCGCGGATGGCGGACACGGTCAAGGTGCTCAAGGCCTGCAAGTCGGCGGCGGTGGACGCGGGTATCAAGATCGCGATGGAGAATCATGCGGGGGACATGCAGTCCTGGGAGTTGGTTCGGTTGATTGAAGAGGCGGGACGGGATTTTGTGGGTGCCAACATGGATTCGGGGAATGCTGCGTGGACGCTGGAGGATCCGATGGTGAGTTTGGAGGCCTTGGGGCCTTACGCTATTTGCACCAGTCTGCGGGACTCCATGATTTGGGAGAGTGAGAAGGGTGCGCGGGTTCAATGGACGGCCATGGGAGAGGGGAATGTGGACGTGAAGGCCTACTTCGAGCGGTTTGCTGAGCTATGTCCGGGGGTTCCGGTGAACCTGGAGACCATCTCGGGATTCAGCGTGGAGTTTCCTTACCTGGAGACTTCCTTCTGGGAAGCGTTTCCGAATGCCCGGGCTCATGAATTTGCGCGTTTCGTTGCCTTGGCCAAAAGGGGCCGCGAACTGCCCGGGCACCGGTCGGCCAATGACGAGGAGGAGCAGAAGTATCAGCGCGAAGAGCTTGAGCGCAGCCTGCGTTACTGCCGCGAGGTGCTGGGGCTCGGGGTGCGCAGCTAGGAGGTCACCATGAGAAACATCCTGCCTTTGTTCTGTCTGCTATCGGTGCTCCTGCCTCACGGGGTCGGGGCGCAAGGGACGACTGCGTTTACCTACCAGGGACGGCTGGAGGACGGGGGACAACCGGCGCAGGGGGGGTATGTCCTACGGTTTCAGCGATATGATGCTGCGTCCGCCGGAGCGGCCGTGGGGGATGCGTTGGAATCGGGTGTGGTGAACGTGGAGGACGGTTTGGTGACCGTGCTGTTGGACTGGGGCAGTGATGTTGTTGGCGGGGGCGATGTCTGGATGGGGATTGAGGTTCGCACGAACAGTGTGGATGCGGCTTTTGCGTCATTGGAGCCGAGGGTGTTGTTGACGCCGAGCCCGCGGGCGTTGACAGCAGATCGGGCCTCGGCATCCACCGAGGCGGACCATGCTGTATTGGCAGACCGGGCTAGTGTTGCGGACAGCGCGGTTCTGGCGGAGCGGGCCACGGGGGCAGATCAGGCGGACGTCTCGGATCGGGCTTTGACGGCCGATGTGGCGGATGGTGTGAGTGCTGGTGTGGTGACTGGGGAAGGGGTAGCAACGGGAACGCTGTTGTCCAGCCATTTGGCGGAGGGACAGGTGGTGCTCAGCCTGAACGGTTTGAAGGATGATGTGGTGCTGCAGGCCGGTACGAACATGGTGATAGAGTCGGCGGCACCATCGGTCCTGACCCTGCACAGTTTGGGGTGGGGCTTGGGGGGCAATGCGGGGACGGACTCATCGGTTCAATATCTGGGGACTTCTGATGAGGAGGCGCTGGAGTTGCGGGTGAACGCGATACGGGCTTTGCGATTGGAGCGGAGCACGAACAATGGCGGGCTGGTCAACATCATAGCGGGTCATGAGGGTAATCTGGTGCTGAACCAGTCGAGCGGGGTGGTGATTGCCGGTGGTGGAGCGAACTATGGGACCGTGGAGGGTGACCGGTCGCATCGGGTCGCTTCCAGCAGTACCGTGGTTGGTGGTGGCATGGCGAACCGGATCTACACCAATGCTCCGTTTGCGGTGATATCCGGGGGCATGTCCAACTCAGTTGCCGACTGGGCCTTTGAATCGGTGATTGGCGGGGGGCGGTTGAATGTGATTGAGACTGATGCCGATCACGGGGTCATTGCGGGCGGGTTGAACCAGACTATTGGAGCCAACAGCTATTTTTCCACTATCAGTGGGGGGTGGACCAATCAGGTGCTCTCCTACTACAGCACCATTGGCGGAGGGGTGGAGAACTACGTGGGGACTTTCAGTCAGTTTTCCACCATCAGTGGCGGGGGGCAGAATCGGGTGGAGGACGGCTCCATTACCGGGACTATTGCAGGGGGTGGCAACAACGTCATCCATGGCAATTCACGGCGTTCCACCATCAGTGGCGGGAAGAGCAACGAGATAGATAGTGGCTCGCCGCACTCGGTCATCGGCGGCGGCCTCGCCAATTACATCGGCATCAATTCCGAAGGCGCAGTGATTCCGGGAGGCATCAGCAACTGGGTGGAGGGGGCGTATGGTTACGCTGCGGGTCGGCTGGCTGAGGCTGTCCATCAGGGTGCGTTTGTCTGGTCCGACAGTCAGCCTTACAGTTTTGTGTCGGCTGCACCGAACGAGATGGCTGTGCGGGCAACGGGTGGTGTTCGGCTCGTGTCGGCGGTGGACGGTGCTGGTTCTCCTCTGGCTGGGGTGTCACTGGCTCCCGGCAGCGGTTCATGGGCTACGCTGAGCGATCGCGAGGCCAAGACTGGATTCGGTGAAGTGGATCCGGCGTGGGTATTGGAGCAGGTGAACCGGATGCCGGTGCAGAGCTGGCGATACCGTGGTGAGGGGGAAGCCGTGCGTCACATTGGACCCACGGCCCAGGATTTCAGTGAAGCGTTCTCCTTGGGGCAGGGCGACCGGACCATTGCAACGGTTGACGCGGACGGGGTGGCGCTGGCGGCGATCCAGGGGCTCTACCAGCTGGTGAGGGAACAACAGGAAGAGATCCGCCAGCTGCGGGAGCAACTGGCGGATCTGGATGGGACTACACGTCGCAAAGATGCACCGCTTCCCGCAGCGACTTCAGCGGGTCGCGTTTCGGAATAAACTCCTGGGCAACGAAACCCTTGTAACCGGTTTTGACGATAGCCTGCATGATGGAGGGGTAGTAGAGCTCCTGCGTGACATCGATTTCGTTGCGTCCGGGGACGCCGCCGGTGTGGTAATGGGCTATGTAGGGTGCTGCGGCTTCGATGCCTTTGTCCTTGTCGCCCAAGATGGTGCGGATGACGTCTCCTTCCATGATCTGCATGTGGTAGATGTCATAGAGGAGTTTGAAGTGTTCGGAGCCGACCCGTTTGCAGAGTTCCACGCCCCAGTTGGTGTGGTCGCACTGGTAATCGGCGTGATCGATCTTGCTGTTCAGCAATTCCATGACTGCGACGACGTTGTTTTTTTCGCAGATGGGCATGATGCGTTTGAGACCTTCGGCGCAGATTTCCAGGCCTTCCTCATCGGAGATGCCTGCGCGGTTGCCGGAGAAGCAGATGATGTTTTTGTGACCGGCGTTGGCGACCTTGGGCGCGGCGTCTTCGTAGAAGGCGACGATTTTGTCGTGGTTAGCTTTGCGGTTGAGGCCTTGAGTGATTCCGCCGGGTACGCCGCTAACCATGGCGCAGGTCAGGTCATATTTCTTCAGGAGAGGGAAATCCGGGATCTCGAGCAGGTCGATGGCGGTCAGGCCGATGTCTTTGGCGGCTTTGCAGAAGTCTTCGAGAGGGATTCCTCCGTAGCACCATTTGCAGGCGGAGTGGTTGATGTTGCCTTTGAGCCCGGCGGCTGTGGCAGCGTTGGTGGTTTCAGTAAGGGTGGCGGCCGTAGCGGCGACAGCGCCGGCGGCGACCCGGCCGATTGCAGTGCGTCGGGACATGGGTTGGCTCATATGCGATTTGATGTGTGGGGTAAGTTCAATCCAGGGGTGGGGGTGCGTCAAGTAGTTCGCGAGAGAGTTGGCGTGTGGTTAACGGACGACGGGGATGGGCTGGGGTGTTCCGCGGGTGGCCGATCCGCTGAGTGACCCATCGTCTCCGAACGACAGGAGGTCGAGGCAGATGAAACGGTCCCATTCCACCCGGTCATTTCTTTTTTGGTGATACACATGCCACCATTGTCCGGCATCATCCTGGACTGCACAGCCATGGCCGGGCCCGAAGATCTGGCTGGATCGATGGACGATTGGGTTGTCTGGTGACCGCGTGAAGGGGCCGGTTGGGCTGGATGAGGTGGCATAGCCGACCGCGTAGTCGGGCGTATTGGCGCCCGAGCCGCTGTAAAGAAGGTAGTAGGTTTGGTTGCGCTTGATGATCCATGGCCCCTCCGTCACGTGACCGGCGCGTGTTTCCCAGTCGGTTTCGGGGTGCAGGATGGCCGTTGGCTCACCGGCAGGTTCGGTCGGAGATTTCATGCGTTGGACAGAAATGTGGAAGCCCGGGAACTGGACGTAATAGAGATACAGACTGCCGTCGTCGTCGTGGAACAGGTGTGCATCGATCGCGCGGTCATGGAACTTGCGCACGCGCTCGAAAGGGCCGAGCGGGTTGGTTGCCTTGGCTACGCCCACGGTTTCACTGACTGTGTAGTAGAGGTAGAAGGAACCGGTATCGGGGTCGCGCCAGACATCCGGGGCCCAGACGTGGGGTTCGCCCGGTCTGAAAACAACCGGTCCGGCGATCCAGTCGACGAGGTTGCTTGAAGAGTAGACACGGGTGCCGTTATCGCCGTCCACCTCGCCGGTTGCGTAGAGGTAGAAGACCCCTTGGTGGCGGATGACTGTGGGGTCGGCCAGGTTGCCGGGTAGGATGGGATTGGAGTAAGTGCCCGGGGAGGGTGCTGCTGCGACAGTGACTTGGGCGAGCAGGGACAGTCCAACTGCGAGGAGGTGTGCCGGGCTTTGTATCATCCTGATTGCAGGGTTTACGGTTTAAGCAGGCTCTTGAGCAAGCTGAGATCGGAGGCGTTCGCGGACGGGTCAAAACCGATATTCTGCTCTTCGGTAATCAGTTGGTTGAGACGCGCCTGGAGAAGCGTGCGCAGTTTTGTGTCTGGTGTGGCGATGTAGAGGCTGACGAGGTTCCTGGTATCGTGAATCCGGACTCCTGCCTTAGTTGTTTCGTGTTCGACATCGTATATACCCAAGCCATCGACCCGGAAGACGTCCACGTAATCGCGGTTGTAGGCTGGCAGGGGGAAATCGAACTGGCATGGTCTGGGTTCATTGAACTGAAAAACCTTCTCCGCAGGATCAGGCCGATAATCCAGATCGAGCGCGAAAAGCAACGAGCCTTCGGGTGCGCTGATGACCGACAGGTCCCAATCCGGGTTTTGGTTGTTCTTGGTCTGCTGGTAGCTGGTGGCATCGCCCTGAAGGTAGAACGTCTCGAGCAGGCGGATCTCCCGGTTGACCTGCTGAATGGGTTCGAGGAGGTCGGGGAACTTGAGAAGCGACTTAAGACTGAGGTTGAACCAATAGAGTGAGGTGATGCGGCTGGCGAGAGCATGGTAGGCCTGCATTCTGAGCTCATCCGGAGTGGGCGATGTGCGCTGTCTGCCGGCATAGGAATCCCATCCGGCATGGGCGCCCTGAGACCAATAGGCCACGGATGACGGGCGATACATCTCGCGGAGTGACCGTGTCATGTCCCCGATGGTCTCCAGTGGCGCCCCCCACCGGATGCGTGTATCCCCCCATCGATCATAAGCCCGCCAGCTGTCAGCGGCGGGGGCGGAGACCCGGTAGGCATCGTAGTGGGCAAAGTCCGACAGACCGGCGTAGTGCCTCCAGATGCGTTCTTCGCTATGAGTGACCGTGGTGGGAAGACGGGTGGCTTTATAGGGTTGAAGTTCACGGAAGACTTCCTGCGGGGGGACGGGGCGTCCTCCTCCGTATTGGGGTTCGCCGAGGAATTCCACGCCGTGAATGCGGGGAAGCAGTTCCGGAGTATCGTAGCGGTCGAAGGGTTGGAGCTTGTTAAAATACTTTAGTGGGTATTTGGAGTAGAGGTCCGCACTGTCCGTGTATCCCGAGACCTCTGCGATATGGGCTGTGTTCAAGTGAAGCCATTTCAGCGTCTTGAGATAGGGCTCCATGGTGAGGGTCTGGCGTCCGTTTAGGTTATCCGCCACCCAGCCTCCGCTGATATCGAAGTTCTCCGGGCGAAGCCGGAATCCTGCCCAAAGCGATCTTGGCTGGTTATCGCCATGCTGCGGGCCTTGGGGTGCCAGCACAAACTGCAGGCAGATGTGGGTGGAGGGTTCGATGGCGTTGATTGCTGACAACATTTCAACCGGGATTTGGCCCAAGCCGCGGTCCTTCGGAGGAATGGCGGCGATCTTTCCCGGGCGAGGATCCGATGGCCAGATGCCCTTCAGTGTCAGCGAACGCGGGGTGTTTGGGCTTGGGGACAGGTAAACCATACAGGCCTGAGGCTGCACCTCCCGGTCCGAGGTGTTGGCGATGTGGTAGACCAGTGAACGCTTTCCTTCCCTGTCGGGCGCGAAGCTGATGGCTGAAAGCCACACCCGCGGTGGGGCAAGGTCAAAGGCGGTGGAGAGTAGGGGGTCCTCCTTTTCACCGATGGTGAGTTGATGACGGGTTCCCGGTGCCCAGTCATTCGATGCGCCGTTGAAAGTCCATACCGTGATTGCATCCGGCTGGAGTTTAACCGGCTGGTCCGGCCAACAGTCCGGCGTATCGTGCCAGGCCCATTCCCCTTGTTCCAAGAGTTCGGACGGGGTCTTCCCGTCAAAACGAAGTTCAAGATCGGGGGGGATGCTGACCGGGACGGGTGAGGTGTTGCGGATGAAGAGTTGCACCCGGGCTGACAAGTCGGGGCCGGGATCGCCACGATAACGCATGGATTCTGCGCGCACGTGCGGAGTCACGGTAACTCCGGCTAGTTCCAGGATGGCGGCCTGCATTACAGGGCCGTTGAAAGCCAAAATACAAAACAACGGAATAAACAACCGGCGTTGCATTGCCGTAACCTAGGCGTGGCGGCTTCGGACATAAAGCCCCGAGATGAGGGGAAGTTGCGGAACAGGGGGGGCGGGCTTAGGTTGACGGCGCTCCCTGAGGTGCCGTCTGGCTGCCAAGCCGCGGGGCGACGTGTCCTCGGAGTGGTTGTCCATGTTGATGCTCCGGACCAGGCGTCGGTCATCTTGGCGAGGCTGAGGGGAGATCGGAGGATGACGAATGAAACGGTTTCATGTGCGTGGTTGGGCTGGTGGGCCGGCTGCGATGTGTGTCTTTTTCGGGTGTGTTTCTGTGGTATGTGCGGAGGTGTTTCATGTGTCCGTCGGAGGCGACGACTCAGCGGATGGGAAGACTTGGGGGAGGGCTGTGGCCGGAGTGGGACGTGGGTTGGAACTAGCTTCAGCCGGTGATGCGGTTTGGGTCAGCCAGGGTACCTATGCGTGTTCCGTGAACCTGGGCGCGGGGGTGTCTCTCTATGGAGGCTTCAGGGGTGATGAGTTGACGCTCCAGGAGCGGGACCCATTGAAATATCCCTCGATCCTCGATGGGGGCGATACGAACATTGTTGTTCTGGTCGAGGGCGGCGGGAGGGAGACGGTGCTGGACGGGTTTGCTGTCCAGCGGGGCAGGGGCTGTGGGGTGCGGCTCTACAACGCTGGCGCGAAGATAACGAACAACCGGATTCGTTGGAACACGTCTTCGGAAGCGCTGGCCTACGGTGCGGGTATATCAGTGAAGAACCTGGCGTCAGATGCCGTTGCGCTGATCGAGGGCAATGTAATTCTCGAGAACTACGCTTTTGACGGTGGCGGCATTAGTTGTATCGACGCTTCGCCGGAGATCGTTGGGAACGTGATCGCTTGGAATACCGCCATGCAGAATGGAGGGGGCATTAGTTGCTGGCGGTCTGCATCCCCGCGTATCGAGCGAAACTGGATTTATGGCAACACGGCGAGCTGGGTTCAGGGAAGCGGTCCCGTGGAGGTTGGAGGGGGTGGAATCTTTGCAACGGCGGATGACCTGGATGGCAGACCGCATCCTACGGCAAGGAGTTCACCGTTGGTTCTGGGCAATGTGATCGCTGCGAATGGAGGGGCCAAGGGGGCTGGTGTCGCGGTGGTGGATGCGAACGGTGGTGTTCCGCAGTTGCTCAACAACACCGTGGTTGCGAACGCTGGTTCAGGGATTTGCTGGGGTAGTTCCGGGTTGGTTCCGCTGGTTCCGATAGTCGTGAACAATATCGTCGCCTTCAATCCGCGTGGGATCGAACTGATCCCCGGTACGCCGGACGAAGCGTTGTTTGCGCACAACTGTGTCTATGGCAACCGGGTCTTTGAGGAGCAGGGGGATTTTTCAGGACTGGTGAATCCGGTTGGCAGCGAAGGGAATATTTCGGTTGATCCCGGTTTGGTGTGCCTTTCTCTGGGGCGGGTTCATTTGCGTTCGGACTCGCCCTGCAGGGATGCCGGCACCGGCGAGCTGGAGCGCATGCCGGTGTTGGACATTGACGGAAGTGTCCGGGGCGAGTGGGGATTGCCGGACATCGGGGCGGATGAAATCGACGGCGGGGTGTGGCCGTGGCAAGCCACCGTTGTGCGGGTGAGTACGGCGGGAAGCGACGATGCGGATGGTTCGGGTTGGGATTCGGCCAAGCGAACGGTTCAGGCGGCTCTGGATGCGATCCGGCCGAGTGGCGGAGAGGTTTGGGTGGCTGAGGGTGTATATGATGGCGGTGTTTGGTTGCCTGCATTTGTCCATGTTTATGGTGGCTTTGCCGGGGATGAGGCGGAGCGTGATTTGCGGGATCCCGGGGCACACCCGACTGTGCTGGATGGGAATGGAGTGCCGAACGTGGTCATCAGCGGACAGGGTGGGTTCCGGGTCAGCACGCTGGATGGTTTCACGGTGACGGGTGGTGGCGACTATACCGGCGGCCTGACCCTGAACAAATATGGGGTCGGAGGCAAAGGTGGCGGGATTCTGGTGGCGGTGTCCGGCCCGATCATAGCGAACAACGTCATTACGCGGAACAGTCTGGCCTATGACAATACGGCGGAGATGCGTCCATCCTATGGAGCAGGCATAGCTTGCGATCTTGCCTACCCGGTCATAGAGGGAAACCGGATCATCGAAAACGAGATCCTGAATGATTTTGATGGCAGTGGTGGGGGGGTCCATTGCGTGCGTTCCAGGCCTTTGATCCGGGACAATGAGATCCACGGCAATCGTGCGGCCTATGGGTCGGCGATCTTCTGTGAGGCATCCGCGCCGGTGATTCTGCACAACTCGATTCGCGGTAATGGCATGTATGAATTGCCGCCGCTTTTTGGTGGGGCTGCCCAGGGTGCCGTGACGATTCAGTTGGCCGAGGATGCTGTTCTGGAGGGGAATTGGTTCGAAGCGAATAAAGCAGCGGTGGGCGCCGGATTGTACCTGGCCGCCTACCATGCTGCTACGGTTAGGAACAATGTCTTCCTTAATAATACGGCCGGTCAACCTTCGCTGGCGGGCGGAATGGGGGGAGGTCTGTATGTGATGGTGACAACCAACGTTGTTGCGCCGGTGGAGGTGATTCACAACACGCTGATCGGCAACGATGCAGGTAGCCCATTTGGAGAACAGGGTGGGGCGCTGGCGTTCACGTTGGTCCCGCCGGCTGATGGGTTGGTGATCGCGAACAACCTGGTTGTGTCCAATTCCTCAGGCTTCTTCCAGACCCTGACCGCTCCGATGCCTGTGCCGGTTTTGGCAGCTAATAATCTCTTCAATGCTGGCGGTGACTACCTAAACCTCGATGCCGGAGTGAGCGATATACACCGTGCACCGACTTTTGTGGACTGGGCCGGACACGACTTTCGTCCCGCGCTCGAATCAGCCGACGTGGATGCTGCCGATGCTCGATACTCTTTCGGGCGGGATATCGAGGGTGTGTTGCGTCCCTTGGATGGAAATGCGGATGGCGTGGCGGGGTCGGACCTGGGAGCGTTCGAAGTGATACATCCTCTGGCAGACACTGAAAGTGACGGTCTGCCGGATGTTTGGGAAATTGCGTTCGGGTTGGATCCGTTGAGCAACGATGCTGCCAGCGATGCGGACGCGGACGGACTGGTCAATGCCTCGGAGTATGCTGCCGGTACCGATCCGCTGGATGCGCGGTCAGTGCTGGCTCTCACCTTGGCAAGCCTGCCCGGCGGTGGAGTCCAGCTCTCGTGGCGGGCAGTAAGCGGCAAGTCATATGCCCTGATGCGATCAACGGATCCCGCGGCTGGAGACTGGTCGACGGTTTCAGAATATGGGATGGAGCAAAGCCAGACCTTTACGGTGGAACTGGAATCAACAGGGGAGAGCAGCTTCTTCTATCAGTTGCAACTTCGTTGAGCCACCTTTCCCTGGCCTTGGGGCGGGTGGGGGCGTATGCGGCAGGGCAGGTTGCGCTGCATCGTGGCAAGCGCACGGCTGCCGCGCTATGGATGGCCAGGAAGCGATTGAATGTCCGGGTGTTGCCCGTTGGCCGGACGATCGAAGGCCGTGCCATAGGTGACGAAACCGTCGAGGAAGCCCCCATGTTGGAGGAAGAACTGGCCCTGTTCGATGCCCATGTATCGGTCCAGGCGATCTTCGCGTCCGGTTTGGTCATGGCTGAATTTGGCGGTGGTCAGTTCGATCCACCTGCCCTGATCAGTAAGGATCCATTGGTTTCCGTATAGAGCCTTGCGCGGCAGGTGGCCGTTGCTGCCCCAGAAATTTTCACTGAAACTATGAGGGCGTTTGAGGTAGCCGCCTTCCTTGGGCGCGAGCCAGGAGGAGATCAACATCCACTGATGCGAGTCGGGATGAAAGTAATAGCCTGAAAAGGCGGTGAACGTCTGGTTGGTGGGTTGGGCTGTAACCAGGAACTTCTGGGTATCACCGGTTTTCCATGGGTATTTCAAGTGGCTATGGCCTCCGGTTCCTTCATTGCCGAAGTCACCCGAGTACACGCCGTCCCCCTTGGCCAGAAGGCGAACGCGGTTTTCCGTGGCCACCTTGTCGCGATCGACCGCTTCACTGCCGCTATCCCAGACGGAGAAGATGATCCGACGCTCAGAGGGGCTGTTCACCTGCATCCCGAAATAGCCGCGGTGCCAGCCACAGGCCATGTAGAATGTGGTGGTGGGATCTTCGACGGCAGTTGCCTCGCAGTAAAATGCGGCGATTTCGGTGTCTTCAGGAACCGGATACATCAGGTGTACGGACGCTGCATTGCGGCGTTCCTTCAAGTTGAAGTGGGCGTTTTCAGTAGCCTGACCTGCCAGGTGGAGCGCGGAGATGTCGCCGGGAGGAGTGCCTGGTGCGTTGTATGAAGACAGGGTGATGCGGTGGTATCCGGTTGAGGTGAGCGAAAACTCGCCGCATTCAACTGTGACCGGGTTCTCGCTTCCTTTCCCGGTTACGCTGAACCGGTTGGTTTGACCATCGATCGCGAGGCCGAGGAGCGATGTCGAGTCAGCCGGCAAGCGGAGTGTGATGCCGGCGCGAAGGGGGCCGGTTTGTCGAAACAGGCCATACCAGTTGACATTCAGGTTCGGGTCATTCCACCGGGTCAGGCCGCTGCGCTCTGAAATGCGCGCGCCGTTGGGGTCGGGTAACGTGTAGGCGGTGTAGGCGGGAACGGTCAGGTCGCTGGCAGCGGCCGATGTGACGAAGAGCAGGCAGCCGGCCAGAACCAGCTGCGGTGGGCAATGTGTTTTCATTTGAGAGGTCTGCTGGTGAGGAGGCCGATACCGCGGCCGCGGTCACCGACAGCACAATAATAGAGATAAAAAGTGTCAGTCGGGGTGTGGTAAAGGAGGGATGTCTTGTGTGCGTAGGTAGTGTCGAGACCCCCGGGGTGGCCGCCAGCCTTGTAGAGGGGTTCCGGATGAGAGGTCCAGTGCACGAGATCACGGGAGAAAGCGATCATGATGTGGGCAGCTCCGTGACCGACGCCAAAGTAGAACATTGTCCAGTGATCGCCATCCCGGTACACCTTGGGATCCGAAGCGAACTGCGCATCAAACCCATCGGGACCGTTCTGGATAACGGGGTTGGCAGGGTAACGGATCCAGTTGCGCAGGTCATGGGAGAACGCGAGGCCGGTTTGCTCGTGGTTTCCGTTGGCGGCGTTGTAGAAATTAAAGAACCGGCCATTGTGTTCCAGGAGCCAGGGCTGGTAGATGCAATCCTTCTCCCAGACTGCGCAGCCCACATCGAAAACCGACAGAATCGGAGTCTCGTGTCCGCGCTGCCAGTTCAGTCCGTCTTTGCTTTGAGCCAGACCTTCGTAACCCGGCCGGAGTTCGTATCCGCCCTGTCGCGGGTAAGCCCCATAGAGAGTCCAGAATTGGTCGTCGTGCCGCTTGAGAGTGCGCAGGCCCTTGATGTCATAGGACTGGTAGAGGAACGCGCCGATTACCCGCCCGCCATGATCGAAGGTGTCGGGAGGTCCGAAGCCCATTGCGAGCCGGTGGTTGGTCCAATGGGTGAGGTTGGTGCTTTCGGCAACGAACGAGTTGTAGCCCTGGCCATCAAAGGCGATGTAACTCAGGTAGTAACGGTCGGGTTGTCCGGGGATCTGGTAGATGCATGGGACATCAGTGTTGTGAAACGCCGAGTAACCCGGTATCGCCGGTTCGGAGGGGATGACGTGATCCGGCCAATAATGCCAGCCCCGGTAAGGGGCCGACCAAGCGTCGAGGGTGGGGCGCGGAATCGGGTGCTCCGCGGCACCAACTCGAAGGCTGGCGGCAAGGAGGAGGGATAGAAGGACTGGGAATCCCTGTTGCGAGATCACGAACGACTCTGGCGTGGAGTGCCGGAAGATTCAAGGGTAGGTCCGCGCGGCTAAGGCGCACGCAGGCTGGAGGTGCGTTCCGAAAGCCAGATCATGTCGCGGTTGTTGGGTGAGGCGACGTTGAGTTGGAGTTCGTTGTTGTAGCGCGCTGGCGGCTGGGTCCGCTGGTCAACCCATTTCCGGATTTCCGCATGGCCGTCGGCAAAGGAAATACCCGCAGCGCCGTTGTGGTAGCTGGCGGGAAAGTCGATGATGCGGGCAGACGCTGCCGACTCCACCATCATGTTGGCGAAGCCGCCGGCGTTGATGCTGTCGGGGTGTTCGTCCAGCAGGACATAGGTCATTGAGGGACCCGGGTCCACCATCTCGCTGGACTTGAAGAAGGTGCGGTATTTCTTCGAGCTGCCGTTGGCCCCAAAGCCGGCGGGGTCCAGCCAGTCGCCCGGACCGGCAAGAGCCTGGCTCATGCCCATGCTCCGAACGCGAGGGATGCCGCGAATGTTGCTGCGGTCTGCCGGACATTTGTAGACGCCGACATCCTGAAGGTATTGGGCGTATTTGGAACGCTCGGGATCACGCAAGGCGACGGTGTTGGTGTTGTCAGGGTTGCTGGCGTTGAAATCGAGCCATCCATCCACCCAGGCGGTGTCTTCAACCGGCAGGGTATAGCCGGAAGAGACGATCCTGTCCTGGTTGTCGTCGGCGTAGAACTGCCAAACCAGCTGGAGCTGCTTCAGGTTGTTCACACAGGCGATGCCTTGGGCCTTGGTCTTGGCCTTCGATAACGCGGGTAGGAGCATGCCTGCGAGAATGGCGATGATCGCGATGACAACGAGGAGCTCGATCAAGGTGAAAGCGGTGCGGGCGCGCTGGCAGGCTGCCGGTTGTATGAACGCAGGTTTTCTGCCCGATTGGAGACGATTCATGATTTTACGGCGTTGGTCGCTTGGGCGGGATGCCCTTCCGACGAGTTTCTTGATTCTGGTTAAAGGAACATAGTCGCGGATGCCAACTCAAGGGCAAACACAATGGGGCAGAGCAGACCTCATGCCCTTGAGGGCGGTCGCCGGATGGTGGCCGGTCGGGTAGGCACGTTCCTTACTGTAGGCTGAATCGGACTTCTGTTCCCGTGGGGGCGGTTCCCGAGAGCGTTTTGGGTGTGATGCGCTCGGGTTCAATTCTGCCGCTTTGCAGGAGCGCGGTGCGTACGGCTTCCTGTCTTTTGTCCCCCAGCTCATCCAGACTCTCATCCGGGATCGCGATCGCATCCAATAAGGCCGTTCGCATCGCGGCCACCGAGGGGAGCGGGGCGGTCTCGGGGCCGGGTTCCGGTTGGTTGGATTCGGTTGTGGTGCCTTCCTCCGCAGCGGAGCCTGAATCCGGAGTCGGTGTCTCCTGTTCGGAAGTGCTCCTCAGTCGACGCTGCATCATGCGTTCGCCACCCCTAAGGCGTTGGGTCAAGCGGATGCTCTTCTGAATCGGAGCAGTCGATTCGAGCTCTGCGGTGTGAGGTGCTTGGGTCACGAGTGACTCGTTTGCTTTCTCTGCTGCGCCAGGCAGCGGCAAGCCATGCAACTCCCTATAGGCCTGTGCGATCAGCTGCGCCTCGTCAGCGCTCGATGTATCCTCTCCGGACTCCCCGGCAGTAGACCTAAGTTCTGTCAGCTGTTCGCTAAGGCGCAACTCCCGCAGTGCAGCGGCATCCTGCTTTTGGTCGACCAGAGCGAGTAATTCCAGGTTCAGGGCCGGACGCTCGTAGAGCACTTTCTCCAGCTTGCCCAGCCGTTTAAGGCCATCCTTGTCGATCTCAGAGCTGCCCGGGGCGAATGCGACACGTTCCAAGTCTTCCGGCTCGCCTTCGCCCAGTAACCCTCCCAGCACACTGAAGGGCGAGGTTAGCACCTTGGTAAATACATTCGCGAACGCGCCGCTGATGACCTTTCCGATGTCGAACTGGGGATCGTCCAGGCTGCCCTGTACAGGCACCTTTAGCTCTATGCGGCCCTGACGATCTTGCAGGACTTTGATCCCCAGTTTGATGGGGGCCTTGATTGCATCGGGACTCTCTACGGGACTTCCGAGAGCAAGCTGGTTCAGCACGACGCGATTCTGGCCATCAAGCTGGCGGTTGTTCAGTTGGTAGTCGAGTTCTGTGCTGAGCGTGCCACGATCAAGCTGGTATCCCAGGAAGCGCCGCACATAGGGATCCGTCGGGCTGAGATCAATGCCCTCTGTGGTGAGTCTTAGTGCGGTCGTGTTAGTCCCATCCAGTGGTCGTAATCGTGCCTCCAGGGCGAAATTGCCCGACGGTTCCAGGGAGCCCGAACTTGAAACGTTGAGGCTCTGCAGATCTGCAGAGTTCAGGTCGCTCACATAGACGTTCAGGGGGTTCACGGTTAGATGAGCGTGCGGCTCAGTCAACTCATCGGTTAAGTGCAGGATCGCGTTGGTAATGAGAATTCCGCCGACGCGGAACGGAGGTAGGTTGGCTGTGGTTGGTTCGGTCCGAGGTTCGACCTCGAGCCCGGTGACCGGTGTTTCAGTCACGGTGGAATCAACAGCGCCCGACGACGTGCTCGCCGTGATCACTGCATTGGTAAGGTTCGCCGCGGTCAGCAGGTTGACGGTGCCATTGGTATGAAGAACTCCCCAGACTTCCGGGGCCGACAGTGAAACCGTGTCGACATGGATATCCATCGGATGCAGATCGACAGTGATTCCATCGATGCTGAAGTCTTCCCAATGCAGCAGGTTGGCCATGTCCGACCCGTGGCTGGTCTTGAACTGGTGGATGCTCATGCTCCCGTGAAAGCGGCCCTCCGGTTCGGAGTCAGGAGGAACTAGCAGAGAGGCATGTCCGGCGAAGTTGAGTGCACTTTCCTGCAGTCGGACATTTGCGAATTGACTGATGTAGGCATCTGCCGCCGACAGATTCCACTGCTGCAGGGCCACGTCCACTTCAATGGCTGGCGGAGTGGCCTGAGCCGTTGTCTCGAGGCTGAAAGTGCCATTGGTTTGCCAAAGGAAACTGACATGGGCTGTTGGCTTCGCGTCTGGTGCAGTGGATACGTTCTGTACCCGGGCGAAGATGTCTGACACGATCACCTGGACTGGTATGCCGGGCGCTTCATCGAGAAGTTCAACATTGCTGTTCGTCAGAACCAGTTGATCCAAGCGGGCTAGTCCCACGTTGGTGTTTCCACTGAATACCGTTGCGATGTTCGATACCGCGTTGAAGGTCAGGGCCACGGTGGCGGGCGCTTCTTTTTCGGTCTGCCTCGGCTGGGCAGCTTCGACTATCTCGAGGCTGAGATCTGCGCGGCGATGCACCTTTAGCCTTGCTCCCGCAAGGGCCACGCTCTCGATATGCGCATCGCGTTGCCAGGCATCTGCGAAGGGAGCGCGAACCACGAGAGTGTCCAGTTCGGCGAGGTTGGTCGCGAGGTCAGCCAGGCCTACCCTCAGCCCTCTCAGGCTGAATAGCGTATCTCGTAACTGCGCGGTCTCGCTGTCGCCGCCCACGCGCAGGTGAACATCAGAGGTTAAGTCCACGGTGCCTGCCCGGATCTTGAGGTTCAGGTATTCTGAATAAAATGCCTCGAGACTGTTCAGTGCGATGTTTGTGACCTCGACGTGACTGGTCAGCTCGGGCGGGGACAACTGTAGCTCCCCGTCGAGCTCAAAACCCATGCCGATGTCTGTCTTCCCCTCCAGCCTGAATCCGTTGGTGTGCCCCGGTGAGGTCCGGAAATCGCGGGCGACAAGGTTGATTGGCGTGGCTTCCAAGTGGAAAGGTTGGGTTGTGGTCAGATCAGCGTAGGTCGCCGCGAAGTTGGTTATAGCCAGGTAGTCGATGATTAACGCAGGCAAGGGTTCATCGGGTGATTCGGGTTGCGGAGAATCTTCAGCTGTCGATCCGAACTTCTCAATGAGATCGGAGAAGTTGAAACGGTAGTCGGGGTTGACTTGTGCCCTGATTGACGGCGCATCAAGCACGATTTCCCGGAAGCGCCAAGGTCCGCGGAAAATTGAGGTGAATTCGAAATTCAACCTGAAGCGATTCCAGCTCAAGAGCGAGGATCCATCGGGATCCTTGATGTCCAGGTCGCTGATCTCGCATTCGAAGGTGAAGGGGTTAAACCGCACCGACTTCAGGGTGACTTCGCGGTCCAGCTGCTTCGCGATTTGCGAGGGTGCTATCCAGCCAACGAGCAGCGGGATGCCGAGAAAACCCAGCAGGGCGTAACAGACCAGTAGCAGTGTCGCGACAAAGCTCCATCGCTTCCATCTTGGTGTATGACGGACTGCTTCTCGTTCGGGAGAGGCGGTGGACGGTTTTGTCATGGTGCCTACAATAGTCTGCACGAACAGACCACTCAACTTGTCTTGTTCAGAAAGACAAAGGCATGGCTGTTCAGCAGTGAGTCTGAACCGCAACGTTGTAGGTGTCTCAAGACGTCACCCGAAGGCATTTTTTTTGAGGTCCCTGAGGGTGAAGAGGTGAGCGTCATTGAGAGCGCGTAGTTTGCGTGCGCCGGACTTGCGGTTTGGGCCGAAGAGGTTGCGGTTGTAGCGGAAGGAGTCCTCGACGAATTGGCGGGAACC
>JBJOII010000015.1:0-50332 GCA_046047235.1 Verrucomicrobiota bacterium | reverse complement strand
GGCGTCGAACGATGACGGGGATCAGGGTGACCTGTATATCGCGATCGATACCCGCGGCGGGGTCGCGAGTTCCGGCGACCAGCTGGTCGCAAACGATGCGCACAGCACCTTCCTGAGCATAAGTGAAGCGGTCGCTCGCATCCACCTTCAGGCGCTCAGAGAAGGAGTGGGAGATTCCCAAGTCGGCGAGCTGAATATGGTCAGCTTCGTTGTTATCACGAGCTTCGAACCAGCGGAAATCGTAGCTGTAGTTGAAGGTGATGACCGTGCGGTCGAGCGCAAAGTTCAACCCAACCTTCGGGTTCACGGAGACACCGAAGGACTCCTCAGGACCCGCGCGACCCGGAACCTTGTCCGCATCGGTCGGCGCAGAGAACATATTGTCATCATAGAACCCCCGCACGGCGACGGAGACTGACCACGGTTTGGACTGTTCCATTGGTGACAGACCCGGAGTGTAAGCTGCTTGGACTGACGCAGCACCCACAACGGCCAAACCAGCGGAGGCAATGATTCGTTTCATAATGGTTTCGCTCTGAACAAGATTTCTCCCGAGATCAGCTTCTCTTGAAAAGTCGTCGTTTTTTACGATGCAGACCTATCCGTGTCAAACCTAAATCTTTACGGATTATCCAAGCCCTCATCCACAACTCTTCCGCGCATCTCACCGGGTGGTTTCGTGTATAATTCTTGCTTGGTTTGTGCCCCATTCCAGCGGGCCACGTCAAGCACGAGGAACTGACCTAGCCCGATAAAATCACTGCTCGCAGCCGTGAGCGGGAACCAAACCGGTAGCCAGCTCTCTTTCATGCTGCGGTAAACGAACTCCGGCCACCCCACTCTGCTCTCCGCCGCATTTAGGTCTTCCACCACCCCCACCGCCTCGCGTCGCACCTCCTCATGCCTCTCATGAAACCTCGCAGGCCGAAACATGTCGTCCACAAAACTTGCCACCGTGGACACTTGCGTCAGGTAGAGTCCGCTCAACTTCTTCCGCCTTTGATGAATCGCAGCCAAATCCTCGCCTCCCCTCGCCTCGTATGCAAACAGCGTCGCCCAAACACTGTCCCTGTCCCCATACCAGGCGGTCGCCCAAGGGATGTCGCTCATGATCAACTCCTTCGGCTCCAGATAGCCACTGGCTTGCTGAATCATGGGCGGGTAATACGGCGGAAAAGTGCTGGGGTTCCTTTTCGGAGGCAGCAGCATAAGACCTGCCGGAAGCACCGCCACCAGACAGAATCCGGCTGTCACCAAAAACCGCGCCCCCTCCACCTGCCAGTCGGCGTGTTCGAGCAGGCTGACAAAGAACGCTGTCCCCATCACTAGAACCAAAGGACCACACACTTGCAGATACGGCACAGGTGACATTGCCGACTCCTGCCCTCCACCTCCATCGAATAGCGCTTGCCCCGGCAACAACATCACGAGGGCAATCAAGGCGAACGAGCGCAGGACGTTGCGTGTCGGGTCAGCAAACGTGAACAACAAGCCCACCATGAAGAAGGCCGCCAGCCAACTCCCCCCCACCCGTGTCATCTCCCCCTGCAGCACCCCAGGCAGCGCTTGAAGCACTCGCCTGAACATCTCCCGCAACATGTCCGGCGAGGTCAAAGCCGTCAGGGAGCGATCCAGAGTGTCACCAGCGAAGTAGGCGGAATCCCGAAAGAGGGAGGCCGAGGCCGTACCGAACCACATGCCGGACAGCTGGTAATTACGGAGCAACCACGGCCCCACGGTGATCAGGCAAACCAAAAGAGCAACACCCAGAGCAGACCAACTGCGCCCCTTCCACCCCGGGAACAACACCACCGCAACCGGAACCACCAGAGCCAAGAGCCCGTATAAGGTCAAGCCTGCCAGCCCAAGAATCAGCCCGACCACCCCGGCCATCCACAATTTGCTGCCTGTACCCGACTCCTCATCGCGTGCCGTCCGGTCATAGCGCGCAACGCACAATGCCAACAACGTCACCAAGACTACCCCCAGCAGTGTCGACTGCCCCGTGCCGGCCAACCGCCAGGGAAGCTCGGCTCCGACTACCGCCAGCGTAGCCAAAGCCGCTACCGACTCATCAAACAGGCTGCGCCCCAGTGCGTAGGTTATCCCCGCCAACAGGATCACGAGACCCAAGTTTACCGCGACCACCAACCGGTCCGGCTCATGCACCACAAACTGCGGGCCGCTCAGAATCTCGTAATCCGGACTCGCCAGCTTGAACACTGCACCCAACAGCGCAGGGTAGAGTGGCGGGTTCGCCAGGTCCGGATGAAGCCGGCTCAGCCGCCCGGCATCCGCATCAGGAACCCCCAGCTCGGCCGCTCGGTCCTCCAGCAAGTGAATGCTGTGAGGCCGAATGAAGCGCGTAGTGAAACCCTCCCCCCTCGCCAGTTGACGTCCCACCTGAGCCGCATCCATCGCCTGCGGAGCTGAGAGGTTCTGAAACTCAAAAAGCAGGTAAAGCGCCGCGACCACAAGCAACGCCATCAGCGCCACCGCACCCCGCAACCAATGGGAACGGTCCCCCACCTCAATTCGATGAATCCACTCCTGAACTTTATGCATCATGGTATTCCTACTGGGGGATCACCCCAGCCCTGTAATCCCCGAACTCAAATCACGCTTTAAAGATCCTCCAGCTGGTAGGTGTGCAGCTTGCGATGGAGAGTCCGCCGACTCACACCAATCCGCCGTGCCGCCTCGGTGCGGTTCCCGTTGGATTCCCGCAGCGCACGAATAATCAGCTGCCTCTCCGCTTCCCTCACGGTCAGTTCACCCGGTTCCACCAGCGAGGGAATACCCCCCTCCCCAACCATGCCCGAGCCCTCCTCAACCGAACGCCGAACGCTTGGCGGCAGGTCCCGCAAGCCAATAATCTCCCCACGGCACAATACAACCGCATGCTCAACGGCGGTACGCAGTTCCCTCACATTCCCCGGCCAGCCGTATCCGGAAAGCGCCTCCATCGCCTCAACGGTAAAACCCTTCAGCCTCTTCCCGTTCTCCTCCGCCGACTCCAGCAGGAAATGCTGCGCCAGCAAAACCACATCTCCCGTCCTCTCCCGCAACGGCGGCAGCTGGATCGGCACAACACTCAGCCGGAAATAAAGGTCCTCGCGAAATGTGCCCGCCTTCACCATCGCCGACAAATCACGATTCGTAGCGGCAACCAACCGCACATCCGCCACCATCGTCTTGTTGGACCCCACCCGCTCAAAAGTGCGTTCTCCCAGAAAGCGCAGCAGCTTGATCTGTAATCCAGCATCAATCTCCCCGATCTCGTCCAAGAAAAGCGTCCCCCCCTGAGCCTCCTCAAAGCGCCCGATCCGTCGCTCATGCGCCCCGGTGAACGCTCCCTTCTCATGACCGAAAAGCTCACTCTCCAGCACCGTGGCCGCCAACGCCGCGCAGTGCACCGTGACTAACCTCCCCCGCGCCCTCGGACTCAGTTGATGAATCGCTCGCGCCACCATTTCCTTCCCCGTCCCGCTCTCGCCAAGCAGCAAGACCGTCGCCTTGGACGGCGCAACCTGTCGCACTGTCTCCAACACCTCCCGTATCACTACGGACTCACCAACCAGATTCCCCATACCGAAACGCGAGTCCAGCTGCCGATGAAGCGACTCGTTCTCAACCTCCAGCGTTTGCTGCCGCAAAGCCCGCGAAATCCGCATCTCAAGCTCCTCGATCTGCAAACGTCCCTTCGCGATATAGTCATCAGCCCCATGGCGCATGGCCTCCACCGCCAGATCCTCCGAACCATACGCAGTCATCAAGATGCATACCGGTGGACGGGACAGCGACTTCGCCCGCGTAATCAACTTCATGCCATCCTCGTTCGGCAGCCTGAAGTCCGTCAGCAATACAGCAAACCGCTCCCGCTCCAGCAACTCCATCGCCGCAGCGGCATCCTCCGCCACATACACGTCAAAACGATCCTCCAATGCCGCACGCAACCCGTCCCGCGTAGGCTTCTCGTCGTCAACTATCAGCAAGGTAGGTCTACTCATGAGCCTGAATCTCCAGCAACCGCGGACGGGGTTCATGCAATGGGAACCATAGCCTGAAAGTGGTCCCCCGGTCAGTCCTGCTGTCCAGCTTGATCAGCCCGCCATGCTCACGCATCACCCGCTGGACAATCATCAACCCCAAACCCGACCCCTTTCTCTTTGTCGTGTAAAACGGTTCAAAGATGTGATTCAGCTGCTCCTGCGCAATGCCACACCCCGTGTCAGCAAGCTCAATCCATACACCATCCCGCGCCTCGCCGGTGCGAATCGACAGCACCCCGCCCCGTGACATCGCCTGCATCGCGTTCTTGATCAAATTAACAAGCACCTGCTTGACCTGCACCGGGTCCAGCGGGGCAGGTGGCAACGTCTCCAGCATCTCCCGCTCCACCGCCTGCCCGCGATTCTGAATCTCCGGCCCCAACAACTGCAGGGTGTCCTCTGCCAGCACGTTCAGACTCACCATCTGCTTCCGGGCAGGAGAGGGACGAATCGCCTGCAGAAATTGCGTCACAATGTAATCCAGCCGCGTGATCTCCCCCTTCGCAACCCCGAGATACTTGTCCAAACGATCCGCAATCGAAGCCATCTCCCCGCCGACCACCTCCTCCGACTGCACGATTCGCTGCGTCCGCCCCCCCCCGCGTAACCCCGCACGACTCACCCCAACACCCCCTTCCCCGCCCTGCTCCAGAACCGCTTTCCTCAACTTGCGCAGCTCCCGCTCCATCAGTTGCAGATGGATATGCAGCGCATTCAGGGGATTCCCGATCTCGTGCGCCACGCTGGCCGCCAATAACGTCAGCGCCTGCACCCGCTCAGTCTCAATCGCCTCCTCGGTCTGCTGCCGCATCTCAGTCGTGTCGTGCAGAATCAAGGCCAGCCCCGCACTCCCACTCGCTTCCCCATCCAAGGGCGCCGCAAAAAGCCTCAGATAGCGATGCCGCGGATACTCTACCTCAAATTCCTGCCGCATCACCTGGGGCCCACCCTGGCGGTCCATCTTCACCAAATCACTCCACTCCAGCTGGGGCAAATAACGCGTCACGTTCTGCCCCTCCACCTGCTCAGCCGGCAACCCCAGCAACTCCGTCGCCGCACGATTGTAATACACCACCCGCCCACTCTCATCCACCACCAGCAACCCATCCTCAATCGTGTTAAATAGCGTCTCCAAAAACCGCCGCTCACGAGCCAAACGCTCCACCACCGTCTGCAACCCCTCGGAGTCCAAACGCCCAATGCGCCCAAGCACCTTGTCAAGAAAACTGGATTTCGAACCCGCCATCAGCAAGGCCTCAAAACCACTTCTTGTGATGGAACCACCACACGGTCAGCAGCGTCGTGACCAGCGTCAGCCCCACAGCCCACACATACCCGTGCGCAGAATGCACCTCCGGTATGCCATCAAAGTTCATCCCATACCAGGTACCCACCGCCATCACCGGAGTGGTGATCACCGTGATGATCGTGAGAAACTTCACAATCTCACTGGTCTGGTTGGACGCCATGTTCAAATACACCTGCAAAATCCCCGTGAGCGAATCCGTGTAACTCTGAGCCCGCTCCGCAATGTGATACAGCCCATCGTATACATCCCGGTAGTACGGAACCAAATGAGCCCGCACCATCTTGAACTCCCCTCGCGCAAACCTCGCCAACACCTCACGCTGCGGACCAATAATCTGGCGCAAATGCACCACTTCCTTCTTCACCTGCAGAATTTTGTTCAACGTGTCCCGCCCCGGATTCTGCAGGGCCTGATGCTCCAACTCCGCAATCTCAAGCGACAACTCCTCCAACGCAGGCTTGTAGTTGTCCACAATCAAGTCCAACAGCGTGTGAGCCACACGGTCCGGCGCCCGCGCAATATGCACGCTACTCCTCAAACACCGCTCCGAAGTGATCTGCACCCCACGCATCGGACGCTCATGGAAAGTCACCAGAAAATTCCGCCCGAGAAAGAAATTCAGCTCGCTCGTGGCAAATACCCCGTCCTGCCGACTGTAATCCACCGCATGAATCACCATGAAAAGGTAAGGCTGAAAAACATCCCCCTCCTTCGGGGCATACTCCTCGACCTTGGGTGACGGACTGAACATCACGCAGTCCTCAATCGACAACGGATGGAAATGAAAAACGTCCTCCAGAACGCTCTTCGTCTCATCAGGCGTTGGATTCTCCAAATCCACCCACAAAAACAGGTTCGTGTCCGCCAACAAGGTGGGCATCAAAAACCTTTCGATGTCCTTGGTGTGTAAACGCCCCTGGTTGGTAAATGCAAAGGACCGAATCATGCGCCAATTTGTCGCTAATCCTAAACCCCAAATGTACAAACGCAAGCCGGTTCGGTTGCCCGAACCGGCTTGAATCAAAAAACGACCACTCCAGCTCTAGCCGCAGCCACAACCGGAACCGCAGCCACAGGAATGGAAGTCTTCCGGCTGAGGCATGCGCCCCAATTCAAATGTCCGCGTAACATAACGCGAGACCGTCTCCCGAACCTCCTGCATGGTCTGCTGCGCTTCCAGAAAACCGCGCGCCTTCGGATTTTGAAGAAAACTCTCACGCCGACGCTCAAAATCCTCGATTTCCGAGGCCTCAGGAGCACCGCCATTCCTGTGTTTCTCCTGCAACATGGCCCCAAGTTCGCTCAGGTCGCGATACTCAGTCTGCACACCCTCGTCAGCCATAAAGGCGTCCATCTGCTCGCGCAATGTGCCAAATTCCGGCTGGCTCACAATGGCTTCACACAGCTCGCGAGTCTTCTCCAGCACAGGACTATTTTCAGTATTTGTCATATCTAGCTTTTCTCAAACGCAGCCCTCACCGCGAACACCACGGAATCCAGACCGCTCCCGATCCACACTCAGCGGCAACCACAGGATTTCGGCAAGGCCTTATTTCGCACCCTGGTCAATCCATGCACGCAGTAACGCCACTTCCTCTTTCTTCAAAACCGGGAAATCGTTCCGCTTCGGAATCGGAGGCATCTCATACTCGGGAACCAGATCTGCCACGTAATGGACAATCGGGCTCTCAGCGCTCTTGCCAGCCTTCACCGCCACACCCTCGTGCCCCCCCTTCAACACTCCCTCGCGCGTGCTCATGTTATAACGACCTTTCGGACGATCCCCACTGTGGCACTTCAAGCACGACCTCTCCACGATGGGCTTGATGTCCTTGTCGTAGGTCACCCCGGCCTTCTTGGCCGGCGCAGGAAGCTTGCTCACATCCACCTTGGCATCCTCAGCCGAAACCGAGCCTGCCACAACCAACCCCAAGGCCAAGCTCAGGGCACAAAAAGAACCACTTCGTTTCATCATGATCATTTAAACTGAACTATGTTTCGTCCATGAGCGCCACTGCGTCAAAGGGAAACCTGCGACGATTTTCCGCCAAAACCCCACCCCTCACCGCAATATCCAAGGGTGACTCGCAGGTTGTCTTCGAGACCCGGGCCGTGTAGATAGTGCCTCCAAATTGCCCCATAGCAGAAAACCGAGCCACCCATGAGAGCCGTCATCCGCATCATCCTGAATGCACTGTTCCGCTTCAGGACCTTCAACGAGAAGTGCCTGAACACCCCCGGCCCCGTCCTGCTCATTCCCAACCACGTCTCCCTAATCGACTGGCTCCTGCTCGGCGTATGCCTCGAGCCGGATTGGAAATTCGTCGTCTCCAGTGTCGTAGCCGAAAAAAACTGGATCTACCGCCTGATCATGAAAAACCGCCGGACCTTCCCGGTAGATACCATGTCCCCCTACGGCGCCCGCCATATGGCAGAATACCTCCAGAAAGGCGGCCGACTGGTCCTTTTTGCCGAAGGCCGCATCACCCAAACAGGAGCCTTCATGAAACTGTTCGAGGGCACCGGATTCCTCCTCCACAAAACCCACGCCCAAGTCATCACCGCCTACATCCGCAACGCAGTCCGCCTCCCATTCCTCTCCTATCACTCCAACCTGAAACAGTGGCGACCCCCTATCTCCCTCCACTTCAGCAAAGCCCTCACACCCCCCTCCAGCGAAGGCATGACCACCGCCCAAGCCCGGCAATTCCTCACCGAATGGCTCCGCGATGCCATGGTCCACCAACAATTCGAAACCGAAATGACCGAAGGCCCCGCCACCATCCTCGCAGCTATCGTGGACAATGCGCGTGCCCGAAAGAAGCAGCCCGCCTTCGACGACATCAACCGTAGCCCCGTCACCTACAAACGCGTCCTCATCGGCGCCGAAGCCCTGGCCTCAGTGTGGCGCCGACAACTCCACGAATCCGAAGGAAACCGCGTCGGAGTCATGCTGCCGGGAATCGGGGCCACTCCCGTCGTCCTCCTCAGCCTCTGGGCCGCAGGACATGTCCCCGCAATCCTGAACTTCACCTCCGGAGCCGTCACCCTGACCCAATGCTCCAAACTCGCCGGCCTCAAACAAATCATCACCTCCAGGAACTTCCTCGAGAAAGGACGCATCGACACCGCCCCACTCGAGGAGGCAGGCATCGAATTGCTCTATCTCGAGGACGTGAAGTCCAGCATCTCACCTCTTACCAAGCTCGCCTCCGCCACAATCGTCGCCCTGGGAGCCGGCCCATCCAATGTCGAAACCCAGCCAAATGACACCGCCGTAATCCTCTTCACCAGCGGCTCCGAAGGCATACCCAAAGGGGTCGAACTCACCCATACCAACCTCCTCGCCAATATCCGCCAAATGCTGGCTGTCACCGATTTCGAAGACCATGACCGCCTGCTCAATTCACTGCCCCTCTTCCATAGCTTCGGCCTTACCGTCGGCACCCTCCTGCCTCTCGTCCGCGGTATGTTCGTCTTCTTCTACCCCTCGCCACTCCACTATCGCGTCATACCCGCCCTCGCCTACGACCAGGGCTCCACCGTGCTCATCGGCACCAATACCTTCCTCAACGGCTATGCCAGACGCTCCCACCCCTATGACTTCCACCGGGTACGATACCTCTTCGCCGGAGCTGAAAAAGTGCAGGAAGCCACTCTGAATACCTGGAGCCGCGTCTTCGGCGTCCGCATTCTCGAAGGTTACGGAGCCACAGAATGCAGCCCGGCCATCAGCGTCAATACCCCCATGTCCTGCCTCACCGGAAGCGCCGGCAGAATCATGCCCGGCATGGAATGGCGCACCGAATCCGTTCCCGGCGTCCCCGAGGGCGGCCGCCTCTTCGTCCGCGGCCCCAACATCATGCGCGGCTACCTCAACCCCGAACCCAATGCCGCATTCCAAGCCCTCAACGGATGGTACGACACCGGCGACATCGCCCACGTCGACCAACGCGGCTTCGTCTCTATCCTCGGCCGACTTAAACGATTCGCCAAAGTCAGCGGCGAAATGATCAGCCTCACCGCCGTCGAGGACGCCCTCGCCGGCGCGTTCCCCCAATACGCCCCCAAATGCGAAGTAGCCGTCATCAGTCGCCCCGACTCCGACAAAGGCGAAATGCTCATCGCCGTCACCAACGAGCCCCGACTCAAGATGGACGAAATCCGTACAGCCATCCGAAATAGCGGACTCAGTAACCTCGCCGTCCCCAGAAAACTCATCACAGTCCGCGAAATCCCTAAACTCGGCACCGGAAAAGTCGACCACCGCACGCTCACCACCAAACTCGATTCCCCAACCTCCTAACCTCACCCAACCTGCGCCGCCCCAAAATCAGAGATTCCTTGCCAGCCCCCAGATCGTCGCTGATACACTGCCCCCATCGCTCGCCACACCATGAAAAAAATCGAAGCCATCATCAAACCCTTCAAACTGGACGACGTCAAAGAAGCCCTCGCCGCCCTCGGCATCGAAGGAATGACCGTCTCCGAAGTCAAGGGCTTCGGCCGACAAAAAGGGCATACCGAAATCTACCGCGGCAGCGAATACACCGTCGATTTCCTGCCAAAAATCAAAGTCGAGGTCGTCCTGGGCGATGCCCAAGTCCGTGAAGCCGCCGAAGCCATCGTTAAAGCCGCCAAAACCGGCAAAATCGGAGACGGAAAAGTCTTCATCTCACCCGTAGATGACGCCATCCGTATCCGCACCGACGAAACCGGCGAACAGGCCGTCTAAGGCTTCAGCCCCAAGCTCCCCAAAACGAAAGTCGCAAGCGAACGTTTTTCGCACTGCGATTAACCCGCCTCACCCCACCCCCGCCCAACGATCGGAAAACTCGAGAAGTCTCTGATTTCGTGGGCCTTCCGAGGCTGTGAATAACTCGTGAAAAACTGTTAACATATTGTCCTAGTCTACAGGGCTACCTTGCTTTAAAAGCCCATTCGCCGATTCGATCTGCCCAGCAACACGAGGCTCCGTCTCCAATTGCCCGTAAGTTGAACCGGATTTTGACTTTAAGTGGTTGTAAACAAGCAATTTAGAACAATGGAAACAGCAGCCCATGAGACCATCTCCCACCCCCACTACCGCTCGGGAAATGCCTCTGTCAGCTGCCGTAATCGCGGGTTCCAATTGTCCTGAAAAAAGTGTTACAGGGATGTCAAACGACAACGTGAATAATTTTACCGTAAACCCGCAGGAAGCCCCCACCCAACCCCCCGCAGCTGAGGCAGTTTGGCATGCCGCACAAGAGGTGCTCAAAGGGCTTCTCAACGCCGACCTCTACCGCCTCTGGTTCGCCCCCCTCACCGCCGTCTCCATCGATCAAAATTGCCTCACCCTCGAGGTCGCCAATGACTTCAGTGAACTCTGGATCAAAGACAACTATCTCAACCTCATCCAGGACGTCCTCAAATCCTCCTCCGGCCGCACCCTCAAAGTCGTCTTCTGCGTCGCCAAAAATACCACCAAAAACCACTCCGCTAAACCCGATCGTCCCACCCCACGCCCCAAAAACCCCCAAGACCAACCCAATGGCATCAGCCCAGCCGTCGGCGACCTGACCTTCAACCCCAAAAACACCTTCGAGAACTTCGTCGTCGGCTCAAATAACAGCTTCGCCCACGCCGCCGCACTCGCCGTAGCCCATACCCCCGGCCAATCCTATAACCCCCTCTTCGTCTACGGCGGCGTCGGCCTCGGTAAAACCCACCTGCTCCACGCCATCGGCCTCCAGGTCGTCAGCCAACGCAAAGGCGCCCGCGTCGCCTACATCTCCTCCGAACGCTTCACCAACGACTATATCGACGCCATCCAGAATAACCAGCTGGCCAAATTCCGCCGCCGATACCGCCAAACTGACGTCCTCCTCATCGACGATGTCCAGTTCCTCGCCGGCAAAGAACGTATCCAGGAAGAGTTCTTCCATACCTTCAACGCCCTCCACGAAGCCCGTAAACAAATCGTCATGACCTGCGACCGACCGCCCAACGAGATACAGAATCTCGAACAACGGCTCGTGTCGCGCTTCGAGTGGGGACTCACCACCGACTTGCAGCCGCCCGACGTCGAAACCCGTCTCGCCATCCTCCGCAAAAAAGAAAACGCCCTCGGAGTACAGCTCCCCTCCGACATCATGAACTTCCTCGCCTCACGTATCCGGACAAATGTCCGCCGACTCGAAGGCGCCCTCATCCGTGTCGCCTCCTTCGCCTCGCTCACTGGGAAACCCCTCACCCAAGAGGTTGTGGAGGAACTGCTTCGCGAAATCCTCCACGAGGAAGGCCGCTACTCCATCACTATCGAACTCATCCAAAAACGAGTCGCCGACCACTTCGATATCCGGCTGGCCGACATGACCAGCAAACGCCGTCCCGAACACATCGCTTTCCCCCGCCAGATAGCCATGTTCCTCGCCCGCCATATGACCGATACCTCCCTCAGCGGAATCGGTGAAGCGTTCGGCGGACGGGATCACGGGACAGTCCTTCACGCCTGCCGCCTGGTGAAAGACCGTATGGAGGTCGACACCAACGTCCGGCAAGCCGTGAACTACCTGGAAAAAGTCCTCTACCGTTGATCTGGAAGCTCTCCCTGCCCCCCTCTCAGGAGAGCTTATCCCCTTGGCTCACCCCTGCGCCGGAGACCCAAAACCCCGCCCGCCCTATCAACCCCAGTAATCCGGCCTGAGATCCGGAAACAGGTTGTCAGTGGACTCCATCCGCTTGAGCCAATCCGCATCCACTGCCCCCGCTCGCAACTGTTCATAAAGCGATAAAAACCGCAGCAAATGCGTCTTCACCCTCCGGGTAGCATAATCAGGACTGGTCCCCGCGCGTAAAATAAACGGCCAGTCACTCGATTGAGCCAATAACAACTCCCGCCCCGCCTGACGCAAGGCCCGCTGCACCAGCCCGCCAGCCTTCGCATGTTGGGTGGATAACTCCACCATCCGCTCCTGCGCCACCTGCAAATGCGGGTAAATCCACTCGTTCGTTTCGTTCAACCAAGCCCGCCAATAACCCTCCTCACCCCAACTCGACTCACTCGGGTTCACCACCTGGTTCGTATCGTAAAGACGAAGGTAGTCCGTTGGCGTCACTAAACTTAGACCGCTCGATTCAACCGCCGCCAGTCGCACGACGTGATCCAAAAATTGCGGCCCCTCATACCACCAGTGCCCGAACAGCTCCGCATCATAAGGCGCAACCACCAACGGCCGCCGATCCATTGCGGTGCCCAGTTGCGCAACCTGCGCCCGACGCGACGCCACAAAATGCTCCGCATGCTCCCGGGCCAAACCGCCCGCAGCCTCATGGTCATACATCTCCTTCACCCCCTCCTGCCCGGTAATACGGTGATACTTGATGCCCGTAAAACCACGGTGAATCGGCGACGGCAAATACGGCTGCACGTAGTCAAAATCCAAATCAAACCCGATGTCCCGGTAGAAGTCGCGATACCGGTAATCACCTGGATATCCCTCCTCCCGACTCCAAACCTGCTTCGCGGACTGCAGGTCGCGACCAAACGCCGCAAGACCATTGCGCGTAAAAACCGGAGCAAAGACCCCGTAACGCGGCTGAGGATCCGCGTTCATCAACCCGTGCGTGTCCAACACAAACCACCTCACGTTGGCCTCCTGCAAGCTCTCCTCCAATCCATCAGAATACGCGCACTCAGGCAGCCAAAACCCCCGGGGATCCCTCCCAAAACAGTCCCGATAATGATCCCGCGCCGTCAAAATCTGCCCCCTCAACAAAGGCCGATGATGGGCCATCAACGGAAGCAAAGCATGCGTCGCAGCAGTCGTGATGATCTCCAGCTGCCCCGACTCCTGGAAGGAACGAAAGGCAGCAATCAAGTTTCGGTCGTGCGCCGCATACGTCTCCTGCACGCTCCGAAACTGAGCCAGATACATGCGCGCCAGCGGCTGCGTGTGCTTCTCCCACTTGGTCCGCAGCACCTCCTTCTCCGCCAACTCAACCAACCCCTCCAAATGCCGCTGATACCGACCCCGTAACAAAGGATCCAGCAACATGCTGCACAACGTAGGCGAAAGGGTCAGCGTCAACCGAACCGGAACCCGGTCCCTCCTCCACCCGTCCAGCAACTGAATCAACGGCACATACGTCTCCGTAATGGCCTCAAACAGCCAACTCTCCTCCAGGAAACGCTCATGCTCGGGATGCCGCACAAAAGGCAAATGAGCATGCAGTATTAAAGCGAGATATCCTGACATGTCCTTGTTACCCCAATCACCCCGCTCACCCCACCGACTCCGCCCTCGGCGGCTTCAAATTCGAATCCTGAGGATGTGCCCCCACCTCCCCCGAGTAACTGGTTGAACGACTGAAAGCCAGCTCCGCCCTCCTCTCCTCCACCCGGTCAGCCGACACCGCCACCGCAGGCAGCTCATACTCACCGTCAGGCAACGCAAACCGAAAACTAAACGTGCCGTCAGGACGCAAGCGAATCACCCGCCCCCCAAGTGTCACCTGCGCATCCGGCTCGGTCGCCCCATATACAATCAGCTCCGCATTCACGTTGAACCAGAACGACCGCTCCCGGGACACACCCCCCGCAGGACTGGAAAAACTGCTCACCCCCGCCGAGGAAGGCCTCGCCCCCAAAGGCAAGCCTGCCGAAGACATGAACTCAGCCGAACCACGCTGCATGGCAACATGACGCCTCAATAGCTCGGTGATCTCCAGCGAGCCAATCCACGCACGCCGGACCTCATCCAGGGAAACATTCTCCGCCACCACCCGGTCCAACAACTTCTCCTCCTGTGCCGTCCACTCCGCCTTCGGCCATTCCGAAGGCTCAGGCAACCCCTGAAAACCCGAAGCCCGGAGCTGCAAAATCGCCTCAGCCAACGGCACGTGCTCCTTGGCCGCAGATCGCACCAACGCTATCAAAACCTCAAACGGCACATCCGCCGGAATAGTCGCGAAATGAACCTCCCGCCCCCCACCCATCAACTCAGGAGGCGTCAGCGTGGCCGCCGATCGACTCAACGAAACCCAAACCCGGTCGCTCTTGCGATAATAACCCAGCTCCGACAAATACTTGGTCCCTCCCTTGCCCACATGAATAAACCAGTTCCTCGATTCAGGGTGAACACGAAGCTCGCTGCAGGGATGCCCGCTAAAATCCTCAACGTAAACCCGCAACACCAAATGCCGGTCAGCCGACAAGGAATTGCACTCCCTCAACTGCTCAGTCGTATAGTCCCAGTGGGCATACAGCCAGTGCGGATCCCGCGCCGTCAGGAACAACCTCTTGGACCCGTAAGCCTCCGGCAACTCCCCCAACTCGTCCGGTATCTCCGGCCGCAACACCATCGACTGCGGCCCCAGCGCATAACGCCGACCCGACCCGCCAGCCGCCGGCGCCACCGGCAACTCCGCTTCAAATAACGCCTGCGGCAGAACTTCCTTGGTAGAACCACGCGATTTCGACACTCCCCCCCCTCTCGCCTTCACTCCCTTGACCGCCTTCTTGGCAGCAACCTTGCCCTTGGCCGGCTTAACCGCCCCCTTCGCAGGCTGCTTGGCAGCCGAAACCTTGCCCTTGGAAGACGAGCCCACCCCCTTAGCCCCGGCGCTGCCCGCAGGTTTCTGCGCCCCTTTCCGGGTACCACTCGCCGAAACCATCTTCGGCTTGCTGACCGGTTCCTTGGATGGCTTCGCCGTGGGCTTTGCTCCGGAAGACCCCGCTGTTTTCTTGGCCTTGGCCGGGATGTTGGTTCGGGCTCTGTGCTTCATAGGATCTTGGTCTCCTGTCGGTCACGTGATGTAACCCTGCGCAGAGGTTTAGTGGACCCCATTCCACCGCGCAACGGCAAATTCACCAAAAAAATCTTGTGCCCGCCGCGCGTTAAAGCTCGCATCCATTCCAGTCCCGCACGACAGCAGAATAGCAGACCATAAAAACCCCACCAACGCTCCCCCGCCCGCATGAGCACGTCACCCACCTACCGCCGGACCTTGCTCCTTGCTGTGGCCAACACAGACCCACGCGTCGCACCCGCCCTCGACTGGGTCGAACACCACCTGCACCAGAAACCCAACACCAGACTCTACGCCTACTGCATCGCCGAAGGCGTCACCTGGCTCAACCACCCGTCCCTGCAAAAGCTCAAATACCAGGGACTCCGCGTCTTCGCCTGCGCCAAAAGCGCCTGCGACCACAACCTGCCCGTCGATAATCAGGCCATCTTCGGAGGCCTCGGACTGCTCACCGACCTCCTCCTAGCAACCGACCAATTCATCAGTCTATGCCCAGGCTCCGATCACCCATGGACCCCACCAACTAACCCAGTCCCCACCCCGCCCCCACCGCAACCCCGCCTCGTGCAGATCAGCATCCAACACCCTGAATCCGAACCCGAAAACGCCGCCGAAGCCCTCCGCATCGCCACCGCCCTCCTCGCCGAAGACCGGCTTCTCATTCAAACTTCCTGCCCGCAGCTAACGCTGAAAAAATGGCTCGAAATCTGCCAACACCGAGACCAAATCGCTGCCCTCCCCCAAAACTGGCAGGCCTTCACCGAAGCCCACGGCACTCTGCTCACCCAAGACTCCCCACCCTTACCACCCCACCAATACCCCGCATTCGCAGCCATCCCCTTCTAACCCACACACCCCACCCTCAGCCCTCAGCCCGCGGCGCCGCTCTACGCGCCGCAAAAGCCCTCAGCCCTCAGCGCAGGACGCCAAAATCTCCTCCGCCGCCGCCCGAGGATCGGCCGCCTTCGTAATCGGACGCCCAATCACCAGCCAATCCGCTCCCGCAGCCAAAGCCTCCGCCGCAGATAACGTCCGCTTCTGATCATCCGCCGGGGCCCCCGACGACCTGATCCCCGGCGAAACCAGCTGGAAATCACCAGGCAGCATCGCGCGCAGAAACGCCAATTCCAATGGCGAGCAAACCAAACCCCGCAACCCCGACTCCTTAGCCAATCGAGCCAGTCGCTCCACTTGCTTGCCCACCGGCACATCCAAACCACACTCCGCCAAATCCCCCTGCGCCAAACTCGTCAACACTGTCACACCCAGAACCAACGGCACCGGAACCCCAGCCGCCCGCGCACTCTCTACCGCCGCCCGCTCCGCCGCCTCCATCATCGCCCGCCCCCCGGACGTGTGAATCGTCAGCATCGAAACCCCCAAAGACGTCGCCGCCGCAACAGCCTTCGCCACCGTGTTCGGAATGTCGTGAAACTTCAGATCCAGAAACACTCTGAGCCCGCGCCCGGTCAACTCCCGCACCAAACCCGGCCCCTCACGCACAAAAATCTCCTTCCCCAACTTAAAGCCCCCCACCACCGGAGCCAACCGATCCACCAAGCCCAAAGCCGACTCCGCGTCCGCTACATCCAGTGCCACCATAATCGGGTTACGCATGCGCCCAGTCTTGACCAAAACCCACCCCCGCCATCAAGCCCGATCCCAGCCCCACCAGAAAACCCAGCCCCAAAACAAGAAAACCCACCACCAACACTTGCACCCGCCCCAAGACTTGCTTTCACCAGCCGAGGTTGCCACCTTATGCCCCACCATGGGTCTGCCGCAAAAAACGATATCGCTCTCCCCAGAGACCATCGCCGACCTCAACCGCAGACTGGGCGACATGCGCCACAGCGTGAATAACCACCTGACCCTCGTCACTACCGCCATGGAGCTCATCCGACGGAAACCCGACTCCATCGAACGTATGCTCGAAACCATGGAGGATCAGCCCGACCGGATTCGCGATGAATTGCACCAGTTCAGCACCGAGCTGGAAAAAGTCCTCGGAATCTCCGCTGACTAATCTCCCGCACCCCGCCAGGCCAAAGTCATCCGCCTGAGCAGAAATGACCCCGTGACGGACCCTACCAGCGATCCCCGTTCCGATGCCGAGCTGGTAACGCAAACCCTCGAAGGCCAAACCAGCGCCTTCGAAATCCTCATCACCCGCTACCAACCCCGCGTATTCTCCACCATACGCCGCTACTCCCGCCGCGAAGACGAAGTCGAGGACATCGCCCAGGAAATCTTCATCAAAGCCTACGAAAAACTACGCTCCTTCCGCGGCGAAGCCCCCTTCGAACACTGGCTCATGCGACTCGCCGTACGCACCTGCTACGACTTCCTCCGCTCCCACCGCCGAAACCGCGAAACCACTTTCACCGAATTCACCCGCGAAGAATCCAATTGGCTGGAACGCTTCCAAGCCCAACCCCAGGAAGCACCCGAAACCGACATCGGCGCCCGCGAGCTCCTCAACCGCGTACTCGCAGAAATGTCCCCCGAATCCAGACTCGTCATCCAACTCCTCGAAATCGAAGACCGCTCAGTCCGTGACATCGCCGCCCTCACAGGCTGGTCCGAAACTCTCGTTAAGGTCCGAGCCTTCCGCGCCCGTAAACAAATGAGGAAACGCTTGGAGAGATGGTTGAATCACAACGACCTGTAACCCATAATCCACCCAGCTCGTCTATGAAGCCCAGGACGATGAACATTGAGAACCTGCGTCAAAAACTGCTGAACGCCGGACGGCATGCGCCCCAGAATGATCGAGTCCCGCTCGCCTTCGAGCGGCGGATCATGGCACGCATCGGACACGCTATCCCCTTGGATCCGTGGATCTTCTGGAATCGTATCCTCTGGCGATTCGCCGGACCGTGCGTCGCCCTCACCCTCCTCGCAGGCGCCTTCAATTGGTTCGGCCAAACAGAAACCGCCGAAACTGAGAACTTCTTCCAAGACTTGGAAACAGTCCTCTACGCCCCCCTCAATACCACTCAGGACGTCTGGTGAACGCTTGGAAACCCATCCTCGCCGCGGTCATCATCTTCGCCGCAGGTATCACCATCGGCCACCTCGCCACCCCTCCCCAGGCCGCCGCTGAAAACCCCACCTCACCCACAAACCAGCGGTTTTCCCGCCCGGGCGGCCCCGACCGCCGCGGCGGACCAGGCAGAAACCCTTGGAGCCCAGTGCTTTCCGAAGAACAAATCCGCGGCATCTGCAGCCGCATGACCGATGACCTCACCCTCAGCCTCAGCCAAAGCAACGAGATCGCCTCGCTCCTCCTCGAAAGCCAGTCCCGCATGAAAGCCATCGCGGATGAATACCTCCCGCGGACCAAAGAAGAATTCCTCCGCACCCGCGAAGCCATCCAATCCGTCCTCACCCCCGAACAAAAAGCCGCCTTCGAGGAAGGCTTCAAACGCCACCAATCCCGCTTCGGACGACGTGACGGCGAGCGCCCCCCCGGTGATGCACCGCCACCAGGACCCAATGGCGACCATCCCCCGCCACCACCCCCCGCCGAAGAATAAACGGAACCTACAGGTCCCTACTCCAGCGGCTCCACCACCGCTTCCGCAGCGCTACTGCGGATCACCCGCACCTTCGTCCCCGGCTCCACCAACACCCCCTCAGTAATCACATCCAGAATATCATCACCAAATTGCGCCTTCCCGCCCGGACGCAATACCGATAACGCCACCCCAACCTGCCCAACCCGCCCCCTCTGCACCAACGCCCGACGCTCCACACTCGTCACCCCACTCGAACCCGCAGAAACCAACTGACCGTAGATCGGCGTGGCAGGAAGAATCCGCCCCAGCAAAGCAATCACCCCGGCCGCCCCCAGCGCCGCAATCAATAACTCAGCCAACGGTACCCGAACCTGCCCAAAGGTCGGAACCGCCGGCCCGCCAGGATATACGTCCACCATCGCCATCACCAAAGCCACCAGGATCAACACCACCCCCAACAACCCCACCACAATCACCCCGGGAAATAAAAACAGCTCCAACCCCACCAAAACCACCCCCAGCGCAAACACCGCCAGCCATTCCATCCCCGATAAACCCGCCACATACCCGCTCAAAAAATACAGGGCAAAAGCCAATACACCCACCACCCCAGGCGCCCCAAACCCCGGAGTCTTGAACTCGAGATACAACCCCACAATCCCTACCAACAACAAAATCGGACTGATCGCGTTCAACCACGTCGCAAACTTCTCCGCCCCCGTCGGCTCAATCACCAAACGCTCCGCCTCAGCAAAACCCAACTCCGCCAGCAACGCATCCAAATCATCCATGGTCCCCAATGACAACAACGGCCTCGGCGGATCCCCAAACTCCCGCGCCGCCTCACGATCAGTCAGCGTCAAAATATCCCCCTCCCGCGCCAGAACCTCACCATCAATCACCAACCCGCGGGTCTTGTTAATCATCGCCTCAATCACATCCTTGTTGTGCCCGTTCTTCTCTGCACTCGCCCGCACCCGCGCCGCCACCGCCGATACCATCTTCGCCTCCACCGTGTCCGGCAACTGCTGAACACCCCCTCCCCCAGGCGCCATTACCATCGGCGCAGCCGCCCCAATCACCCCCTGCGGCGCCATGTAAATCTTCTGCGTCGCCACCGCAATGAACGCACCCGCCGAATACGCATCCTTGTTCACATAAGTCACGGTCTCACCATCGAATTCATCCAGTATCGCAATGATCTCCTTGGTGGAATCCAGCCTCCCCCCGTTGGTCTCCATATCCAAGACCAACACCTTGGCCCCAGCCGACATCGCCGCCTTCACCCCGCGCCGCACCAGATAAACCAACGGCGGCGCAACGTCATCCCGCACCGGCAAAATGCAGACTTTGTCCCTCAACTGCACCTGATCTTCAGCACCTCGACCCAAAGGCACCACCAGGATCGCAGCCAATACAATGACCACCCATCTCCAATTCCGGCTCATCCACGCAACTTAGCCGCCCCCACCCCCAACAGCAAGCGACAGACTCTCCCCTCAGCCCCCACAAAAGACCCACCCCACCCGCCCAGCAACTCGCCCCACCCCCTCAGCCACTGACCCCTTCTCACTACCCTTCGGCACGGAATCGCTCTAAGTAAATGCCTCCAGCATCAGAACCAGACATGGAAGGTATTAATACAACAGGCCGTCCATCGCCCAAGCCCAGACGGCCCGCCGTCACCCCGGGCCTGCGAATGGTATTCCATTTCGTGCTCGGCCTCACCGCCCTGCTCGCCGCCAACTCAGTCTACCTGCTCGCCGTCACCATCCTCGAACAAACCACCAACGGAACGTTCCAGAACTTCTTCTACCAATACATGTTCCTCGCCCACCTCGTGGTCGGCCTTGTCCTCCTGCTCCCCTTCATCGCTTTCGCCGCCGTCCACCTGCGCAACGGACGGGATTACCCCAACCGCGGCGCCATCCGCCTCGGCTACCTCCTCCTCGCCGCATCCGTCCTCCTCCTCGTCAGTGGCATCCTGCTCATGCGCGTCGAGGGGCTCGAACTGCGTGACCCCCGCCTCCGCTCCGTCACCTACTGGGCCCATATCCTCACCCCCATCGCCGTCGTCTGGCTCTACCTGCTCCACCGCCTCTCCGGTCGACGAATCCGCTGGAAAATCGGCATCCGCTGGAGCGCAGTCATCGCCGTCCTCGTCGCCGTCATGGGCTACCTCCACCTGCAGGACCCCCGGCTCTGGACCCGCATCTCCCCCCGAGACGGCGACCACTACTTCGAACCCTCCCTCGCCAGAACAGCCCACGGAGGCTTCATCCCCGCAGAAACTCTCATGCTCGACAGCTACTGCCAGGAATGCCACGAAGACTCCTACGAAGGCTGGTTCCATAGCTCCCACCACTTCGCTTCCTTCAATAACCCGTCCTACCTGTTCAGCATCAAGGAAACCCGCGCAGTCGCCCTCGAACGCGACGGCGATGTCAAAGCCTCCCGCTGGTGCGCAGGCTGCCACGACCCCGTCCCGTTCTTCAGCGGCGCCTTCGACGACCCCGACTTCGATGTCCAGAAACACCCGACCAGCCAGGCCGGCATCACCTGCACAGCCTGCCACTCCATCACCCAAGTCAACAGCACCCGCGGCAACGGTGACTACATCATCGAAGAACCCCTGCATTACCCCTTCACATTCAGCACCAACCGCGTCCTCCAGTTCGTTAACCGCCAACTCGTCAAAGCCAAACCCGAGTTCCACAAAAAAACCTTCCTCAAACCCGTCCACAAAACCGCCGAATACTGCTCCGCCTGCCACAAAGTCCACATCCCCAAAGAACTTAACCACTACAAGGAATTCCTCCGCGGCCAAAACCACTATGACTCCTGGCTGCTCAGCGGCGTCTCCGGCCACGGCGCCCGCAGCTTCTATTACCCCCAAACCGCACAAACCAACTGCGCCGGCTGTCACATGCCCCTCCAAGCCTCCGCTGACTTCGGCGCCACCTACTCCAACCCGACCAACTCCACCACCCGCTACATCCACGACCACCTCTTCCCCTCCGCCAATACCGCCATACCCTACCTCCGCGGCGATACCAACACGGTCGAACGCCACCGCAAATACCTGGAAGGCAGCCTCCGCGTCGATATCTTCGGCCTCCGGGAAGAAGGCACCATCGATGGCCCCCTCACCGCCCCGCTCCGCCCGGAAATACCCTCCCTCACGCCCGGAAAAACCTACCTCCTCGAAGTCGTGGTGCGAACCCTCCGCGTCGGCCATCACTTCACCCAAGGCACGGTGGACTCCAATGAAGTCTGGCTCCAAACCCAACTCCAGGACCCTAACCGCACCATCGGCCAAAGCGGATCCCTCAACCACTTCGGCGAAGTCGACCCCTGGTCCCACTTCATCAACGTCTATATGCTCGACCGCCACGGCAACCGCATCGACCGCCGCAACCCACAAGACATCTTCACCCCGCTCTACGATCACCAAATTCCCCCGGGCGCCGGCCAGGTCGTCCATTACCGCTTCCAGGTCCCCGAACACCAAACCGAACCCATCCAAGTCTCCGTCAACCTCCAATACCGGAAGTTCGATACGCTCTACGCCCAATACTTCCTCGGCCTGAACTACGAAAAAGGCCAACCCTACCAAGTCACCAACACCCTGCCCATCGTCACGATCGCCAGTGACACGCTGACCTTCCCCATCACCTCCACCACCACCCAACCACCCCAAGCCACCCCCTCCCCCATCAATGCCTGGGAACGCTGGAATGACTACGGCATCGGACTCCTGCTCAAAGGCGAAAAAGGCAGCGAAAAAGGCCAGCTCCGCCAGGCCGAACAAGCCTTCCTCGAAGTCGAAAAACTCGGCCGCGCCGATGGCCCCCTCAACCTCGCCCGCGTCTACCTCAAGGAAGGCCGGCTCGAAGATGCCGTCACCGCCCTCCAACGTGCCTCCAGCTTCAATCCCCCCGCTCCACGCTGGACCGTCGCCTGGCTCAACGGCCTCGCCAATAAACAAAACGGCTACCTCGACCAGGCCATCCAGGAATTCAAATCCATCCTCCAGGACTCCTACCCCGAACTCCAACAACGTAAATTCGACTTCAGCCTAGATGTCCTCGTCCTCAATGAACTCGGACAAACGCTCTTCGAACGCGCGAAACTGGACCGGCTCAACCCGGAACAACAAAATGCCCGCCTCCAGGAAGCGGTAGACACCTTCAACCGCTCCCTCTCCGTCGATCCGGAAAACCTCGCCGCCCACTACAACCTCGCCCTCCTCCACGAACAACTCGGCCAAAGCAACCTCGCAGCCGAACATCGCCGGCTCCATGAACGCTACCGGCCCGACGACAATGCCAAAGAACTGGCCGTCACCACCGCACGCCGACAAAACCCGCCCGCCGACCACGCCGCCCAAGCCATCGTCATCTACGACCTCCAGCGCAAACAATAGTCACACCCCATGGCCGCACCAGAAAACCTACCCCCCACCGATCCTCATCCGGACGACGAGCCGCGCTACGATGACGCAATCCTCGGCCGCGCCGTCCGCGGGTCCATACTCGCCCTCATCGCTCTAGCCCTGCTCGGCACCGGAGGCTTCCTGCTCCTCCGCCCCAAACCGGAACCCCAAGCCCAACAGGTCACTCCCATCCAGGCCCCCGAAACCGCCAAACCCTCCGCCGCAAGCCCGCCAAAAGCCCTCTTCACCAATATCACCCTCAGCCATGGGATCAATTTTACCCACGAGAACGGCGCCTATGGCGAAAAACTCCTCCCCGAAACCATGGGCGGTGGAGTTGCCTTCTTCGATATGGACCAGGACAACGACGCCGACCTCCTACTCATCAACTCCACCTGGTGGCCCTGGCACCCCAAAGCCACCAATACCCCGCCACCCACACCCGCCCTCTTCCGCAATGACAACGGCCTCTTCACCAATGTCACCCACCAGTCCGGATTGGATCACCCCTTCTACGGCATGGGCGCAGCCTGCGGCGATTACGACAACGACGGACTCACAGACGTCCTCCTCACCGGTATCGGCGGCTGCCGGCTCTTCCATAACGAAGGCCAAGGCCGCTTCCTCGACGTAACCGCAAGCGCCGGCGTCGGCGGCGCCACCAATGACTGGAGTACCTGCAGCACCTGGTTCGATCTCGATAACGACGGCGACCTCGACCTCTTCGTCGGCAACTACATCCGCTGGTCCCCAGTCATCGATCGCGAAGTGAGTTACTCCCTCGTCGGGATCGGCCGCGCCTACGGCCAACCCACCGACTTCCAAGGCGCCTTCCCCCACCTCTACCGCAACGACGGCCAAGGCCACTTCACCGATATCTCCGAAACGGCCGGAGTCCAGGTCCGTAACCCCTCCACCAGCGTGCCCGTAGCCAAACCGCTCGGCGTCTCCCCCATCGATCTCAATCAGGACGGCTTCACTGACCTCGTCATCGCCAATGACACGGTGCAAAACATGGTCTTCCTCAACCAAGGTAACGGGACCATGCAGGAAATCGGCGCCCTCACCGGTATCGCCTTCGATAACTATGGCAATACCCGCGGCGCCATGGGCATCGATTCCGCCCGCTTCCGTAACGACGACACCATCGGTATCGCCATCGGTAACTTCGCCAACGAAATGACCGCCCTCTACGTCGCCCAACGCAACCCCACAAACTTCACCGACGAAGCCATCACCGAAGGCATCGGACCCGCCAGCCGACTGCTCCTCAAGTTCGGCATCTTCTTCCTCGATTACGACCTCGACGGCTGGCTCGACCTCCTCAGCTCAAACGGCCACCTCGAAGAGGAAATCAACCAGGTCCAGCAAAGCCAAAGCTACGCCCAGCCCGCCCAACTCTTCTGGAACGCCGGAGCCGCCAAACAAACCGGCTTCGTCGAGGTCCCGCCCGAAGCAGCCGGCCCCGACCTCTTCCAACCCATCGTCGGCCGCGGCTCCGCCTACGCTGATATCGATCTCGACGGCGACCTCGACGTCATCCTCGCCCAAACCGGCGGCGCCCCCCTCCTCCTGCGAAATGACCAGCAAACCGGCAACCACTGGCTCCGTATCACCCTCCAGGGAACCAGCGCCAATGCCAACGCCCTCGGAGCCGTCGTCCGCCTCACCGCCAATGGCGTCACCCAATCCCGCACCATCACCCCCACCCGCAGCTACCTCTCCCAATCCGAACTCCCGCTTACGTTCGGACTCGGCCCCTATAACGGCCCTGTCGATATCGAAGTCCAATGGCCCGGCGGCACAGTCCAGAAAACCCACACCAGCCAAACCGATACAGCCATCACTATCCGCCAAGAATAACGCACCCCAGCTCGACTGACCTCTTCCCGCACAATCCCGCCAGCCAATCACCCGCGCACTCACCACCGATCCCCCAACCGGCGACTCCCATTGTCCCCCCGCGCCAACGGTGCTATAGCATCCCCATGCACCGCCTTCCCCCCGCTCGCCCGCACCGCTTCATCCCTCTCATACTCCTCACATACTCAATCCTCACCAGCCCAACATCCCACGCCGCACCCGCCCCCGATACACCCTTCGCTCAGGAATCCCACACGCCCTACGCCATCACGAACTCAACCGCCGCTGCCAACGTCAGAGCCATCCTCGTCGACCCCACCGATTCAGTCTGGATCGCCACTGCAGCCGGCGTGCTCAAACTTGTTAACTACCACTGGACCCCCGCCGCCAATATCGAGCCCGGCCCCGCCTACAACCTCTTCCAGGATCACCTGCACACCATCTGGGCCGGTACCTGGAACGGGCTCTACAAAATCACCACCCAACAAACCACCAAAGTCACCGCCATCAACGACCCCATCACCTGCATCGGCCCAACCCACAACGGCCTGCTCGCCACGGGCCCCAACGGCTCCTGGCTCCTGAAGGAAAACATCTGGCAACCCTACGATCTCCCCTGCTCAAAAGATGTCCGCAACATCCAGTACCTCCCCGCTTCAGGCACCTGGATCGCCACCGGCAACGCCCTCCTCCATACCACCCCCACCTCATCCCAACTCATCCATCAACCGGAAAACATCGTCTCCAGTGACGTCCACGCGCTGGCCTTCGACTCCACAGGCCAACTCTGGATCGGCTCTCTTGGAGGCCTCGATGTCTATCAACACAACCAACGTACCCGCACCATCACAGCCTCCAATGGCCTGCCCGCGCATACCGTCCAATGCCTCGCCTTCGACCCCACAGGCCAACTCTGGATCGGGACCGCCACCGGCCTCGCCCGCCTCTCCCCCACTTCCCAATGGTCCTTCCTCCATAGCCAACGCTGGCTCGTCAATGATGACGTCCGCGACATCGCCTTCAGCTCCAACGGCACCGCCTGGATCGCCACCGCCAACGGAGTCAGCACCATCCACCAACAACCCATGACACTCGCCGAAAAAGCCGATTACTATCACCAGATCTGCCGCACCCGACACGTCCGCCCTCCCGGCCTCGTCGAAAAATGCCGCTTCCCCAACCCCAATGACTCATCCCGTTGGGAACCAGTCGACGACGACAACGATGGCCAATACACCGCCATGTACCTCGCCATGGAAAGCTTCCGCTATGCCGCCACCGGCAACCCCCAGGCCCAAACCATGGCCCACGAAGCCTTCGAAGCCCTCGAATTCCTCCAGACCGTCACCGATACCCCACACTTCGTCGCCCGCACGGTCATCCCCTCCAACTGGACCACCATGGCCGACCCCAATGAGACCATCACCCCACAGGAAGCCGCCGACCGCCGTGCCCGCGACCCCCGCTACAAACCCGTCGAAACACGCTGGCGCAAATCCAAGGACAACCGCTGGCTCTGGAAAGGCGACACCAGCTCCGACGAAATCACCGGACACTTCTACGGTTACTTCGTCTATTTCCTCCTCGCCGCCGATCCCCCGCACAAAAGCCGCGTCCAAAACCTCGTCTCCCGTATCATGGACGGACTCATCGACCATAACTATGTCCTGCAGGATATCGATGGCCTTCCCACCCGCTGGGGCGTCTGGTCCCCGGAAAAACTCAACCACGACGCCGACTGGCGAGTCGAACGCCCCATCAACTCCTTCGAAATCCTCTCGTTCCTCCACACCGCCCACTACATCACCGACAACCCCCGCTATCGCACCGAATTCAACCGCCTCATCGCTGAACACGGCTACGCCGAAAACGCCGCCCGCCCCAAAGCCTACGGCCTGTCGGAACGAACCCACATCGACGACGAACTCCTCGCCCTCGCCGCCCCTGGCCTCCTCCTCACCCCACATGCCAACCGCCATCTCCACGCCAGACTCATGCTCGGCTATAGCTGGGCCTACGAAACAGTCGCCCATGACCAAAACCCGTTCTTCAACTACACCTACGCCTGGCTCGGTGGAGCCAATTTCCGCCCCGAAGATTCCCTCGCCTTCCTACGGGATACACCCCTCGACCTGCGCCAATACTCCATCGACAACACACACCGCAACGACCTCACCCTCGTCCGTCACCCCCTCCCCGACCCCCTCCAACTCAACCGCATGCTGCCCCCCAGTGAACGCGGCGTCATGCGCTGGGATAAAAACCCATGGGAAACCACCTCAGGCGACTTCGGTGACCCCCAAGGCCACCTGGAAAGCTCCGGCGTCTTCTGGCTGCTCCCCTACTGGATGGCTCGCTATAACAACCTCATCCAAACTCCAGCTGAACCTCCGGGCCACGAACACCCACCCACATCTTACCCTTTCATAACTAAGGGGTTATGATTAGCTCCCCTGAAACCTTGCCCGGCGAACGCCCCCAAATCCTGCGCAACACTTGTCATCAGCCGCATTTGCACTATCATCCACCGCCGTGAACGAAAAGCGCCGCATATGGCTCCCGGTGCTGTTTCTGGTCGTGCTGGCCCTAACCCGCATTCCCGGACTGCTCCCGCCTAGCTTCAGTGGCATCTACGCCCTCGCCTTCTGCGCCGGCGTATTCCTGCCCCGCAAGCTCGCCTGGGCCTTGCCCGTCGCATTTCTCTTCGTCACCGACCTCCTGCTCAATACGCTCGTCTACAAGGTCGGCGCCTTTAATAGCTACCAATGGCTCACTCTCCTCGGCTTCGTCTCCGTCATCGCCCTCGGCCGAGTCTTCCGCCCCTCCGATTCCTGGCTGAAACTCCTCGGAGGCGGTATCCTCGGCGCCATCCTCTTCTACCTGCTAACCAACACAGCCGCCTGGTTCTTCAACCCCTACCACAACCCCGAATACACCCGCAGCCTCACCGGCTGGATGGTCGCCCTCACCAAAGGCACCAGCGGCTTCCCTCCCACCTGGGAGTTCTTCCGTAACACTCTCCTCAGTGGCGGCCTCTTCACCGGCCTCTTCGTCGGCGCTATGAAACTCAACGAAGCCCCCGAACCGGAAACAGAAGAGGAAGCCGAAGAAGTCCCCGACGCCGAGCCCGAGGAAAGTAAAGCCTGACCCCTACAGGCCCTCACCCCCCCACCGCCGGGCGAACCAACGGCTCACCTGCCCCCCCGCGGCTCTACCCCCAGTAGGTGCCGCACAAAATAATCCATCCGCCGCCTCTTCCCATACGGCGTCTCCGCCGCCCCATGCCCCGTCCCCGGAATCACCAGCAAATCAAAATCCTTGTCCGCCTTCACCAACGCATCCACCACCTGCATCGTCGAAGCCGGATCCACGTTCCGATCCAACTCGCCCACGACCAGGAGCAGCTTCCCCTGCAACCGATGCGCATGCTCCACATTGGAAGAGTCCACATACTGCTGGCCCACAGGCCAGCCCAACCACAACTCGTTCCACCACATCTTGTCCACCCGGTTGTCATGACACCCGCAGTCCGCCACCGCCACACGATAGAAATCCCCATGGTCCAATAACGCCCGCATCGCGTTCTGCCCCCCGGCCGACCCCCCGTAGATCCCTACCCGATCCAAATCCATCGCCGGCTCATGCCCCGCCGCCGCCCGTATCCATAATACCCGGTCCGGAAATCCCGCATCCGCCAGATCCCGCCAACACACGTCGTGAAACGCCTTCGACCGATACGAGGTCCCCATCCCATCCATCTGCACCACAATAAATCCCAGCTCAGCCAAAGCCTGCATGTCGTCATACTCGCGAAACTCCTTCGGCACATACGCCCCCTGCGGCCCCGCATAGATCTTCTCAATCACGGGATACTTCCGCCCCGCCTCCATGCTCAAAGGCCGGTAAATCACCCCGTAAATGTCCGTCACCCCATCCCGACCCTTCGCCACAAAACGCTCCGGCGCCCGCCATCCCGCCCCCACCAAACCACTCGCGTCCGCCTCCTCCAACCTCACCACTCGCACCCCATCAGCACTCCGCCTTAACTCACTCACCGGCGGCAAATCCACCCGCGACCACGTGTCGATGAAAAACCGTCGGTCCGGCGAAAACTGCACCCGATGAAACCCGTCCCCCTCAGTCAATAGGTCGTAACCCGAACCATCCAACCTCGCGCGCACCAAATGCAGATAGTACGGATCCTGCCCCGCCACCACGCCCCCAGCCATCAGCCAAACCTCACCCCGCTCCTCGTCCACCCGCTCTACACTGCGAACAACCCACTCCCCCGTCGTCACCGGATGCTTCACCTCACCCGTCAAGGCGTCCACCACATACACATGATTCCACCCACTCCGCTCGGACATCCATAACACCTCGCCCCGACTGTCCAAATGCCGCACGAAAAGTTTGTGCGCATAATCAAAGAAGGTTTCGCACCGCTCATCCACCACCCGCCGCACCTCCCCCGTCTCACCATCCACAGAAAGCAGCCGCACCACCTGATGCCCCCGCTCAATGTAGACAAAACTCAAACTCGACCCATCCGGCGACCACCGAAAATCGCGCAGCTCATAAGGGTTCGGAAAATCATCCGACGCAATATCCAGCCCGGTCACCCCGTCCTCACTCAAAACAAAGATGCGCAAATCCTCCACCTCCAGCCGGTCCCCCGGCTTCGCATAGTCAAAGGTCAATAACCCCGGTTGCACCCCCTCCTCAGGCGACGACTCCACAATGTTCACTTTCCTCGTCTCGCCCGGCGTCACCCGGAACCCAAGCAACCGGCTCGAATCCGGCGACCACACCACCCGACCCCGATACGGTCTCTCCCCGGATCCATCACGGCTCAAAACAATCGCGCCTCCCACACCAGACCCCACCGGCCGCACCCAAAGATTGCCCCCATCCTCATACGCCTCCCAGCGACCATCCGGCGATATCTCACCCCGCCGACGAACGCGTTCCCGCTCGGGCTCAGCCTCCCGCACCTCCATGCCCGGAACCACCTCCAACAACGCCGGCTCCTCCGTTGCCTCACACCCCGCCAACACCTCACCCGTCACCGCATCAACCACAAGCCAAGCGTGTCCAGCAAAGGTATGCTGCCTCCTCCTGCCTCCAGGCGGAATCCGCCCATACCCCCGACGCTGCCCCTCAGAATCCAACCACACCACTTCCAATTCCACCTCAGTCCGGTTCACAAAGGTCAAAAAGGTCTCAGACCCTGTCCCCCGGCTCCGCTTCGGAATAACACTCCCAACTGCCGCACCCTCACGCCCGGACTCCACCTCCTCCAAGCGACCCGTTCCATCTACCCACCTCCATGATCTTCCCCCCAACCGAAAACGCATCTCTCCCCCACCCCTGCCAAACTCCAAACCACCCAAATCCAACTCACCCTCCCGAACCCCCTCCACCCCGCTCGCAGTCAACGCCGCCACCAGTGCCGCTTCATCAAAAGCCACACCTCGCTCCCCCTCCTCCGCATCCACCACAACATAGGCATGCTTCCCCACCCCCTCCTCAAGCCGATACCAAAACCGCCGCCCCCCATCAAACCAGTGCGGCCGCACTCCATCACGGATCACCTTGCCCCGAAACCGCTCCGCTAACCCCGCCGCCCTCGCATAATCCTCCCGCGTCCCCTGTCCCCATAACCTCCCCCCACACCCCAACCACACCCCAATAACCACCAGTACAAAAAACAAGCCGCGCCCTCCGTGCCCAAAACACCGGAAAAAACGCGGCTTGTCCGCAAATCTCAAGGGCCTCCGCTGCATCTCCATAGGCCCTGCCTCAACAACCCCAACTAGTCCATGCCCTCGCCTTCAAGGAACCCCTGCAGCTGCCGTATCCGCGTCGGATGGCGCATCTTCCTCAAGGCCTTCGCCTCAATCTGCCGAATACGCTCACGCGTCACCTTGAATTGCTTGCCCACCTCTTCCAAGGTCCGCGAATACCCGTCCCCCAACCCAAACCGAAGCTCCAAAACCTTGCGCTCACGCTCAGTCAGGGTCGTCAACACATCACCCAGCTTGTCCTTCAACAAACTGTAACTGGTCATGTCCGACGGATTCTCCGCCGACTTGTCCTCAATGAAATCACCAAAGTTCGTGTCGTCACTGTCACCCACCGGCGATTGCAGTGAAATCGGCTGCTGCGCCATCTTCAAGACCGCACGCACCCGCTCCACCGGCATCTGCATCTCGTCCGCAATCTCCTCCGGCGTAGCCTCACGACCAAAATCCTGCACCAACTGCTTCTGCACCCGCATCAGCTTGTTGATGGTCTCAATCATGTGCACCGGAATACGAATCGTCCTCGCCTGATCCGCAATCGAACGCGTAATAGCCTGCCGAATCCACCAGGTCGCATAGGTCGAGAACTTGTATCCACGGCGATACTCAAACTTCTCCACCGCTTTCATCAACCCCATGTTCCCCTCCTGAATCAAATCCAGGAACGAAAGACCCCGGTTGGTATACTTCTTGGCAATCGAAATCACCAATCGCAGGTTCGCCTCCACCATCTCGGTCTTCGCCTGCAACGCCTTCTTCGCAAAATGCTGCAGCTGCCGATACGCCTCCAAATAGTCGGCATACGGCAAGCGAACAAACTCCTCCAAAGCCCGAATCTTCTTCTGCTCCCCGTCAATGATCGCCTGCGTGTGCGTCGACTTGCGATGCTTCCCCAGCTCGTGAATCGTCCGCAAACTGTGCTGGATCTTGTCGTGAATGTTGTCCGCCACCAAGGCCATCTCCTCAATGACCTTCTGCTTGTAATAAAACTTCGGATAGGAACGCTGCAGCTTGGCGTCCATCTTCGCCAACTCCTGCGCCAACTTCTCCTTCTTGCTCTTCGAAGATGCCGATTGCCAGGCCGAATACTTGTCGTCAACCGCCAGATCAACCGTCCGCACATCCTTGATCAAACGACGCAACGTCTTCAGGTGATTCTCCCGACCCTCAATCTTCTTGTCCAAAATCACCCGGTCAAAACGCTCCTTCGGCGGCTCAGCCACCAACTTCTCTGCCAAGGCAATGTGCTCCTTGCCCGAAAAACCAAAGCTGTAAATAATCCGCTTAACCTCCGTCTCCGCATCCTCAATGCGCTTCGAAATCTCAACCTCCTGCTCCCTCGTCAGCAAAGGAACCTGCCCCATCTGCTTCAAATACATCCGAACCGGATCGTCCAGAATGTCCAAACGGGACTTGTCCTCCTCCTCCTCAGGCTCAGGCTGACGCACACGGTCCACCTCCGCCTCATCCACAATCTCCACATTCAAGCTCCGTAGCTTGGTGTAAAGATCATCCAACTCCTCCGGCGTCACCACGTTGTCCGGCAACGCATCGTTCAAATCATTGTAAGTCAGATACCCCTGCTCCTGCGCCAACCGCAGCAACTCCCGAATCTTCTCCGTCAAATCAATCCCCGATAAACTCTTCACCGTCCCCAAGGTCTCCATCGCCTTCGCCTCGTCCACCACGGGCTCCTTCGATGCATCACCCCCCTTGCCTTTGCCAGCCCCGGAAGCCTGTGCAGCCGCATCAGCCACCACCACCGCCGCTTCCACCTCCGCACCCTTGCCCTTCGCAGCCCGACCCCGCTTCGCTTTCACCGGGGCAGCTTCCACCTCAATGGCAACCTTCCCCCGCTTGGACTTGGCCGCCACCACCAGTTCCTTCTCAGTAACCTTCTTCGCCGCAGGCTTGGCGGCCTTCTTCACAGGCTTGCTCCCCTCCTTGACCTTTGCCTTCTCCTCCTTGGCGTGAGCCGCCCGCTGCCGCCCTGCTGCCACCTTCGCAGATGGAACGGTTTCGCCCGAGTTGTCTCGGGACGTTTTCTTGCTACTCACTGTTGAGGCGGCAGTTGCTCGCTTGCGGGCTGTCGGCTTGACCATAATGAATTGCGGAATCTTTCAGGCTACCCCGAAAGAGTCGGAAAATATCAACGCAGGCAGGGGTGGAGTCAAGCGGCGAACGGGATATTCCTTGCTAGGTCTACAGACCGCGGCTACGTTCGCGTCCGACAAGGCAAAACCGCCATTTACGACCCGCCTGAGGCGCCCATGCAGAAGTCCCAAGCCATAGGCTATAATACAAAAGTTGAAGGAGAAGTCATCGTTACTAAACTCGATGCCGCTCTCAACTGGTGCCGTCGAAACTCCCTCTGGCCCATGCCCATGGGCCTCGCCTGCTGCGCCATCGAACTCATGGCCACCGGCGCCAGCCGCTTCGATATCTCCCGCTTCGGCGCCGAAGTCATGCGGTTCTCCCCAAGACAGTCCGACGTCATGATCGTCTCCGGCACGGTCACCTATAAAATGGCCCTCGCCGTCCGACGTATCTATGACCAAATGGCCGAACCCAAATGGGTCATCGCCATGGGAGCCTGCGCCTCCACCGGAGGCATGTACCGCAGCTACGCCGTCCTCCAAGGTGTCGACTCCATCCTCCCAGTCGATGTCTACGTCGCCGGTTGCCCGCCACGCCCCGAGGCCCTGCTTGACGCCCTCATGACCCTTCAGGCTAAGGTGAGCCGTGAACCGGTGGTCTCCACCCAAAAAAAACACCCCCCTACACCCTCCAACCCATCCACAGCCTGCTAAACCAGCCGGTCCCATGACCCCCAGAGAAGCAGCCACCCAACTACTAGCCAAGTATCCCGACCTCCTCGGACCCCTAACGCATTTCCGGGACGAGTCGACGATCGAAGTGCTTGATGCAGAAAATATTGCAGCCATCTGCCAATACGCCAAGGATCAGCTCGGCTTTGACCTGCTGCTTGATATCAGTAGCATCGACGATTACGGACAAGACCCGCGCTGGACGGTGGTCTACGAACTGTATGGCGTGAATCCCAACTGCCATCTGCGCCTGAAAACCAAAATCGCCGAAGAACGATCCGCACTCCCCACCGTCAGCCATATCTGGCCCACCGCCAATTGGCACGAACGCGAAGTCTTCGACATGATGGGTATCCGGTTCAACAACCACCCGGACCTCCGACGTATCCTCATGTGGGAAGGCTACCCCTACCACCCCCTCCGCAAAGATTTCCCTCTCGCCGGTAAACCCAGCGAAACCCTCGATATCGCCTTCTCCAAACCCGCCCCCCTCGAAGGCGGCCCCTTCGTCACCGTCGCCGGCGGAAAAGATGCCATCTCCCGCGAACCCCGCTCCCGCACCGCCGACCACTGAGCCATGCCTGAATTCAAGGACATCGAAATCGGCGACGCCGCCACACGAGCCCAAGCCCAACAGGCCGCCCTCGGAGAACTCCAGGACCTCGACGGCGAACGCATGGTCCTCAACATGGGACCATCCCACCCCTCGACCCACGGCGTCCTCCGCCTGATCCTGGAACTGGATGGCGACGTCATCCTCTCCGCCAACCCGGAAATCGGCTACCTCCACCGCGGCGATGAAAAAATCGCTGAAAACATGACCTATAACCAGTTCGTCCCCTATACCGACCGACTGGACTACCTCTCCCCCCTCGCCAACAACGTTGCCTACGCCCTGGCCGTTGAAAAACTCATGGGGATTACCGATCAACTCCCCCCTCGCTGCCAATATATCCGCGTCATCTGCTGCGAACTGGCCCGCATCTCCTCCCACCTGCTCGGGATCGGCTGCTTCGCCATGGACGTCGGAGCCATGACGGTCTTCCTCCACACTTTCACGGAACGCGAGAAAATCTACAACTTCTGCGAAGCCCTCACCGGCGCCAGACTCACCACCAGCTACACCCGCATCGGTGGCCTCTCCCGCGACCTTCCCGAGGGCTGGACCTCCAGCATTCGCCGCTTCTGCGACGAAGTGCTCTCCACCATCGACGACGTCGATCAGCTCCTCACCCGCAACCGCATCTGGGTCGACCGTGTCAAGAATGTCGGCATCATCTCACGCGAGGACGCCATCGGTTACGGCCTCACCGGCCCCAACCTCCGTGGTAGCGGAGTCAATTACGACGTCCGCCGCGCCCAACCCTACCTCGTCTACAACCAACTGGAGTTCGATGTACCTCTCGGTGAGGTAGGCGACTGCTACGACCGCTACCTCGTCCGCATGGAAGAAATGCGCCAAAGCGTCCGCATCCTCCGCCAATGCCTCGACCAACTCCCCGGCGGCCCCATCAATGTCCCCGATGGCAAAATCGTCCTCCCCCCGAAAGACAAGGTGCTCACCAGCATGGAGGAACTCATCCACCAGTTCATGCTCGTCACCCAAGGCGTCAACGCACCCGCCGGTGAAATCTACTTCGGAGCCGAAAACCCCAAGGGCGAACTCGGCTTCTACATCTGTAGCCGCGGCGGCGGAACACCCCACCGCCTCAAAATCCGCGCCCCATCCTTCGTCAACCTCAGCATCCTGCCTAAACTACTCCCCGGTTGTATGATCAGTGATGTCGTGAGCATCTTGGGGTCTTTTGACTTCGTCATGGGGGAATGTGACCGATGAGCTGGGATATCTCCACCGAACTCCAATCTCAAATCGACGAGCTGGTAACTCATTACCCGCAGCCGCGCAGTGCCTCCCTCATGATCCTCCACCTCATCCAGGAACAGGATGGCTGGATCTCGCAGGAAGCCGTCGAATGGACCGCCCAACGCCTGTCCCTCCAGCCCATTAATGTCTACGAGCTGGTCACGTTCTACCCCATGTTCCGGCAAGCCCCCGCCGGAAAATACCAAATCAAAATCTGCCGCACCCTCAGCTGCGCTCTCGGCGGAAGTACCCGGCTCCATCAACAGCTCTGCGATAAACTCGGACTCAACCCGAAACTCCACGGTATCCAAACCACCCCCGATGGACGGTTCTCCGTCGAGTTCGTGGAATGCCTCGCCAGCTGCGGCACCGCCCCAGCCGTCATGTGCAACGATACTCTCCACGAGTCAGTCTCACCCCAGCAACTGGATCAACTCCTCCAAACCTGCGAAAAAAATTCCACCCCCACCCCGGAGGAGGACGCAGAAAATCCAGAAACTAGAAACCATTCAGGGAGGAAAAAGAAGGAATGAAACGTGGCTGCCGAGCATGGATTCGAACCATGACAAGCAGATCCAGAGACTGCTGTGCTACCGTTACACCACTCGGCAACGAACGTGGCGCGCAGTCTAGTTGCCTCCTGCCAGATGTCAATCGTTGCCGTAACCTCTTTGCCCAATCGTAATACCCATGGCCCAGGAATCCCGCCTCATCCTAAAACACGTCGACTCCCAGGGCTACTCAGTCGACCTCGCCTGCTACCGTAAACACGGCGGCTACAAAACCCTCAAAGCCGCCCTCAGCGCCGAACCCCGCACTCTCCCCGACGGCCGCACCCTCTCCGCCGCTGAACAAATCCGCAAGGAAGTCATGGACTCCGGACTCCGCGGACGCGGCGGAGCCGGATTCTCCTGCGGGCTCAAATGGTCCTTCGTCGACCGCAAAAGCGGCAAACCCATCTACCTCATCTGCAACGCGGACGAATCCGAACCCGGCACGTTCAAAGACCGGCAGATCATCCATAAAGACCCGCACCAGCTCATCGAGGGAATGATCCTCGCCTGCTTCGCCAATGACGTCCACCTCGCCTATATCTATATCCGGGGCGAATTCGTCGACGGCGCCCGCATCCTCACTCAAGCCCTTGCCGAAGCACGCAAAGCCGGATTCCTCGGAAAGAATATCCTCAAAAGCGGCTTCGACCTCGAAATCCACGTCCACCGCGGCGCAGGCGCCTATATCTGCGGCGAGGAAACCGGACTCATCGAATCCCTCGAAGGTAAACGCCCCTACCCCCGTATCAAACCACCCTACTTCCCCGCCGTCCTCGGCCTCTACCTCTGCCCTACCATCGTCAATAACGTAGAAACGCTCTGCGCCGTCCGGCACATCATCGAAATGGGCGGCTCCGAATACGCCAAACTCGGCACCCCCAATAATACTGGCACCCGCCTCGTCAGCCTCAGCGGCCACGTCAAACGCCCCGGCGTCTACGAAATCGAAGTCGGTAAAGTCACTCTCGGCGAACTCATCTTTCACCCCAACTTCGGCGGCGGCCTCCCCGATGGCCGCAAACTCAAAGCGGTCATCCCCGGCGGCTCGTCCGCTAAAGTCTTCCGCGCCGACGAAAAATTCACCCTCAAGAAACGGAACCTCAACGGCACCGAGGATTCCCAGGAAGTCGATCTCCTCGACCTGCCCTACGACTTCGATTCGCTCGCCCGCGCCGGCAGCATGTCCGGATCCGGCGCCATCATTGTCCTCGATGACTCCACCAACATGGTGGATGCCCTCGCCAATATCAGCGAATTCTACGCCCACGAAAGCTGCGGCCAATGCACCCCCTGCCGCGAAGGCGCCCTCTGGATGAGTAAAGCCCTCCACCGCATGACCCACGGCGGCGCACGCCCCGAGGATCCCGATTACCTCCTCCATATCGCCCGCGGTATCCAGGGCCGCACGGTCTGCGCCTTCGGCGAAGCCTGCTCCTGGCCCGTCCTCAGCTTCGTCGACAAATTCAAAGAGGAGTTCTCCCAACACAGCAACTCCAACGCACAACCACAGCCCCAAGCCTCCAGCCCAACCCACGGCTCCTGATTCATGGCTGACACCGATAACAAACCCACCGCTGCTCCCGCCGATACGTTCACCGTCAAGGTCAACGGCCGTGAGGTCACTGTACCCCGCACCACGCCCGACCCCGTCTCCGGTCGCCCACTCCCCACCACCATGATCCAAGCCTGCGAAGCCGCCGGCGTGGACGTGCCCCACTACTGCTACCACCCAAAACTCCCCGTCGCCGGTAACTGTCGCATGTGCCTCGTGGAATTCGGCATGCCCGCTCTCGGCCCCGACCGCCAGCCAATCCTCAACCCCGACGGCACACCCAAAATCCTCCTCCAAACACTCCCCTACGAACCCCAAACCCCACGCGTCGCCATCGCCTGCGCCACCCCCATCTCGCCAGGCATGGAAATCTACACGGATACACCCTCCATCCTCAAAACCCGCGAAGGCATCCTCGAATCCCTCCTCATCAACCACCCCCTCGATTGCCCCATCTGTGACCAGGCCGGAGAATGTAAACTCCAGGAATACTCCGTCCAACACGGCCAGGCCGCCAGCCGCTTCGCCGAAACCAAAGTCCATAAACCCAAACAGGTGGACCTCGGCCCGCGCATCATGCTCGATGACGAACGCTGCATCCTCTGCACGCGCTGCATCCGGTTCACCCGCGATATCGCCGGTGATGATGCCCTCGGTATCATCAACCGCGGTAGCTATAACACGATCTCCACCTACCCGGGCCAGGCCTTCGATAACAATTACACTCTCAATACGGTCGACCTCTGCCCCGTCGGCGCCCTCACCTCCAAGGATTTCCGCTTCAAAATGCGGGTCTGGTTCCTCAAGGAAACTCAAGGCGTCTGCACCTCCTGCAGTACCGGCTGCAATATCACCATAGGCTCCCGCGAAAATCAGGTCCATCGCTACACCCCCAGACAGAACGATAACGTCAATAGCACCTGGATGTGCGATGCCGGTCGCCTGAACTATAAATGGCTGCACCGGCCAGACCGACTCACCCAGGTCCTTCGCCGCGAATCCCCCGAACAATCCTCCCCCATCCCCTGGACCCAGGCCGTCACCACGCTCGTCGACCGACTCCAACAAGCCGACCCCGGCTCCGTCGCCATCATCGCCTCCGCCCGCCAAACCACCGAAGAACTCTGGCTCCTCCACAAAATCGCCACCCACACCCGCGCAAAATCGGATTCAATCCCGCGCTGGGGCGAACCGGACCGACTCCTGCTCCACGCCGACCGCAACCCCAATACCCACGGCACTCTCATCACCCACCTCTCCGGCCCCACCCCCGGGGAAAACCTCCCAGCCATCGCCAAAGGGATCGAAACCGGAAAAATCCATACGCTCATCGTCTTCGGCGAAGACGTAACCCGCCATGGCCTCAGCCCCGAGCTCCTCAAAAAGCTCAGTTTCCTGGCAGTCAGCGACATCCTCCCCAACCACACCACCGCCCTCGCCCACCTCCTCCTCCCCGGCTGCGGAGCCCCCGAAAAACGCGGCACGTTCATTAACTCCCGCAACCGGATCCAACGCTTCTTCAAAGCCGTGGAACCCAAGGGCGACGCCCGCCCGGAATCAGAATTTCTCTCCGAAATCGTCCAAAAGTTGACCGGAACCGAGCTTCCGACCAGCATGGAGGGGCTCTTTAACCAGATGGCCACCGAACTGAAACCCCTCAAGGGAATCACTTGGGCCAGCCTCGGAGACCAAGGCACCGACGTGCCCGCTTAAATCATGGACTGGATTCAACAGCTCAGTGACACCCAGCAGTTCCTGCTCTTCAGCTCGCTGAAGATCCTCGGAGCTTTCTCGGTGCTCATGACCATCGTCGCCTACGCCGTCTGGGTCGAACGCAAGGTCTCCGCCGCCATCCAGGGCCGCATCGGCCCCAACCGCGTCGGCCCGTTCGGCCTCCTCCAGCCCGTCGCCGATGCCGTCAAAGCCTTCCTCAAGGAAGACTTCACCCCCGGGCACGTCCGTAAAATCTATTTCTGGCTCGCCCCAGCCATCGTCATGATCCCCGGGGTCATCACGCTCGCCGTCATCCCCTTCGGCTCCAACCTCGGGAACCCCAATAACCCCATGGTCATCGCCGACCTCAACGTCGGTATCCTCTTCACCTTCGGTATCGTCTCCCTCGGCGTCTATGGCATCGTCCTCGCCGGCTACGCCTCCAATTCCAAATACCCCTTCCTCGGCGGTATGCGCTCAAGCGCTCAAATGATCTCCTACGAACTCGCCATGGGACTCTCCGTCGTCCCACCCCTCCTCCTCGTCGGCAGCCTCAACCTCACCGACGTCATCAGCTACCAGGCCCACGGCATCTTCGGCTGGCTCATCTTTAAACAACCCATCGCCTTCGCCGTATTCCTCGCCGCAGCCTTCGCCGAAACAAATCGGCTCCCGTTCGATCTTCCAGAAGCCGAACAGGAGCTCGCCGGCGGCTATAACGTGGAATACAGCTCCATGAAATTCGCCCTCTTCTTCATGGGCGAATACGCCGGCATGACGCTAGCCTCAGCTCTCATCGTCGTCATGTTCCTCGGCGGCTGGACCCTCCCCTTCTTCGGACTGAACGAGGTCTCAAATTCCCTCCTCGGCGGCCTCATCCATATCGCCGTCTTCATCGCTAAACTCTGCGCCGTCATGTTCGTCGCCATCTGGGTGCGCTGGATGTGGCCGCGCTTCCGCTACGACCAACTCATGGACCTCGGCTGGCGCCGTCTGCTCCCGCTCTCCCTCGCCAATGTCGTCGTCACCGCCGGATGGCTCTGGATCCAAGCCGTGCTGAAATGATTATCAAACGCAAAGCTCTCAGTTGGTGGGAAAGGCTCTATCTGCCGGCAATCATCGGCGGATTCAAAGTCACTCTGCGCCTCTTCTTCCGGCGCAAGGTCACCATGCAATACCCGGAGGAACGCTGGGTCGTCCCGGAAGGCTACCGCGGCGCACCCTACCTCGTGAAAGATCAGGAAGACCGCACCAAATGCGTATCCTGCCAGCTCTGCGAGTTTATCTGCCCACCAAAAGCCATCCGCATCACCCCGCCAGGGCCCGAAATCAATCCCGATACCGGCAACGTCGAAAAGCGCCCGCGCGACTTCGAAATCAATATGCTGCGCTGCATCTTCTGCGGCTATTGCCAGGAGGTCTGCCCCGAAGAAGCCATCTTCCTCAAAAAGGACTACTCCCTGAATGCCACCAGCCGGGATGATCTGGTCTATAACATCGACAAGCTGCTCGAACTGGGTGGAGTCCATCAGGACCCCATCATGAAATGGAAACAGAAGGAGCAGGAGGCCGCAGCCCAAACCACTTTCAAACCCGAATGAACGCAGCCGACCTCCTATTCTATATCTTCGCTGCCCTCACCCTCTCCGGTGCGCTCCTCGTCATCGCCAACCCCTTCAGCCGTAGCCCCGTCACCAGCGCCATGTTCCTGGTGCTCACGCTGGTAAGCCTCTCCGGCCTGTTCGTCCTCCTCCACGCCTTCTTCCTCGCCGCCGTCCAAATCCTCGTCTACGCCGGAGCCGTCATGGTCCTGTTCCTCTTCGTCATCATGCTCCTCGACCTCCCCCAGGAAGAAAAACGCCGGGTCAGCCGCTCCGCCACTCTCGTGGGCGTCCTCGCCGTCGGAGGCCTCGCCGCCGTCCTCCTCACCTCTCTCAACGCCTCGCTCGCCGCCCCCAAGGCAGCCGCCTCGCTCGAAGCCAATGCACCGGAAATCGGCCGCGCCCTGTTCACTCATTACCTGCTCCCCTTCGAATTACTCTCAGTCCTGCTCCTCGTCGCCATGGTAGGCGTCATCCTCCTCAGCAAAAAGGACCTGAAATAACCCCCGAAACAGACCACTCCCTAGCCATACCATGAGCGTCGGACTCGAACATTACCTCATCGTCAGTATCCTCCTCTTCTCCCTGGGGCTGCTCGGCGTCATCCTCCGCAAAAACCTCCTCGTCATCTATATGTCCCTCGAGCTCATGCTCAATGCCGCCAACCTGACTCTGGTCGCTTTCTCCCGCTTCAATAATAACCTCAACGGCCAAATGCTCGTCTTCTTCGTCATCACAGTCGCAGCCGCCGAAGTCGCCGTCGGCCTCGCCCTCATCGTCGCTCTCTTCCGTAAACGCCAATCCGCCCACCCCGAAGAACTCAGCCTCCTCAAATTCTAAACCATGCACCTCCCCCTGATTCCCTGGCTGATCCTGCTGCTGCCCCTCGGGGCAGCCGCCAGCATCACCCTCTCCTCCCTCAGGGACCCCTCCCGTAGTGCCCGCCTCTCCATCGGCGCGGTCACCACCAGCTTCGCGCTCACAATCCTCTTCATCCTCGCCAACGGCTGGAACCCCGCCACCCCGGAAACCAGCTTCAACTGGCTCCAGGTCGGCACCCTCGACGTCAGCTTCGGCCTCCGCCTCGACCCCCTCAGCCTCTGCATGCTCCTCGTCGTCACCGGCGTCGGCTCCGCAATCCATATCTACTCTCTCGGCTACATGAAAGGCGACCCGGGCTTCTCCCGCTACTTCGCCTGCCTCAGCCTCTTCACGTTCTCCATGCTCGGCATCGTCCTGGCCAATAACCTCCTCATGATGTTCATCTTCTGGGAACTGGTCGGCGTCTCCAGCTACCTCCTCATCGGGTTCTGGTTCGAACGCCCCAGCGCCGCCGATGCCAGTAAAAAAGCATTCCTGACCAATCGCCTCGGCGATTTCGGCTTCCTCATCGGTATCCTCATCGTCTGGTTCCTGGTGGAATCGCTCCACTTCGGTAACCTCGAGTCGATCCTCTCCGCCAGACCCAATGCCCTCGGAGATCAAGTCACGTTCGTCGGCCTCCTCCTCTTCTGCGGCGCCGTCGGCAAATCCGCCCAGCTCCCCCTCCATGTCTGGTTGCCCGACGCCATGGAAGGCCCCACTCCCGTCAGCGCACTCATCCACGCCGCTACCATGGTCGCCGCCGGCGTCTACATGCTCTGCCGCGTCTTCTTCATCCTCAGCCTCCCCGAATCCAGCGCCCTCACGTTCATCGCCTGGACCGGCGGCCTCACCGCCCTGTTCGCCGCCCTCATCGCCATTCAGCAAAACGATATCAAACGCATCCTCGCCTACTCCACTCTCTCCCAACTCGGCTACATGGTCCTCGCCGTCGGCGTCGCCGCCCCCACCGCCGCCATGTTCCACCTCACAACCCACGCCTTCTTCAAGGCCCTCCTCTTCCTCGGTGCCGGCTCCGTCATCGCCGCCCTCCACCATGAACAGGATATCTGGCGCATGGGCGGCCTCCGCCAACGCATGCCCCTCACGTTCTGGACGTTCCTCATCGGAACTCTCGCCCTCTGCGGCGTCCCCCCACTCAGCGGCTTCTTCAGTAAAGACGCCATCCTCGCCGCCGCACTCGGCGAACACGGCAGCCCGCTCCTCTTCGCCATAACCGCCCTCGTCGCCATCCTCACAACCTTCTACATGGGCCGACTCTTCCTCGTCGCCTTCACCAGCGATACCCGCTCCACCGCAGCCCGCAAAGCCACCGAATCCCCCGCCGTCATGACTTGGCCGCTCCTCGCCCTGGCTGTCCTAAGCCTGACCGGCGGCTTCCTCCACATCGCCCCCACGCTGGCATCCCAACTCGGAGAAATCGGCCACGACCACGGAACCGCCGCCGCCATAACCAGCCTCGCCGCCGTCGCCCTCGGCGCATGGCTCGCCGTCCGCCTCTACCGCAACGCCAAAACCGACCCCCTCGCCGATTGGCAAAAACCCCTCACCACCGCACTGCGCAACCGCTTCTACATCGACGAAATCTACGAACGCACTTTCATCCGTTACCAGGATGCACTCGCCGCCTTAACCGCCTGGCTGGATCGATGGATTCTCGCAGGCCTCGTCGTTCGCGGACTCCAGTTCACCACAGAGATGACAGGCCGTTCCCTGCGCCTCCTCCAAACCGGCAACCTCCAAACCTACGCCTTCCTGATCGTTCTCGGCGTAGCCCTGCTGCTCTACGCCATGATCAGCCGCTAAACCCCATGTCGCTGCTCCCCCTCATCATCCTGATCCCCCTGCTCACCGCAGTCGCGCAACTCGCCGTCCCCGGACGCTACCGCGTCCTCCACCGCGCCCTGCCCATCGCCGCCACCGGCCTCACCGCCGCTCTCGCTGTCCTGCTCTTCCTCCGGTTCGACTCCAGTAACGAGTCCTACCAGTTCATCTCCCGCATCCCCGGCCTCGGCGCCCCATCCATCGGTATCGAAGCCACCCTCGGCGTCGACGGCCTCAGCATCGGCCTCATCCTCATGGGCGCCATCGTCGCCTTCGCCGCCACCTGCACCACCTGGGAAATCCAACACCGCGAAAAGGAATTCCACATCCTTCTCCTCCTCATGACCGGAGGCATCCTCGGTGCATTCGCGTCGCTCGACCTCTTCTTCTTCTATTTCTTCCACGAAGTCGCCCTCATCCCCACGTTCATCATGATCGGGATCTGGGGCCGCGGAGAAGAACGCGGCTACGCCGCCTTCAAAATGACGCTCTACTTGAGCCTCGGCGCCCTCATCCTCCTCGCCGGCCTCATCGCCCTCTACCTCCACTCCGGTGCCAATACTTTCAATATGCAGGCACTCTCCGCCCACGTGGAAAAAACCCCGCTCGACCTGCCCGCACAACAGGCCATCTTCCCGCTGCTCCTCTTCGGCTTCGGTATCCTCGTCTCCCTCTGGCCCTTCCATACCTGGGCCCCCGTCGGCTATGAAGCCGCCCCCACTTCCGTCGCCATGCTGCACGCCGGTGTGCTCAAGAAATTCGGCCTCTATGGCCTCATCCGCCTCGCCCTCCCCCTACTCCCCGATGCATCACGCCCCTGGCTCAGCACGCTCGCCATCCTCTGCCTCGGAAACCTCGTCTGGTGCGGCTTCGTCGCCATGCGCCAACGCAACCTCAACCTGCTCTTCGGAAACTCCAGCGTCGCCCATATGGGCTTCGTCTTCCTCGGCATCGCCAGCAACACGTTCATCGGCGTCACCGGGGCCGTCGTCATCATGGTCGCCCACGGATTCCTCGCAGCCCTCAGCTTCGGACTCAGCGGCCACCTCTACCAACAAACCCGCACGCTGGATATGGACCAGCTCGGCGGCCTCGCCAAAAAAATCCCCTTCATCGGAACCGCCCTCATCATGGCTATGCTCGCCGGTTGCGGACTCCCCGGCTTCGCCAACTTCGTCGGAGAAGTCATGGTCTTCTTCGGCGCTTGGACCAAATACATGGAGTGGACCATCGTCGCCTGCTGGGCCGGCCTCGTCATCGGCGGTATCACCATGATTCGCGCCATCCGTACCATGCTCCATGGCCCCCTCCCCGAACGTTGGAACTCCCTCACGGATGCCCAACTCTGGCGCCGGCTCCCCTTCGTCCTGCTCCTCGCCGCCCTCATTCTATTCGGCATGTTCCCGCGCCTGCTCACCGATAAAACCAAAGCCGGACTCTCCAGCCTCGTCATCCAGTCCAGCGGAGTGCCCGTCATAGAATCCGCACAGGCTCTTTCGCCCGGCTCCCCAAAACACCCCACCCCGGGCAACCCCGAAAAATAATTCCCTGATGAACTACGGCCTCCTCAGTCTCGAAATCGGAGTCGTCGCCCTCGGCCTCGGCCTGCTGCTGCTCGACCTCTGGACCCCAGCAGCCCAAAAACCCCGGCTCGGCTACGCCGCCGCAACCGGCCTCGCCTTTATCCTCCTCTTCAGCTTCACCAACTTCACCGGCCAATCCACCGGCACCGCCTTCCATGACATGTTCATCCAGGATGCCATGTCCCTGTTCTTTAAACGCCTCTTCCTCGTCACCGCCATCATCGTCCTCCTCATGTCCGTCGACTTCTCCAACCGACTACCCACCGGCGTCACGGAATACTACGCACTCCAGCTCTTCGCCCTCGCCGGCATGATGACCGCCGCCTCCGCCAATAATTTCACCCTCCTCTTCGTCAGCGTCGAACTCATCACCGTCACGTTCTATATCCTCGTCAGCTTCCAACGTAACCGCCTCGTCTCCCTCGAAGCCGGCACCAAATACCTCATCCTCGGTGCACTCTCCTCAGCCTTCCTCATCTTCGGTATCGCCCTCATCTTCGGCATGACCGGACACCTCGACTTCCAAGGCGTCGCCAGCTTCGTCCGCCAATCACCCGCCGAACCCCTGCTCCAAGCCGGCATCCTCCTGGTCATCGTCGGACTCGGCTTCAAAATCGCCGCGCTCCCAGTCCAGCTCTGGGCCCCCGATGTCTACCAGGGGGCGCCCACACCCACTACAGCCTTCCTCGCAGTCGGCAGTAAGGCCGCCGGATTCGTCCTCCTCCTCCGCGTCCTCCACTTCGCTATTCCCGATATCGCCGAAGCCTGGTACCGCCTCCTCATCGGCCTCTCCGCCTTCACCATCCTCTACGGCAACCTCTGCGCCATCCCCCAAACCAACCTGAAACGACTCCTCGGCTACTCCAGTATCGCCCACGCCGGCTACCTCCTCCTGGGTATCGCCACGCTGAGCACGCCCGGACAGGAAGCCGTACTCTTCTACCTCGGCACTTACCTCTTCACCGTCCTCGCCGCCCTCGGCGTGATCACCATCGCCTTCCAAGGCCTCGACTCCGAGGAAATCACCAGCCTCGCCGGCCTCCACCAAAAATCCCCCTTCCTCGCCGCCGCCCTCGCCCTCGCAATGGTCTCCCTCGCCGGCATCCCCCCACTCGCCGGTTTCTTCGGCAAATTCCTCCTCTTCAAAGCCGCGCTCGAAGCCGGCCAAACCGACCCGCTCTACTACACCCTTGTCGGTGTTGCCATCTTCGGAGTAGTCGTCTCCCTCTACTTCTACCTCGGAGTCGTCCGCACTCTCTATTGGCCCAAAAACCCCGCCACATCCGCCGCCCCCACCCCCTCTATCTCACTCCCCCTGAAATGGGCGCTCTCGATCTGTATGATCGCCATCATCCTCCTCGGCATCGCCCCCCGCCTCCTCCTCCAAGCCTGCCAGCTCGTCGCCTCAGCCTCGGTTGGCCTCTAATCCCCCCCTAACTTGCCCAAAAAAAAGGGCCTCCCAAAGGAGGCCGTGCATAGCTTCGTTTAGCCGTCAGCTCTCAATAACGGTTACCGCCACCGCCGTAATCCCGGCGAGGAGGACGACCGCCACCACCACCACGCTCTTCGCGCGGCCGGGCAACGTTGACTGTCAGGCTGCGACCACCCAGGTCCGTACCATGAAGACCCTCGACAGCACTGCGGGCCTCCTCAGCGGAACTCATGGTCACAAAACCAAAACCGCGAGAACGACCCGACATCCTGTCCTGCATCACATTCGCCTCCAACACACTCCCATAAGCAGAAAAGGCATCCATGAGGTCGTTATCGGTGATTTCGTAGGAAAGATTTCCCACAAACAGTTTGTTTTCCATAGTTGATGATTTGCCGACTCTACTCGCTGCTAACTTCCAACCTGTTCTCGACTATCGAGTTTCAAATCATCACCGGACCACCTGTCCACCTGAAGATCCACCAACTGCTGGAGAAGCCAAGCACGGCAATCAGACGGCCGCAAATTAATTGCCGGCCCGGGAATTGCAACCCTGATTTTCTAACCCCACGAACCCGCCAACCCCACCGCTCAGGACTTCCCAGCACCCGCCTCTTCATCCATATTCACCCCAAGCATGGACACCACCTCAACTCAACCCATGACACGCCAGCAAGTGCTCGACCTCTACTTCATCGATGCACGCCATAAACTCGTCGACGTCGCCGCCTTCCTCGACCGCGTCGAAAGAGCCCCCGGCCAGGCCGACTTCCGCTGGGACGCCTTCCGCCAAGCCCTCCAAACCCTCCTGCCCCCGGGAGCCGACCACGCAGAAAATGCCCTGCTCACCTTCAGTGACCCCACCACCGAACCCATCGCCAAAGCACCCGGCAAAGGCGCCACCGGCGCCTGGCCCGGCCAGAACGACTAACCCCCCCCCCTTACACCCCCGCCATGCGCTACATCGAACCCCATGCCCACATGGTCAGCCGCACCACCGACGACTACCTCGCCATGGTCGCCTCCGGATGCGCCGCAGTCTGCGAACCCGCCTTCTGGGCCGGCTTCGACCGCTCCTCCCCCGAAGGCTTCCGCGATTACTTCCTCCAACTCACAGAATACGAACCCAAACGCGCCGCCAAATTCGGCCTGCCTCACTTCTGCTGGCTCTGTATCAACCCCAAGGAATCCGAGGACACCCAGCTCGCCCAAGCTGTCCTCGACCTCATCCCCTCCTTCCTCAATAAACCCAATGTCCTCGGCATCGGAGAAATCGGGCTCAATAAAAACTCCCGCAACGAACTCCTCATCCTCGAAAAACACGTCGATCTCGCCGCAGCCAACAACCAGCTCATCCTCGTCCATACTCCCCACCTTGAAGATAAACTCAAAGGAACCCAGCTCACGATCGATGTCCTCAAGAATGAGCCGCGCATCAAACCCGAACGCGTGATCATCGACCACGTCGAGGAACATACCGTGCGCAAAGTGCTCGACCATGGCTTCTGGGCCGGCATGACGCTCTACCCCGAAAGTAAATGCTCCCCCGCCCGCGCCATCGATATGATCGACCTCTACGGCTCGGAACGGCTCTGGATGAATAGCGCCTGCGACTGGGGCCACAGTATCCCCATGAATGTCGTCTATACCGCCCTCGAAATGCGCCGCCGCGGGTATTCCGCCGACTCCATCGACAAACTCATCTACCAAAACCCCAGGAAGTTCCTCTCGCAATCCCCGAACTTCAACCTCCCCGCCTGATACCCCACCCATGCAACTCTCCCACGGCCTCCACCTGGCCTACTGTACCAATATCCACCGCGGCGAATCCTGGAATGAGGTCCTCACCAACCTCAATACCCACGTCCTCGACGTCCGCCAACAAGTCTGCCCCAACCAACCCTACGCCATCGGCCTCCGCCTCGGCGCCGCCGCTGCCGCCGAACTCTCCCAGCCCAACCAGCTCCACACCTTCAAAGACTGGCTCCAACAACATAACGCCTACGTCTTCACCATTAACGGATTCCCCCACGGAACCTTCCACGGCACCCGAGTCAAGGAACAGGTCTACGCACCCGACTGGACCCAGCCCGCCCGCCTCCAATACACAAAGCAACTCTTCCACATCCTCTCTAAAATCCTGCCGGAATCCGTCGAGGGCGGCGTCAGTACCGTCCCCGGCTCCTTCAAAGCCTTCATCCACTCCGATACCCAAATCGATGCCATCACCCAGCAACTCTGGGAATGCGTCGACTTCCTCCACCAGCTCCAGCAGGAAACCGGACATACCCTCCACCTGGACCTCGAACCGGAACCCCTCTGCCTCGTAGAAACGACCGCTGAAGTCGTCCAACTCTTCGATCGCCTCCACGCCAAACGCCCCAACGACAACCGCCTCCTCACCCACCTCCGCGTCAACTACGACACCTGCCACCTCGCCGTCGAATTCGAGGACGCCAAGCAAGCTCTCAAAACCCTCGAAAACCACGGCATCCGCATCGGCAAACTCCACCTCAGCTCCGCACTCAAGGTGCGCCCAACCCCCCATACCCTCCCCGCACTCCAACAATTTACCGACCCCGTCTACCTCCACCAAACGGTCGTCCGTAAACCCAACGGCTCCTTAACCCGCTACGCCGACCTCCCCGAAGCCCTCGCCCACGCCGCAACCACCACAGTCGATAACGAGGAATGGCGTATCCACTACCATATCCCCCTCCACGCCGCCCCCAACCAGCTCTGGAATACCACCACCGACCACCTCCTCGACGTGCTCGACTGGCTCAGCTCCAACCCCGCCGCCTGCCAACACCTCGAAATGGAAACCTATACCTGGGAAGTCCTCCCCAACGTTCTCGCCACCCGTAACGTCGTCCAACAACTCACCGCAGAATACCAGTGGACTCTCCAGCAGCTCGCCCAGCGTAAGCTCGCACCCTAACCCACCCCATGCTCCTCCCCGCCAGCTCCCGCCAAAACCGCCTGGCCACCTGGCTGGCCCTCGGACGCGTCTCCAACCTCCCAACCGTCTGGTCCAATTGCCTCGCAGGATGGATCCTCGGCGGCAGCAGCCCCTCACTCTGGCCCCTCCTCACCCTGCTGCTCGGTGCCTCCTCACTCTACCTCGGAGGCATGTTCCTCAATGATGCCTTCGACGCCGAATACGACCGACTCCACCGCCGCGAACGCCCCATCCCCTCCGGCCGCATCAGCCTCGATAGCGTCTGGCGCTGGGGCTTCGCCTGGATCGGTATCGGCACGGTCCTGCTCGTGCTCCTCGGTAATACCACCGGCGCATTCGCCGCCCTCCTCCTCTTCTCCATCCTCCTCTATAACGCCGTCCATAAATTCGCCGCGTCCGCCCCACTCCTCATGGCCGCCTGCAGATCATTCCTCATCCTCACCGCCGCCAGCACAGGAACTGCCGGCGCAACCGGCCACGCCGTATGGGCCGCCGCCGCCATGGGACTCTATATCACCGGCCTCACCATGCTCGCCCGACATGAAGCCATCCGAAGCCTGCCCCCAAGATGGCCAGCAATCCTCCTCCTCGCCCCCATCACACTCTCCCTCCTCACCAACACCGGAGACTACCGGCTCCCAGCCTATATCTATACTCTGGTCGCCAGCCTCTGGCTCCTGCGCGCCCTCCAGCCAGCCCTCATGACCAGGGAAATCAACGTCCCCAAAGCCATCCATAGCCTCCTCGCCGGCATCGTCATCATC
>JBJOII010000014.1:0-50619 GCA_046047235.1 Verrucomicrobiota bacterium | reverse complement strand
GATTGGGGCGCAGTGTGGGGCGCACACCTTCCCTTACATAGAGGTTCACAACACCACTTCGAGCGTTGAGCATGAGGCGACGACATCGAAGATTGGGGAGGACCAGATTTTTTACTGCAACCAGCGGGGCATTGAGACGCAGGACGCGGTGAATATGATCGTGAACGGCTTTTGCAAGGAAGTGTTCAAGGAGTTGCCGATGGAGTTTGCGGTTGAGGCGCAGAAGTTATTGGGTGTGAGTTTGGAGGGCAGCGTTGGTTAGGCTGGACTTGGAGAAGACCAAGGGTTGAACGAGAGGATCACTGGAAATGAGCGAGACGATACTGGAGATTAAGAACCTGCATGCCTCGGTGGAGGGCAAGGCGATTTTGAAGGGTGTGGACCTGACGCTGCGTGCGGGTGAGGTGCATGCGATCATGGGGCCGAACGGTAGCGGCAAGAGTACCTTGTCAGCGGTTTTGGCGGGGCGTGAAGAGTATGAAGTCACCGAGGGTCAAGTGACGTACTGCGGCAAGGATTTATTGGAGATGGCGCCGGAGGAGCGGGCCCGGGAGGGGGTTTTTCTGGCCTTCCAGTATCCCGTTGAGATTCCGGGTGTGAACAGCGCGTATTTTCTGAAGGCGGCGCTTAACGAGGTGAGGAAGCACAAGGGTCTGACTGAGTTGGACGCGATGGAGTTTCTGAATCTGGTGAAGGAGAAGATGAAGATACTGGAGTTGCGTGAGGATTTTCTGAAGCGACCGGTGAACGAGGGCTTTTCGGGTGGTGAGAAGAAGCGCAACGAGATTTTCCAGATGGCGATGTTGGAGCCGAGGCTGGCCGTTTTGGACGAGACCGATTCGGGTTTGGACATTGACGCACTGAAGGTTGTTTCTGAGGGGGTTAACCGGTTGAAGCGTGAGGACAACACCCAGCTGGTGATCACGCATTATCAGCGGTTGTTGAACTACATTGTTCCTGACTTTGTGCATGTGCTGTCGAACGGGCGGATCGTGCGATCGGGTGACAAGAGTTTGGCGCTTGAGCTTGAGGCACGGGGCTACGACTGGATTTTGAAGGGTGAGACGGCTGGAGCCTAAGGGCTGTCTGGTCAGGCGAACGACTTAGCGAGGGTGAGCGAACTAGACATGACAGCGAACACTACATCCAGCCCGGTTGAGGCTTTTACCACTCCATTTGCAGGCATTGGTGCGGTGTCTCAGGGGCAGTGGGTTCCTGAGCTCAGGAATGCGGGGTTGGCGCACTTTTCGGGTGTGGGACTACCCGCAACCACAGACGAGGACTGGCGGTTCACTCCATTGACGCCACTGAGTAAGATGCCGTTCCGGCCCTGCGTGAGTCCGGGTGCAGGTTTGGGGGAATTGCCGCGTGGGCTGCCGTTTGCGGATCTGGAAGCAACCCGGATAGTCTTTATTGACGGTCACTTTACCCCCGAGTTGTCGACCATTGGCGAACAGCCTGCCGGGGCGGTGGTCAGGCCTTTTTCATCGAGTGAGGGCGCGAGCGGTGTGCCGGAGGGACTAGGTCAGCATGTCGGGGCGGACCATAGTGCCTTTGCTGCACTGAACGCGGCGTATTTCACGGACGGGATTGAGATCAGGGTTTCCCGCGGGGTGGTGTTGGAGCGTCCGGTTCATCTGGTGTTTCTGACCACGGCGACTGAGCCGGGTGCGGCGGTGAATGTGAGGACGTTTATTCATTTGGAGGACAACGCTTCGGCTACCGTGGTGGAGACGTATGGGAGTTTGGGGGCGGCGGCGCACTTCACCAACGTGGTGGAGGAGGTTCATGCCGGTGCCGGGTCCCGCTTGGAGGTGGTCCGCTTGCAGGATGAGAATCCTGCCGCCGTGCACATTGCTACCGTTGGGGGGCGTTTTGAGCGCTCCAGCCAATCGTGGTTGCATTCTTTTCTTCTGGGCGCGCGGTTGTCGCGGGTGAATCTGGCGACGGCGCTTTCGGGGGAAGGTTTGGAGTGCATTCTCAACGGGTTGTATTTGACCCGGGGTGATCAGTTGGCTGACCACCATATGGTGGTGGACCATGCGGCTCCGCACTGTGCGAGCCATGAATATTTCAACGGGATCCTTGATGATCGGTCGCGGGGTGTGTTTCACGGCCGGATTCTGGTCCGTCAGAACGCGCAGAGGACCGATGCGAAGCAGACCAACAAAAACATTCTGTTGTCTGACTCGGCGCTGGTGGATACGAAGCCGCAGTTGGAGATTTACGCGGACGATGTGAAGTGCACGCATGGGGCTACCGTTGGACAGTTGAACGACGAGAGTATTTTTTATCTTCGCTCGCGGGGCATGGGGCTGGACACGGCCAAGCGGATGTTGATTCACGCGTTTGCGGGGGAGATTATAGAGCGCGTTCAGTGTGAGCCGGTGCGGGAGGAGTTGGACCGGAGGATTTGGAACAGACTGGAACAAAACCCTCATATTCGGGCCGAGCATGTTTGAGGACCTGACAGACCTGTATCAGCAGGTGATTTTGGATCACTGCAAGCATCCGAGGAATTTCCGTGAGATGGGGGAAGCCACGTGTTCGGCGCAGGGACAGAATCCCCTGTGTGGTGACCAGCTGAAGTTGTTTTTGAAGGTTACTGAGGGGCGGGTGGAGGAAATTAGTTTTGTGGGTTCGGGGTGTTGTATTTCGAAGGCATCGGCGTCGCTTTTGACTGAGGCGGCGAAGGGGCATACCCGGCAGGAGATCAGTGACCTGTTTGGTCGGGTGCGTGACATGGTGACGACCGGGCACATGCCAGAGGACGCTGGAAAGCTGGCCGTGTTCGCGGGTGTGCACAAATTTCCGGCGAGGGTGAAGTGTGCGATTTTGCCCTGGCATGCCGTCATGGCGGCCCTGGACGGTCAATCCGATCCGGTATCGACCGAGAAGGAAGAATAGGACTGTTATTATGGACACACACGAGACCGTTGAGTTGAAGCGTGATGTTGAGGCGGCGATTGTGCCCTCGGGCATGAGGGTGACCCTGATGAAAGGGGAGCAGGCCTCGATTACGCAGTCTTTGGGTGGGGCGTATACGGTGGTGGTGAACAACAACATGTTTCGGATTGAGCCGAAGGATGCTGATGCACTGGGCAAGGAAGTTGCGGTGCCGACGAAGGTGGCATCGGAGGGGCCGGTTTCGAGGGAGAAGCTTGAAGAGTTGATCTGGGCAGAGCTGAGGAACGTATATGACCCGGAGATTCCGGTGAACATTGTGGACTTGGGTCTGGTGTATGACTGTCAGCTTACGCCGGTTGAGGGTTCGGCGCAGTTCCACGCTGAGGTTAAGATGACCTTGACCGCACCGGGCTGCGGGATGGGGCCGGTGTTGCAGCAGGACGTCAGCAATCGGCTGATGATGATGGAGTTGATTGACGATGCGAACGTGGAGCTGGTTTGGGATCCGCCCTGGAACCAGGGGATGATGAGTGAAGCTGCCCGGCTGCAGCTGGGGCTGTATTGATTGGCGGTCAATCTGGGTGTGGCGTGATGGAGGCATTTGTGGAGAGCGAACAGACCGACTGGGTTAAATTACGTTCCGATTTCCCGATTTTGGATCAGGAGGTGCACGGGCATCCGTTGGTGTATTTGGACAATGCTGCGACCAGTCAGAAGCCACGTCAGGTGATTGATGCCCTGAGGCATTATTACGAGAGTGACAATGCGAATGTTCATCGTGGGATTCACGAGCTGAGCAACCGGGCCACTTTGGCCTTTGAGCGGGCGCGGGAGCGGGCGGCGACCTTCATTGGTGCGCCGTCCTCAGAGGAGATTGTTTTTACGCGGGGCACGACTGAGGCGATCAATTTGGTAGCTGGCAGTTGGGGTGTGGCGAATCTCCGGGCGGGGGACCGGGTGCTTTTGACGGAGATGGAGCACCACAGCAATCTGGTGCCATGGCAACTTCTTTCGAAGCGGCTGGGGTTTGAGCTGGTTTACGTTCCGGTGACGGGGGATGAGGGTTTGCTGGACATGGGGCGGCTGGACGAGCTGTTGCGATCTCCGGTTAAGCTGTTGAGCATGGTGCACATCTCGAACAGCCTGGGGACTGTGAACCCTGTGGCGGAGATTTGCGCCAAGGCACGTGAGCGGGGCATCACAACACTGATTGATGGGGCGCAAAGCGGGGGGCATTGTCCGGTGGATGTCAGGGAGATCGGCTGTGATTTCTTTGCCTTCTCGGGACACAAGCTTTGTGGGCCAACCGGCATAGGTGTCCTTTGGGGGCGGAAGGAGTTGTTGAATGCTATGCCGCCCTATCAGGGGGGTGGGGAGATGATTCTGTCGGTGGACTATGACGGCGCAACATTCAAGCCTGCTCCCTATCGGTTTGAGGCGGGGACGCCGGACATATCCGGACCGGTGGGTTTGCATGCGGCGATGGACTATCTGGACGCCATTGGCCGGGATCGGATTTTTCGCCATGACCAGGAGCTGGCGGAGTATGCGTACGCCCGATTGGAGGCTTTGGGTGGGGTGCGTTTATTTGGGCCGCGGCAGGGCCGGGGGGGATTGGTGAGTTTCCTGTTGGACGGGGTGCATGCGCATGATGTGGTCACCTTGGCTGATCAGGCGGGTGTGGCTTTGCGTGGGGGGCATCATTGTACTCAGCCGTTGATGAGGAAGCTGGGGGTAGAGTCCACGGCCAGGGCGAGTTTTTACTTCTACAACAATCGCGGCGAGGTGGATCGGTTGGTAGAGGTGATTTCGGAGATCCAGAAGTTCTTCAAGTAGATCCCCTGGGCGGGCAGGTGGCCCGGGGAACTGATGGTCCCGGCGAGTCAGTTGCGGGACCTTTTCTATAGTTGATGGCAGCAAAACGGCTTTCCAGCGCGGGTTCGTGCGTGCATAGATGGGCTATGACCACTGACGAAGTTGAGCTGAGGATTACGTCGAAGATGGAGGGGGCGGGTGTTGGGCGACCGACGATACAGTCGTTTCTTTCTGCGGTGAGGCAGGTGAGGAGTGGCGAGCAGGGGATGATCACTGAGAGCTTGATTGAGCCGGTGACGGGTTTGCCCCGGTTGGAGGGGTTGGCTGAGGTGGAGGAGTCGGACGCGGGTTACTTGCGGGAGTTGGCGGTCATCAAGCTGAATGGGGGTTTGGGCACGAGCATGGGGTTGGAGCGGGCGAAGTCGCTGATGGCGGTGAAGGGGGAGAGTTCGTTTCTGGATTTTATTGCGCGGCAGGTTTTGCATTTGCGCGGGGGCCATCGGGAGCCTGGGTTTTACCTGATGAACAGCTTCAGCACGCGGGAGGACACCCTTCAGGCGTTGAAAAAGTATCCTGAGCTGGGATTGGGGGAGCCGCTGGATTTTCTGCAGAACAAGGTTCCGAAGCTGGCGGCAGACACGCTGGTTCCGGTGGATTGGCAACCTGACAGCGACCTGGAGTGGTGTCCTCCGGGGCATGGGGATATTTATGCGGCGCTGGCTGACTCGGGATTGATGGACCGGCTTTTGGATCGTGGAATTCGTGTTTTGTTTGTTTCCAACGCGGACAATTTGGGGGCGACGGTGGATTTGCGGCTGTTGAAGTATTTTGTTACGTCGGGCCTTTCGTTCCTGATGGAGGTGGCAGACCGCACTGAGGCGGATCGGAAGGGGGGACATTTGGCGCGGCGCAAGTCGGATGGCAGGCTGTTACTGCGCGAGTCGGCGCAGGCATTGAAGGCTGAGGTGGCGGCGTTTCAGGATGTGACGAAGTATGCCTATTTCAACACCAATAACCTGTGGATTCGCCTGGATCATCTGAAGGCCGAGATGCAGCGGTTGGGTGGGGCTTTGCCGTTGCCCTTAATTATCAACCGGAAGACCGTGGATCCCAAGTTGCCGGAGTCGCCTGCGGTTCTGCAGTTGGAATCGGCGATGGGAGCAGCGATTGAGTGCTTTGACCGGAGTGGTGCGGTGGCAGTCGGGCGGGAGCGTTTTGCTCCTGTGAAGACAACGGCGGACTTGCTGGGAGTGCGTTCTGATGCTTTTCGGGTAACGGAGGATCACCGGTTGGTTTTGGACGAACGCCGAGAAGGGCGCCCCCCCTTGCTGGATTTGGACGGGCGTTACTACCGGGTTATGGGGCAGTTTGAAGCTGCGTTCGGTGGTGCTATTCCGTCGCTGATAGAGTGCGAGAGCTTGAAGGTGGAGGGGGCGTTTCGTTTTTCACCGGGGGTAGTGTTGCGGGGGAAGGTGGTCCTGAGGAACTCCGGGGCGGAGGTGGTGACCCTCCAACCGGGGAAGTATGACGGCATTGAGAAGACGTGGTGATCCGGGGTGGCGGAGCGTGTGCGGGCTTGGTTTTGGAGCATCGTGTGAGAGGTGATGAAGTGACTTAGGTGATGTCTATGGATTCGGGAAGCTTAACCGGGTGTAGCGTGCTGGTGGTGGACGACGACGTCCTGCTGAGGCGGCAGATTGGGGCGAGGCTGGAGCGGATGGAGTTGGATGTGACGGGGGTAGGGACACTGGCTGAGGCGCGACGTTTGGCCCGAGATCTGGCCTATGATTTTGTCATGCTGGACATCCACTTGCCGGACGGTTCCGGTTTGGAGTTGTTGCGCGAGGGGGTGTTTGGGACGGGGGCGGGTGTGGTGGTGATGACGGCGGATGGTGGGGTGAGCAGTGCGGTGGAGGCGATGCGTCTGGGTGCGGGTGAATATTTAGTGAAGCCGTTCGATCCTGGTGAGTTGCCTCTGGTGCTGGGACGTTTGCGTCGGAGCCGGCAGGAGGCCCGGATTGAGGAGCAGCAGAAGAGTCAGGCGCGCGCGGTATTTGGAGAGTTCTTTTTCGGACAATCGTTGGCGGCCCTGGAGGGGATGCTGGACCGCATTCTGGTGGCGGATGAGCGGGTTCGGGAGCATTTGCCTCCGGTATTGATTCAGGGGGAGACGGGTACCGGCAAGACGACGATAGCCCGTTGGCTGCATCATCATGGGCCACGTTCCAAAGGGCCCTTGGTTGAGATGAACTGTTCTGCGTTGCCTGAGACCCTGGCTGAGTCGGAGTTGTTTGGCCATGAGCGGGGTGCATTTACCGATGCGCGGACGATGCGCATTGGTCTTTTTGAGGCGGCGCATGGAGGCACGTTGTTTTTGGACGAGCTCCCGAGCTTGTCGATGCCTTTGCAGGCGAAGGTGCTGACTACGCTGGAGGATCACCGCATCCGACGGGTAGGCGGGAGGAGGGAGATTGAGGTGGATGTGCGGGTGGTGGCGGCGACTTCCCGGGACCTGAAGGAGTTGGTTGCTGAGGGGGCATTTCGGGAGGACCTGATGCATCGGTTGGATCTGTTCCGGGTGGTGTTGCCGCCGTTGCGTGAGCGGGGCAGTGATTTAGAGGAGCTGGCCAAGCTGTTGTTACGCCGGTTATGCGTGAGGCATCGGCTGCCGGAGAGAAGGCTGGGGAAGCGCGGCGTGCAGCGACTGTTGGCGCATCGATGGCCGGGAAATGTGAGGGAGCTTTCGCATGAGCTGGAGCGTGCGTTAGTGTTCGAGGATGGGGAGGATCTGGAGCTGGACCAGTTGCTGGGGGCGGGGGGTATTTGTGGAGATTCGGATTCACGTGCGGATTGGTTGGTGCGGGGGTATCGGTTTCCGGAGAGCGGGTTTCAGCTGGAGGAGGCCATTGAGATGTTGATTCAGCTCGCGCTTCAGCAGAGTGAGCAGAATGTATCTGCGGCTGCGCGGCTGTTGGGAGTCTCACGGGATTACGTCCGGTATCGGTTATCGGGTCGGAAGGGGAATCCGGGTGGGGGTAATTCCCCAAGTGGCGGGGCTGGTGGGGATGATTTCCCTGACGCGGAGGATTCTTCGGGGGCAGGATAGTCGGGCTTATTGGTTAAGTGGTTGATGCATAACATCTATTGATTCGTTGACCTTGGCTGGCACTGGCCATGCTAAAAGAATGGAGAACCGCGAGGTTCAGCGATCCGTCAGAGGCGGTCACCCACACGAGGCCGGCTCGGGAAGCAGTGAGAAAGGTATACAGATGAACAGGACGAACAGGATGAGATGGGCAGTGTGGGTTATTGGCTGTGGTTTGGGAATGGCAGCGGTGGCCCAGGAGAGTGGGACGACTGAGCGCGAGGGTGAGGAGTTGCAGTTACAGGTTCAGACGCGGACCCGCACGCAGGTTGAGGCGCAGGTTCAGGATGGGACGGCGGAGGCGGGTATTCGGGATCGGCTCAACGAGCGCATTCGCGAGAGGCTGCAGACCTTTGAGCAACAGCGTCTGGAGTACATGCAGCGGCTGCAGGAGCGGAAGGAGGCCTTGAAGGGGGCGAGTGAGGAGCAGCGCGAGCAGATTCGGCAACAGATTCGTGAGGAGCGGCAGGAGTGGTTACAGTTGGCCCAGGAGATTCGTGAGCGGGCGCGGACACGGCTGCAGGAGATGAAGGATGCTCTGCCTGAGCATCAGGAGATGCTGGAGCAGGCGAGGGAGTCGGCGCGGGAGCAGATCCGCCAGAAGGTCAAGACGGCGAAGGAACGCCGCGTTGGAGTGGATTGAGCCTTCTCGGTTGACCGGTTCGGGTAGGGTCCGGTTGGTTGGGAGGCATCATCGGGTCGGTTGTCCGGATGGATGACCGGCCCTGTTGTGCGAGGAGCGATTGAAGCGAGGTCGTGAAGGGTTAGAGGACGGTGTTTATACGTGGCGCCGGTTGGGGCGGGCGACGTGCGGGCTGGTATTTGGCTTGGGGTTGGGTTGTGTGGGGTGGGGGCAGGAGGTGGAGGAGATTCCGGTGTGGCAGAAGCTGGTTAGTTTTCAGGCCATGGGTGGTTACAAGGACAACGTGTTGCTGTCGTCGGCATTGCCGGAGGGGAGTGCTTTTGTGGGCGGGGGTGTGGAGCTTATTGGCTGGCGGACCCTGGGTAATGGGGGTGAGTTTCTGGGTTTCGTGGTGGGCGAGCATCGGCAATACCTGGATGCACAGGAGGTGGACTACGAGCAGACCTTTGTGGCGCAGGCGCAATGGAAGCATCCTTTGTGGGGTGATTGGGAACTGGTGGGGCCGGTGGAGTATTTTTATGTGGATCAGGTGATGGATGTTTCCGCCACGGAGGTGGAGGTGGAGCCGACGCGTGTTCAGGGGCAGAATTTTGGGGTTCGGCCTGCGGTGGGGAGGGATATAGCCTCGGGCCGGATGGAGGTTGAGTTGTCCATGGTGCGGCAGGTTTACGCTGCTCCGCTGGATGATTCCTGGGAGGCGGGGGGCAAGGTGGAGTGGCAGCATGTTTTAGGGGAGCGAGGCAGGTTGGATATTTCCTATGAGTTCAGGGAGACGTGGTATGACAGTGATCCTGCGTTGGATGCGGAGGGGGTGCCATTGCCCGGGAGTCATCGGCAGATGGACCGGCATGAGGCGGGGGTGGAAGGCCGGTGGGAGTGGGGGCGGGACTGGAGGTTGACGGGTGGAGTTTCGGGGGTATGGGCGAGGGATCGGGAGGAGGGGTTTTACGATTATGTTCGCCCTGGAGCTCAGGTCCGCTTGCGTTATCGCAGTGCTGGGTGGACGTTGTCGGTTGGGGGACGGGCCCGTTATTACAGCTATGCGCAGCAGACCGTTTCATCAGTTGATTCATCGTTGAGGCATCGGGCGGAGCTTGGCTTGAACGGAAAGGTGGAGCGGGAATTGACGGACTGGTTGTCGGTATTTGGGGAATATGATTTTGAGCGGACGACATCTAACCGGCCGGCGGAGGCTTACCGGGTGAGCACGGTAAGCCTGGGGCTGGAGGCTGTTTTTTGACGGGTTGTGGAGAAGATACGCCAGATTGAGTTATTGATTGTGCGGTCCGGAAGGTTGCCGTGGCTGGTGTTGGTTGTTGTGTGGGTGGTATTGGCTGCGGTGATTGTATTGACGGCGAGGCCGGTGAGGGAGGGGATACGTTCTCAACTGATTGAGCGTGAGGGGGACATTCTTTACCCATTGGTGGTTGGCCGGTTGGATTCGATGGCGAACGGGGAGTTTGCGGAGGATCCGGAGGACCCGGCTATTCAGCTGGGGGCATTACTGGGGGTAAGGCAGCTGGAGGGGGTTGTAGGGATTCGGTTGTTCGATCGGGAGGGGTCGTTTGTGGAGTCGTTCCCTTTACTGACGGAGAGAGATGTTCCGGAGTTGTTCATGGCTGAGTTGAGGGGGCGCAGGCCGGTTTGTTGGTTCGAGCCCCGTGCTGATTTGGCCGACTATTTTTTTCCAGAGACAGAGGACGAGTTGATTGCGGGGGGGCTGGTGCCCTTGTTGGAGGTTTACGTTCCGCTGCATGTTGCTGGCGGGGGGGATTTGGTTGGCTTGGCTGAGTTTGTGTTGAGTGGTGATCGGTTGGAGGCGGCGTTTGCGAGTCTTGATCGGCGGCTATGGTTACAGGCTGGGGGAACGTTTGTGATATCGGCACTTCTTGTGGGGGTGGTATTTGGGTGGGCGATTCGCCGGTTGAACCGCTTGCATGGGGATCTGGCGGAGAGGACGGAAGGTTTATTGAGGGCGAACGCGGAGTTGGCCTTGGCGGCGCGGACGACGGCCTTGGGGGCGATTACGTCGCATTTGGTCCATGGGTTACGGAGTCCGCTGGCGGGTTTGCAGAACCTGGTTTCATTTGGTCGGGACGATCCGGGTGGGCCGGCGCCGGAGGACTGGGAGCAGGCTGCGGCGTCGATGCGTAGGATGCAGAACCTGATTGCGGAGGTTGTGCAAGTATTGCGGGAGCAGCCGGAGTCTGAGCAGTACCGGGTGAGTTTGCGGGAACTCGTGGAGTTGGTTGAGGAGCGGACGAGGGGTGTGGGTTCTGAGCGTGGGGTTGTGTTGGAGACTCAGTGCGGAACCGAGAGCGGGCTGGACAACCGGACTGCAAATCTGGCGAGTCTGATTTTGAGCAACCTGGTGCAGAACGGCATGGAGGCTACGCAGCGGGGCGGTTGTGTGAGGCTTAGCATTGAGGAAGATGCAGGGGGGGGGATTTCGATGTCGGTGCGGGACGAGGGAGGTGGGATGCCGGAGGGGGTGCGAGCGCGGCTTTTCCAGCCCGTTGCATCGAGCAAGGAGGGTGGATCTGGATTGGGCTTAGCGATATCCAGACAGTTGGCGTTGCATTTGGGTGCGCGTTTGGAGCTGGTGGAGAGCGGGGTTGGGGGGTGTTGGTTTCGGCTTTGGCTGCCGTTGGCCGAGGGGGCGTTGGAGGAAATCGAGGAAGGAGAGTTGAGCCGCGTGGAACTAGAAGGAGGCAGAGCATGAGGACGGACGAAACCATGACTTGGTTGAGTGCTTCAAGGACCCGGAGTTGGGCCGGAGTCCTGTTTATTATGGTGACTTGGTTTGGGTTGGGGGTGGAGGGAGAGGAGTTGCGGTGGCGGTGGTCGCATCCGGAGCCTCACGGCAACAACGTGAAGGGTGTTGCGGTTTCTGCGCCGGGGGATTTCTGGATTCAGGTGGGTGAGCAGGGCACGGTGTATACCAGTGGGGATGGTTTCAGTTGGTTGCCGAGGGAGAGTGGTGTCCGGTCTGCGTTGCGGAGTGTGACTTTCCTTGGGGCGCGGGCGCTTGTGACCGGTGAAGCGGGTACGGTTTTGTATGCGGACAGTCCGGTGGACATTCGAGCGGGTGTATTGTTGGGTGGGTCCACCGAGGATTGGCTGGAGGGGGTGGCGGCTTCGGATTCGAGAGCTGTTGCGGTGGGTGATAATGGGGCCATCTACACGAGCGAGGACGGAGTGACTTGGACGGGGCGTTCAAGTGGTACCACGGATTGGCTGACAGCGGTGGCATATGGTGGAGGGAAGTTTGTTGCGGTGGGTGAGATGGGGAGGATCCTGACCAGCTCTGACGGGTTGCAGTGGAGCCGTCAGGTGCACTCGGGGCAGGAGCTATTTACGGCAGTTGAGAGCGTGGGGGGCGGGTTTGTGGTCGCGGGTGATGCGGGCACCGTTCTGTGGAGTGTGGATGCGAACCAATGGGAGTCGATTTCTTCGGGGTCGACGAATGATTTGTTCACCGTGGCGTCGGTTGGGGCGGACATTTTTGTGGCGGGGGACGAAGCGGTGGATGTTCGGGTGGCCGGCGTTTGGCGGGATGAGTTAAGGGGGCTGAACAGGCCGCCTTCCACGGAGTATTATTCGAGCGTGGGGTTGGATTCTTCCATTTATCTTGGGGGCAGAACAGGGATGATGGCGGAGGGATTCCGGACGGAACTGGGGGAGTATCTGTGGACGCTGCACAGCACGCCTGATCGGCCTTGGTTATTTGATCTGTTTTGTGCCACGAACATTTTCGTTTCCGTGGGTGACATGGCGACCATCATGACCAGTGTAGACGGCATTACGTGGTCTTTTGAATTTCCCCCCACCAACTACGTGGATTCCATTTTTCTGGGTGTGGGCGGCACCACGAACCTGCTGGTGGCGGGAGGGAGCGATGGGTCTTTGCTCTGGAGCACGAATGCCTGGACGAATCTGGTGACGACAAACATTTCGGGCATTGTCATGACGCAGCAGGTCAGCACGCTGGGGCTGGTTTGGACTGCGGTTGAGCCGTCGCCCACCTCGGAGGATTTGCAGGGCGTATGCGAGTGGAATGGCCGGGTTTATGTGACGGGTTCGGGTGGGAGTGTGTTGAGTAGTCCGGACGGTCGTGAATGGGCCAAGCACTCGTCCTTGGGTGCGGGTCTTCTGAGCGGCGTTACCGGCTATACGGGTGGTTTAGTGGCGGTTGGGGCGGGGGGGGCGTTGTTTCAATCGGAGGACGGGGAGACGTGGTCGGATTACTCCCCGGGGGTGACCAACTGGATTTACCGGGTCAGGAATCTGAATGGTCTATTGGTGGCGGTTGGGCAGGCGGGCTATCTCGCCACGAGCGAGGATGGGGTGCAGTGGCAGCGGCGGAACAGTGGAACGGACAGTTGGCTTACTGACGCGACCTGGGTGGGTGGGGAGTATTACGTGACGGGTTTTGGGGGGACGGTGTTGCGTTCCGCTGATGCGGTTGTGTGGGAGGATGTGGGGACGATCACCTTGAAGGCCTTGTATGGTGCGGCTACTGACGGGGAGCGGTTGCTGGTGGCGGGGGCGGAGGGGGTCGTGTTGCGGAGTCCGGTTGCGTTGCCTGAGGAGCCGGTTGAGATTTTGCAATGGAGCAGGGAGGTGGCGGTTGATGGCAGTGCCTGGGAGTATCTCTATCTGTTCGGAGGGGAGCCGGACCAGCGGTTCACCCTGGATTATCGAAGTGAGTTGGGCGATGGGGGGTGGAGCAGCAGCAGGGTTTTGGAGGTGGAGCCGGATGGCACACTGACGTATTTGCAGAGAGTTGTGGAGGGGAGTGTTCCGGCGAGCGAGTTTTACCAGACTACCCTGGTTCCTTGAGCGGGGCGGAGGCGGGTGGCGTTTGGGTCTCGGCATCCAGGATAAGGCTGATGAGGGTGGTGCCGGGAGCGGGGTTTTCCGGGGGTTTGGTCTGGATGCGGCACCCGCCGTTTCCGTTGAGCACGAAGAGCACGAGGGCGTTGTTCCCGTAGCGTTTGAGGAACTCCTGGTAGGGGTATTGTTCAGTGAGGTGGGTTCGTTTGACTTTGGCTCCCTTGGCGACCCACTGTTCCATGGTGCGTTGGGTGGCATGGGCTGCGAAGAGGGCTCGTCCCTGGAGGCGGTGGGAGACATCCTGCTTTTCACTGGCGCTGGTATGGTGGGCCAGTTGGAAGACGTTTTCGCGTCCGAACTGATGGATGAACTCCTGGCAGGCGAGGGAGTTCACCTCGAGGTTGGGTGTGGTGGCGACCAATCGGCCGATTCCAAACAGCTCGAGTTCCTCGGAGACATAACGGCTGAGGATGTTAGCATGCATGGCCCGGAGTTTTTCCATCTGAGCCTTCGCGATGTTCTCGGTGCTGCTGTCGATGAGGAGTGTATCAATGCCGGCTGCCTTGAGTTCGCGGGCGGCTTGGACGACCCACGAGCTGGCCCCGACAAACAGGATGCCCTGTGGGTTGGCGGCGGCGAGCTTGAGACGTCGGGCGATGGGGCCGGCGAGGAGGCCATAGGTGGTGACCGTTCCGATGATGACGACGAACGCGAGCGGTTCGAGGAGTTGGGCCTGGTGTTCGAGGCTATGGGGGAGGCGTCCGTGTTCGATGGCTTCGATGACCTCGCGGGCGAAGATGGCGGTGACTGCGGCGGCGACTATACCGCGGGGTGCGAGGAGGCTGAGGAAGATGCGTTGGCGCATGGCGAGGCCGCTTCCGATGGTGGAGAGTAGTACGCTTGCGGGTCTGACGAGGAGGATGAGGGTGGCGACGAAGAGGAGTCCCTTGGTTCCGGCCAGCTTGAGCGAGGCGAAGTCGAGTCGTGCTGCGAGGAGGATGAACAGGCTGGAGATGAGGAGGACGCGCAGGGTTTCCTTGAACTCGAGCACGTGGTTTAGAGAGATACTTTTCTGGTTGGCGAGAGCGATGCCGAGGACCGTGACCGTGAGCAGGCCGACTTCCGGTTGGATTGTATTGGCGGCCACATAGCAGGCGAGGCCGACTGCGAGGAGGACGGGGCTATGGAGGAAGTCGGGGACCCAATGGCGTTTGAAGACCTCCTCGACTATACGGGCTACGGCTAGTGCGGCGATTCCACCGACGAGGATGGAGAGTCCGATGGCTTGTGCGACCTGCAGGAAGGCGTGGCTACGACTGGCGGCGAGGACTGTCTGGAAGACGAGTACGGCGAGGACGGCGCCGATGGGGTCTACGACGATGCCTTCCCATCGGGCGATGGCTCCGACGGACCGGACGGGTTTGATTTGGCGGAGGAGAGGTGTGATGACGGTGGGGCCGGTGACGACGAGTAGGGCGCCGAAAAGGGCGGCGAGAGTCCAATCGAGGCCGGTGATCCAGCGTGCAGCTGCGGCGGTGAGTCCCCAGGCGAGGATGACGCCGACGGAGCACAGGCGGAGGACGGCTTTTCGGGTTTCGCGGATCTCGGAGATGCGGAGGCTGAGTCCGCCTTCGAGGAGGATAGTTGCGACGGCGAGGGCGACGAAGGCGGAGACGATGTCTGAGCCGACGAGTTCATCGGGGTTTATGAACTGACCGGCTGCGAAGCCGAAGAGGAGCAGGAGGAGGATGGAGGGGAGGTGGAAGCGCCATGCGAGCCACTGGGCGGTTAGGCCCAGGACGATGATCAGAACGAGTGCGATGGTTAACGACATGGAAAGAGAGGCCTGGCTGGCTCAGGCTCCGATCTGGCGTCTGAGCGTTTCCATGATCTTCTCTTTCCACTGTTCGAGGGCGGTTTGTTCCGGACCTTCGAGGAGCAGCCGGATCTTGGGTTCAGTGCCCGAGTAGCGGAGCAGGACCCGGCCGCCTCCGGGTTTGAGCGCGGCTTCCGCCTCCGCGAGGAGGGCTGGGACGCCGTCGAGTTCCTCGATCGGTTTCTTGGCGCGGACCTTGAGGTTTTCCAGGAGTTGCGGGAAGCGCTTCCAGCATTTTGCCAGGCGGGAGAGGGGCTGATCCTGGGCTTTCATGATGCGGAGGATCTGGAGGGCACAGACCAGGCCGTCGCCGGTGGTGGAGTGGTCACGGAAGATCATGTGTCCGCTCTGTTCGCCGCCGAGGTTGTAATCAGACTTCAACATTTCATCGACGACGTTCTTGTCGCCGACCGAGGTGCGGATGACCTGTCCGCCTGCTTTATTGATGACAGCATCGAGTCCGGCGTTGCTCATGACTGTGGAAACCAGGGTTTTTTCGCGAAGGGTTCCTTCCCGCAGCATTTCCAATCCACAGATGGCCATGACGTCGTCGCCATCGATGAGTTGTCCGGCTTCATCGCAGAGGAGGACGCGATCGGCGTCGCCGTCGTGGGCGATGCCGAGGTGGGCGCCATGTTCCCAGACTTTTTGGGACATGAGGCGTGGGTGCATGGAGCCGCAGTCCTTGTTGATATTGGTTCCATCGGGTGCGTTCCCGTAGACGAAGATTTCTGCTCCGAGTTCACGGAGGACGCAGGGGGTGGATTTGTAGGCGGCCCCGTGGGCGCAATCGACGACGATGCGCATACCGTCGAGAGTCATTCCGCGGGGGAAGGAACTCTTGGCGAACTCGATATAGCGGCCGAGTGCGTCATCGATCCGCACGGCCTTGCCGATTTCGGCGGCTGTGGGGCGGATGCTTTCGATATCGCCGCTGAAGACGAGGTGTTCGATTTCGCCTTCGATATTGTCATCGAGCTTAAAGCCGTCTGGCCGGAAGAACTTGATGCCGTTATCGGCGTAGGGGTTATGGGAAGCGGTGATGACGATGCCGGCGTCGGCGCGGAGGGAGCGGGTCACGTAGGCGACTCCGGGGGTGGGGAGGGGGCCGATGAAGAGGACGTCGACACCCATGGAGAGGATTCCGGAGGAGAGGGCATTTTCGAGGAGGTAACCCGAGAGGCGGGTATCTTTGCCGACCACGATTTTAAGGCGGGAGCGGTCACCGGAGTTTTGTCGGCGCTGGCGAAACACGTGAGCTGCGGCCCGTCCGAGTTTCAGGGCGGTTTCGGCTGTTACGGGCTCGATATTGGCTGTGCCGCGTACGCCGTCGGTGCCGAAGATCTTTTTGGGGGCGTTCATGAGGGGTTAGGTATCCGTGCGGTGGTCTGGTTTTTGTTGGGTGATGGCTTCGATGATTTGGATGGCGTGTTTGGTTTCTGCGACCTCATGGACGCGCAGCAGTTGGGCTCCATGGAGGCTGGCCCAGCACGCGCAGGCGAGAGAACCGGGAAGGCGATTTTCTGTTGCGCATCCGGTGACCGCGCCGATGAACGACTTGCGTGAGGCCCCGATCAGGAGAGGCCGGTTGAAAGCTGTAAACTGCTGGAGGGCTGCTAGCAAACGCAAATTATGTGCGGGGGATTTGCCGAATCCGATTCCGACATCGAGGGCGATCTGTTCGGGGTTGATTCCGGCGGACTGCATGGCGGTCAGTTGTTGTGCGAAGAACGAGCTGACTTCAGTGGTTACGTTCGTGTAGCTGGGGTTGGCCTGCATGGTGGCGGGGGTGCCCTGCATATGCATGCAGACGTAGCCTGCCTGATATTTGGCGAGGACCTCCCACATGGGCCCGGGGTTATGGCGGTTGGCCTCGATATCATTGACGATGCAGGCTCCGGCTTGGAGTGCCTGGATTGCGACCTCCGGCTTTCTGGTATCCACTGAGATGGGGGTGGAGGTTTGTCGGGCTAATTCGCGGATGACGGGGATGATGCGTTGGAGTTCTTCGTCGATGGTTACTGGTTCGGCGCCGGGGCGGGTGGATTCACCGCCGACGTCGAGGATTCCGGCGCCTTCCTGCACGAGTTGCAGGCCGTGCTGCACGGCGGATTCGGTGGCTAGGAAGCGTCCGCCGTCGCTGAAGGAGTCCGGGGTTACATTGACGATCCCCATGATCACAGTTGGCCCGGGCCAGCGCCAGGCGTGGTCGCAGGCCAGGAATCTGATTTCGGGGAGAGTCAAGGGATGGGGGGATATGGGCGTGGTTAGCAGCTTTTGGGGGCCTTGCTGCGCTGCATGAGTTCGATTTCGTAGCCTTCGGGGGCATCGATGAAGGCGAAGCCGCTGCCGTCCGGCTTGAGGTGGGGACCGTCGGAGTATTGGATGCCGTGTTGGGCGAGGTGTTGGCCGAAGGACTCCAGGCATTCGACTTCGAACGCGAGGTGGGTGAGGTCGGGCTGGACTTCGACGGGACCGCTATTGGGGAAATGGCAGAGTTCGATGAGTTCTTCGCTATTGGGGGTTTTGAGGAAGACGAGTTCTGATCCGCGGGGTGATTTATGGCGGCGGACTTCTTCGAGGCCGAGGATTTGGGTATAGAACCGGACAGATTGTTCGAGGTTATTGAGGCGGTAGCGTGTATGGAGCAGCTTCTGGACTTTCATGCTGGGCGGAAGATAGCGGGGGGTGTGGGGTGAAACAAGTGCTACGATGGGCTCGCCAGAGGTGGGGTTTTGGTTCTACTGTTCGGGTTTAAATTCTTACCGTGCATGAAAAGACCCGACCGGATACGCAGGCATTTCGCGAGTGACAACTATTCGGGGATTTGTCCCGAGGCATGGCAGGCTATGGAGGAGGCGAACCGGGACCATGCAGTGGCGTATGGGGAGGACAGCTGGACTGACCGGGCTTCGGACCTTATCCGGGATGTTTTCGAGACGGGTTGTGAGGTGTTTTTTGTCTTCAACGGGACTGCGGCGAACTCGCTGGCCCTGGCTTCCACGGGGCAGAGTTACCACAGCATGTTGTGTCATGAGACTGCGCATGTGGAGACGGATGAGTGTGGGGCGCCGGAGTTTTTTTCGAATGGGATGAAGGTGCTACAGGTGCCGGGGGCGGATGGGAAGATTGATCCTGAGGGGATTGAGCAGATGGTTTTGAAGCGGACGGACATTCACTATCCGAAGCCGCGTGCGGTGAGCGTGACGCAATCGACGGAGCTTGGGACCGTGTATGGTCCGGAGGAAGTTCGGGCGATCTGGGCGAAGACGAAGGAATTCGGGTTGACCCTGCACATGGACGGTGCGCGGTTTGCAAATGCGGTGGCTTCGCTGGGGGTGTCGCCGAAGGCTATTACGTGGCAATCGGGAGTGGACGTGCTTTGTTTTGGGGGGACGAAGAACGGAACTCACGCGGGTGAGGCCGTGGTGTTTTTCAACCGAGAGTTGGCGCGGGAGTTTGATTATCGCTGCAAACAGTCGGGTCAGTTGTGTTCGAAGATGCGGTTTTTGGCGGCTCCATGGGTAGGCATGCTGCAGGACGGGGCGTGGTTGAGGCATGCGGGGCATGCCAATGCGATGGCGAGGCGTTTGGAGGCGGCGATCCGGGATTTGCCGGAGGTGAAGCTGTTGTTTCCGGTTCAGGCCAACGCGGTATTTGCGGAGCTACCGCCTGCCGTGGTGGGTTCGTTGCGCGATTCCGGCTGGAAGTTTTACACCTTTATTGGGCAGGGGGGGTGTCGTTTTATGTGTTCCTGGGACACTCAACCGGAGGACGTGGATGCGTTCGCGGCGGATATCCGGCGATGTTTGGCGGAGGAGCCGCGGGATATTCCTCGTGAAGCGTTCAACAGCCGTAAACTTTAGGCCGGTTGGTCATGCAATTCATGAGGGCAGATTCGATTAGCTGGCGGTTATGCCTGCTGATTCAGGTGCTGTGGTCGGGTTTCCTGTTGGGTAGTGACAGGCCGAACCTGGTGTTTTTTCTCGTCGACGACATGGGATGGCAGGAGACCTCGGTAGCGTTCCATTCTGAGGCGACACCACTTAACCGGCGGTATCGGACGCCGAACATGGAGCGGTTGGCGCGGGAGGGGATGAAGTTCACGCAGGCCTATGCTTCGGCGGTTTGTTCGCCATCGCGCGTGAGTGCGTTGACGGGGATGAATGTGGCGCGGCATGGGGTGACCAACTGGACGTTGCGCAAGGATGCTTCACCAGACAATGCGAGCGACGACTTCTCTCCTCCAAACTGGAATGTAAACGGGGTTGCGCCCGCTGAGGGGGTATCCCGGACAGTGGTGGCTACGCCGTTACCGGAGCTTTTGCGTGAGGCGGGATACGCGACCATTCATGTGGGGAAGGCACATTTCGGGGCTTTGGGGACTCCGGGGGAGGATCCGTTGAATCTGGGTTTTGACGTGAACATTGCCGGGCACTGTGCGGGTGGGCCGGGGAGTTATTGGGGGGAGAAGAACTACAGCGCGGCCTGGCGAACGGACCCGCCGGACCGGATTTGGGATGTGCCCGGGTTGGACGCCTATCATGGTACCGGGACCTACCTGACCGAAGCCCTAACGCGGGAGGCGATCAAGGCGGTTGAGTCGGTGGTGGAGGAGCGCAAGCCGTTTTACCTGTATTTATCGCACTATGCGGTGCATGCGCCGTGGGAGCGGGATTCGCGGTTTTACGAGAAGTATGTGGATGCGGGGTTGAGTCCGTTCGAGGCCACGCTGGCATCGATGATCGAGGGCATGGACAAGTCGTTGGGGGATGTGTTGGGGGCGCTGGAGCGTCTGGGCGTGGCGGACAACACGATGATTGTGTTCATGTCGGACAACGGGTCTCCGTCCCAGTGTCCGCGGAACCTTCCATTGAGAGGGCACAAGCTGACTCCATATGAGGGGGGTATTCGTGAGCCGATGCTGGTGTGGTGGCCGGGGCGGGTGAGAGCTGGCGGAGTGTGTTCGGTGCCGGTGATTATTGAGGATCTATTTCCAACCTTATTGGAGGTGGCGGGGGTGGAGTGGGAGGGGCGGGTGCGGCAGGTGGTTGATGGGAAGAGTATTGTTCCGTTGCTTACAGGCGAGGGGGCTGGAGTGCAGGCGGATCGTGATTTCATATGGCATTTTCCCCATCTTTACAGTGGTCAGGGGCCGTTTAGTGCGATCCGGAGGGGGGACAGGAAGTTGATTTTTCATCATGTGGACCGTCGGGTGGAGTTGTTTGACCTTCAGGTTGATTTAAGTGAACAGCACAACCTGGCTAAGGTGAATCCGGAGTTCGCTGCGGCGCTTTGCCAGCGCTTGGGGGAACGCTTGGCTGAGCGCGGGGCGTTGATGCCTTTCGACAGGAGGCTGGGCAGGGTGATGGCGTATCCCGCTACGGGAGATGTTTCGGGGGCTGCGACTGCCGCTGGTAGGCGCGGGAATCTGCCGGTATCTGCGATAGCAGCGGGGCTGGAGTGGAGAGGGGTAGCGATTGCTGATCCGGATTACACTGTGTGGGGGGCGGCTCCGTTGCGAGCGGGGGGAGAGTATCATTTGTATGCGGCGCGTTGGCCAGAGGAGGGGGTGGATCCGGCATGGCGGAGGTCGAGCGAGATTGCGCATTATGTTTCAGAGCGTCCGGAGGGTCCCTTTCGGTTTGCGGACGTTGTGCTGCGGGGCACGGGACTAGCGGGTGATTGGGATGCCTATGCCCCGCACAATCCGGAGGTGCGGGAGTTTGATGGTGGTTACTACCTTTGCTACATCGCGAACGATGATTATCACCAGCCTCCGCATCCCTTGAACCAGCGGATTGGTATGGCCTCTGCACCGAGCCCGTATGGTCCTTGGGACAAGGTAGGGGGGCACGGGCTGATTTTGTCAGCCTCGGGTGATCCGGGGCATTTCACCTATGGTAAACAAGTGGTGAATCCGACCCTGTTGCGGGTGGGGGAGCGGTATCATTTGTATTTCAAGACAGGCGGTGAGGTGCCCGGATCGACGCTTTACGGGCTTGCGATCAGCGAGGCTGTTACCGGGCCGTACCGGATGTTGGACCATCCCCTGACATCGCGGGATGTGACGATTGAGGATGGCAGTGCGTTTTTATGGCAGGGGAAGGTTTGTTTGCTTACGACAGACAATCACGGGCAGGTGACGGGGTTGCGTGGCGGAGGGGTGCTTTGGGTTAGCGATGACGGCATTCACTTTAACCCTGACTGGACGCAGCGAGGTTTCGGACTGTTGCCCGATTATTATGGCGGGTTCGATTCGTCCCGGGTTGTGAAGATCTACGGGGGGGATCCGAAATTTGAGCGACCGAAAGTGCTTTGCGAGGGGGGGGCTCCGGCGTGGTTCTACGGGACATCGGGCTGGAATGTGATGGGCGGGGACCGAACAGTGAGCCATGTACTACGGATTCAGTTGTCCGAGGGTGCGGGGCCTTTGTCGGGGTTACGATAGGGTGTATCACGAACCGAGAGGTAGCTGAGGAGAGAACCGGTGACGAGCGAGGCGGCCCCGTAGAGGAGGGCCTTGCTGGGGGTGACGTCGAGGTAGTAGCAGCTTATGGCGGTGGAGAGGAGCGGGGTGAGGTAGGACGCGGAGGTGACGAGCGTGAGGTTCCCGAGGCGCATGGCATGGTCCCAAAGGGCGTAGGCCGAGGCTGTGATGGCACCTTGTATCAGGACCTCGAGGATGGCGCGTGAAGTCCACTGTGGCGACTCGTTGCTGGCCCAGGCCAACGGGACGAGTAGGGTGGCCGTGGCGAGGATGAAAAGACCGACGGCGCCGGAGCTGGCCTGAGGGGCCCATTTGCGGGTGAGGACGGAGTAGGCTGCCCAGCTGAGGGCTGCGGTGCCGGCCAAGCCGTAGCTGAGCGGGTTGTCCTGCAGATTGCCTTGGAAGGCTATGAGTGAGAACGAGCTGTCCTGGCCAACGACGAGGGGGAGCCCGGCCAAAGCGAGGACCAAAGCGGGCCAGAGGCAGGGGGAGGCTTTGAGGCGGAGGAGAAGAACCGACAGGAGGATCGTGAGGACGGGCCACAGGTAGTTGACCAGGGCGATTTCGAGCAACTGCTGACGGGTGGAGCAGGCGCCGATGGCAAGGTAGAGCAGTGTGGTATAGGCAACGAAGAGGCCGCCGCACCCCAGGAGGTATTGCTTTGGCAGGCAGGCGTCAGGAATTGGAGTTCGCCATTGCCGAAAGGTCGAAGGGAGCAGCAGCGCGGCGGCTACGACGTAGACGGCTGCGGCGGAGGTGAAGGGTCCGAGCGTTTCGGTCAGGCTTCTGGCGAGAGCGAAAGTGGTGCTCCAGAGCAGGATCGCGATGAGCCCTGCGCCCGTGGCGCGTGGTTGGATCCGGTTGCAGGGGGGTGTCATGTCACGGGGTGCTTGGACCGTTTCCTCAGCGGCATGGGGTGATTCGCTGGATTTCTGAGCTGGTCCTCACGCGGGCGGATTCTATGGCAGAGAATTGTGGGTATGTCCAATCGGGTGTGGGGCAGATCGTAGGGAATTCCCCCATAGTGCTTTCGGGGGTGGCCCCATTTCGATTTTTACTTGGGGGAGCTTCTATATTGGGGCGTTGAGCGTGAGTCCTGACGGATTTCGGCAGGCAGAGAATCCATGATGAAAGTAAACCGAAGCTGGATGGCAGGTGCAGTTGTTGTGGCGGTGGCCCTTCTTGGTGTGTGGCGCCCATGGAGGGGCGGGGAGGGGGGTGGCCGTCGGATTGTGTATTATCAGGACTCGATGCATCCGTGGGTGAAGCTGGATCATCCGGGCAAGTGCACGATTTGCGCCATGGATCTGACCCCGATCTATGAGGGGGACCAGGCCTTCGCGACGAAGGATGGCGTTATTGTCCTGAGTTCGAACAGCATCACGGTATTAAACGTGAAGTCGGCCGAGGCAAAGGTGGGGACCTTGGGGGCGACCATGCGAGTGGCTGGGACGATTGAGGCGAACCAGACCTTGACCACCGTATTGGCGGCGCCGGCGCCGGGCCGGATTGACAACATGACCGTGGAGTATTCGGGGGTAGAGGTGGATCAGGGGCAGGTGTTGGTGACGATGTATAGCCCTGAGCTGGCGTTGGAGAAGCGTCGGTATCTTGTGCGGTCCCGGATGGCGAACCACGTGGATCCGTTTCAGAACTCGCAGGTTTCCTCGAGCATGGATTTGGCGCGGGTGGATGTTGAGGTGGATCCATACTTTCATGATTTGTTGTCGCCGCAGTCGGGGACGGTTTTGGAGCGCAATGTATATGAGGGACAATATGTGGGTGAGGGTGACACCCTGATGACGATTGCGGATTCTTCGCTTCTGTGGTTTCGCTTTGATGTCTATGAGAATCAGCTGGCGTGGTTTGTTCCGGGGCAGAGCATCTCCGTGACTGTACCGGCGGTTCCCGGGAAGGTGTTTCCCGCGACCGTGACCTTTATTGAACCGACGATGGACTCGGTCACCCGGACGGTGAAGGTGCGGGCGGAGATTCCGAATCCACGGGTCAAGGTGGCGGGTGGGGCGACCATGCGTTTGCTTCGTTACGGCATGTATGCTGACGGTCAGGTGAGGGCGGAGATTCCGGATGTATTGACCGTTCCGCGGTCAGCGATTCTCCTGCCTGGCTCGACGGCCTATGCCTATGTGGACAAGGGGGAGGGGGCTTATGAGCGGCGTCGGGTAAAGTTGGGGAGGCAGGGGGATGCCGAGTGGGAAGTGCTTTCCGGTGTGATGGTGGGCGAGCGGGTGGTGACGGCGGGCAATGTGCTGATTGACGCGCAGGCGCAGATCATGCATCCGCTGGAGGAGGATGAGGAACTGGCAGGGGGGGGGGAGGATTCAGCTGCGGGCGGACTGGAGATTGTGCGGGGTAACGATGTTCGGCTGAACTCACTGCAGGAGGCTGCGTTGGCGGCTTTGCTGGAGGTAGCGGATGGGGTGAGCAGCGCCTTGTCGTCGGATGACTTTGAGTTGTTCAAGGGTGCGTGGGACCGGTTGGGTCATGAGCTGGGTGAGCTGGGGCAGGTTTTTGGGCCGGGCACCCAGTTACAGGACTTAGTTGGGGCGGTCATTGACCGTTACGAGCCGGAAGTCGGCGTGGATTTGGAGGCGGCCCGGGAGGTCTTTTTACCCTTCAGCACGGCGCTGGTAGAGCTGGTTCAGAGCGTGAGGGTGTTGCCTGGGGATTTTAGGTCTGTGAAGGTCTACCACTGCCCGATGGCTCCTGAGCCCGGTCTGTGGTTTCAGGCTGAGGGACCTCTGGCCAATCCCTACTATGGCAGTGAGATGCTGCGTTGCGGCAATGAGGTTGCGCCGCCGGAGGAAGGCGTTACTTCCGCCCCCTTGCCGGCGGAGTCGGTGGAAGAGTTGGAGGAGGCTGAGCCGGCAGTGTCGACAATGACGATGCCTATGGACCCTGCCCACGGTTCGCCGGCGGAGCCGGCTGTGGTGATGAATCATGCGGCGATGGGCAGGAAGGCTACGGTGAAGTCGGCCCCGACGCTGGAGTCGGTGAAAAGTGCTGCGATGCGCAACCGGGGCATGGCGGCGACGATGGACGGGGATAGGGGGGCGACTGAGAGTGCGAATGCGGTGGAGCAGTCACTTCCGGAGCTTCCTCAGGATGCGGGTCGCAACATTCGGAGCGGGCGACACACCGTGAGCAAGGCCTTTTGGCAGCGTGCAGCGGAGATCTAATCCAGCACGAGAAAGGAGAACCTCACTGACCATCAGGGTTCGCAGTCGGGTGTGAGCCAGCCGATGCAGATGGCGGCGAAGCCGGCTGCGGTGGTGAAATCCGGGAATGTGCGTGGCCGGCGATCGCCGGTGGTGGTTACGGGGGATGAGCTTGGTTTATTGAAGAGCTTTGTTGAGTTGGCTGCCGGGATGAGTACTGCGCTTGCGGCTGATGACCTTGCCGGCTTTAACCAGGTGCATGCGGAGGTGGCATCGGCGTTGCCTGAAGTCCTCCGCGGGCTAGGGACGGAGCATGAGCTCTATGAGCTGTTACGCAGGATGTCGGTGCATGCGAACATTATTGAATCGGTAGATCTGGAGGTGGCGAGGCGGCGGTTCTTGTTGATGAGCACGCAATTGGTGGAGGTGGTGAAGCGGATGCGTGCGGGGAATCCTGAGCTGGGTGATTGGAAGGTGTATCATTGTCCGATGACGCAGGCTCCGGGGTTATGGGTTCAGGTCGATGGGCCTTTGCGCAACCCTTATCATGGTGCCTCGATGTTGGAGTGCGGATCAGAGGTCTTGCCCTGAGGCGGATGCGTGGATTGATCAGGGAAAAGCAGCCATGATTTACCGTCTTATTGAATGGTCCTTAAAGAACCGCTTTTTGGTTCTGTGCGGCACTTTGTTTCTCTTGGGGTGGGGGATCCGTGCGGTCTACCAGACCCCGGTGGATGCGATTCCCGACCTGAGTGAGAACCAGGTGATTGTGTTTGCGGACTGGCCGGGGAGGAGTCCGCAAGAGGTGGAGGATCAGGTCACGTATCCTTTGACCGTGAACCTGCAGGGGTTGGCGGGGGTGAAGACCGTCCGTGCCTCCTCCATGTTTGGATTCAGCTTTGTGACAGTGATCTTTGAGGATGAGATCGACAATTATTTTGCGAGGTCGAGGGTGTTGGAGCGGTTGAATTTCCTGGGGGAATTGATGCCTGCGGGGGTTTTGCCGCGTTTGGGGCCGGATGCAACGGGGCTTGGGTGGGTGTATCAATATTATCTCCATGTTGATCCGGCGGCTGCTCCGGAGCGGGGTTACGACCTGTCAGAGTTACGTTCCTTGCAGGACTGGTTCGTGCGGTATCAGTTGAACGCAGTTTCCGGGGTGGCGGAGGTTGGGAGTGTGGGTGGTTTTGTGCGGCAATATCAGATTGAGGTGTCTCCGTTTAGCATGAGGGCGCGAGGCGTGACCTTGCAGCAGGTGATGGACGCGGTCAGGCAGAGCAATCTCAACGTGGGCGGCAAGGTGATTGAGGAGAGCGGGATGGAGTTTGTGGTTCGTGGGGTTGGACTGGTGGAATCGGCGGCTGACTTGGAGGGTGTTGTGTTGCGGGAGGCTGATGGGGTGCCGGTGTATTTGAAGGATGTGGCGACAGTTCAGCTGGGAGGTGATTTTCGTCGGGGTGCCCTGGACGTGGATGGGCGGGAGGTTGTAGGGGGTGTGGTGGTGATGCGTTCGGGGGAGAACGCCTTGGCAGTGATTGAGGGGGTGAAGCAGAAGACTGCGCAGATTTCGGCCAGTCTTCCGCCGGGGGTGAGCATTCGGCCGTTCTATGATCGGAGCACGTTGATTGGGCGATCGATTGCGACCCTGAAGCGGGCATTGAGCGAGGAGATCCTGCTGGTGGCCTTGGTGCACATTCTGTTCCTCTGGCACTTCCGCAGCGTGCTGATCGTCACATTGCCGTTGCCGTTGTCGATTCTCATCTCCTTCATCCTGATGAAGGAGTTTGGGATTACCTCAAACATTATGTCGCTGAGCGGCATTGCGATTGCGATTGGGGTGTTGGTGGACGCGAGCATCGTGATGGCGGAGAACGTGATTCGTCATTGTGAGCGGGCGGAGGCGGGGCGTGGAGGTGGCTCATTGACGCGTGAAGAGGTGTGGTCGTTGACCTTGGAAGCGGCGAGGCAGGTGGGGCGGCCGATCTTTTTCGCGATGTTGATCATTATCCTGGCGTTTGTGCCGGTGTTTTCCCTGGAAGGAGAGGAAGGGAAGTTGTTTCAGCCGCTGGCATTCACCAAGACGTTTGCGATGATCGGCTCGACGTTGCTGGCGGTCATTCTGGTTCCGGTGTTGTGTTCGTTTTTGGTGCGCGGTCCCTTTAGGCGAGAGGAGGACAACTGGCTGATGCGGCGGATTCTGGGGTTGTATGATCCGGTTTTGCGCTGGGCGTTGCGGCGGAGGGCGATGGTCATTTCCTTTGCCGGAGTTTTGCTGGCGGTGGCGTTGGTTTTGGTGACGGGATTGCCCCGTCCGGTATCGGCCTGGCTTCGTGCGAAGGGCATGGTTGTTGCCGCGAGGGTGACTGAGGGGATGGGGAGCGAATTCATGCCTACGTTGAATGAGGGCAGTTTGTTGTTTATGCCGGTGCTGTTGCCCAGCACTTCGCTTACGGAGATAAAGCGGATTATTGCGTGGCAGGATCGGGTGATGTCCGAGGTGCCTGAGGTGCTCTCTTCTGCGGGTAAGCTGGGGCGATCGGATACGGCGACGGATCCGGCGCCGGTGGAGATGATTGAGACGACGATTGAACTGCGTCCGGAGTCGGAGTGGCGCCCCGGGATGACCAAGGAGAAGCTGATTGAGGAACTGAACGCGAAGTTGAGTGAGGTTCCGGGTGTGGTGCCGGGTTTTCTTCATCCGATTGAAGGTCGGCTCTTGATGTTGAGCACAGGGATTCGTGCCCAGGTTGGGGTCAAGGTGTTGGGGGCTGACTTGGATGCTATCCAGTCCAAGGCATTTGAGATTGAGCGAGTGCTGAAGAGTGTTCGTGGTGCCTCCGGGGTTGCGAGTTCGAGGTCCACGGGCAAACCGTATCTGGAGGTTCATGTAGATCGGGCTGCGATGGCGAGGTATGGGTTGCGGGCGCGGGACGTGATGGACGTGGTGGAAGCGGGACTGGGTGGTCGGAATGTGACGACGACCATTGAGGGGCGTGAGCGATTTCCCATTCAAGTGCGGTATGAGCGGGATGAACGGGACGACCTGAATCGTTTGCGTGATGCGCTGGTGTTTTCCCCGTCGGGCAAGGTGATTCCGCTGGGGCAGGTGGCGAGTATTGAGCGGGTGGTGGGGCCCAGTGAGATTGCGAGTGAGAATGGTCGGTTGCGGACGTATGTTCAGGCGAACGTGCAGGGGCGGGATTTGGGCGGATTTGTGCAGGAGGCCAAGGAGATGATAGCCCGCGAGATTACGCTCGATCCGGGCATGACCCTGGAGTGGAGCGGGCAGTATGAGAGCCAGCTTCGGGCGCAGAAGAAGCTGAGCATTATCGTGCCGACCGTGCTGGGGATCATCTTTGTGCTGCTCTACATGGTGTATCGGTCGTTCAAGGAAGCGGCTCACGTGATACTGGCGGTGCCGTTTGCGTTGACGGGCGGTGTGCTGCTGCAATTCCTGTTGGGCTATCCGTTTAGTGTGGCTGTCTGGGTGGGTTATATTGCGCTGTTTGGTGTGGCCATTGAGACGGGAATCGTGATGGTGGTTTATCTGGAGGAGTCGGTGAAGAAGCGTCGGGAGGAGTTGGGCGCGAAGTTCGGCTATTCTGATTTACTGCAGGCGGTTCAAGACGGGGCGAGGTTGCGGTTGCGACCAAAGATGATGACCGTTACCACGACAGTGGCGAGTTTATTGCCGATCATGTGGAGCACGAGCACAGGCTCGGAGATCATGCGTCCGTTGGCGGCACCGGTGATTGGGGGCATGTTCAGCAGCTTCCTACACATTCTGGTGGTGACTCCGGTGTTATTTGTATGGCTTCGCGAGCGGGAATTGCGACAGGAGAAGGTCTCCAAAGGCGGGTAACAGGGAAGGTCTTTCTTCGCGGGTTGACGTGTTAGAGGACATTCCACGATTCGAGCACCAGGGATTCTCCGGGGATTTGAAGAACGATCTTGATCCTCCCTTCGAGAGGCGCGGGGTCGAGCCGATAGGTTCCGAACGTGTCTCCGTTGCGGAGCACGAGGCCAGTGGCGAGCCAATACGTGTCGAGGCTGGAGGGTTTTCCATTCAGGAACGATTTCTGTATTTTCACGTTTTGCCAGGAATAGCTGTTGGGGCCGAGGGTGAGTTGATTGTTGTTCCATTCCTCGACTGAGGAGGCGTTTCCGCCTCCGCCTCCGATGAGGTTATGTCGCCATCGATGATTGAGGGTGATGGAGTAGTTGGCGGCCTCCGCGGAGCCGGTGGTAGTCACGTCGTTGAGCAATTCGTATCCGTTGCTGTTGTCCACGCAGTAGGTGCCATGTTGTGTGACGTTCAAGGTGTAGTCTACGTGCTCTGCTGTGAGGGTCCCTTGGGCTGAGATGAGGAACTGGCAATTGACTGCGGTGAGTCGGTTGGTGAAGGCGATGTCGGCCAGGCCGGGCTGGGTGAACTGGTAGTGGAACTCGTGGGGTGATTCCAGGTAAGCCGTTGCATCTGAGTTAAAGTTGCCGGTCATGGTGGAGATGCGGTAGGTCATATTCGTTCCGGACTGGAACTGCACATGGAGGCGATCGCTGGGGCTGGTGGCATAGGTCCAGCCCGTGGAGGTTTCCTGAAGGGTGCCGGTGGTTAGTAACTGGGATCCGCCAGCTCCGAGGATGCTGGCCAGAAAGGCGGCTTGCGCGGCGATATTGGCGCTGTCCAGTGCGGTGGTGCCTATCAGGTTGGGAAGCTGAGCGCTGGCCAGCAGGGTTGAGGTTTCGTTTGCGGGTGTTTGGGCAATGATCCGAAAGTAGCGCTGGCGCTCGGTGGTTAAGATGGTGCTGCTCCACTGGAGCGTTTGATTATCAGCTTGGAGAGTGGCGGAGGGAGTCCAGGGGCCTGCTGGGGTGTCGGCATTTTGGACAGAGTAGGAGAGGCCCGGCTGGGCGGGGCACTGCAGCGTGATTGCGCGGGGGGGGTGTTCGAGCGCGGCGGTGATTCTTTGAGCGTGGACGTTCAGGTTGTGGCACAGCAGCAGGGGAGTGACCCACGCGTAACGTATGGTCCGGTAGGGGGCCGTCTTCATGATCAACTGCAAGATCAGTCCTTTTTCCAAAAACTCGCAAGAGGGATTGTCCGGGACGGGCAACTCCTGGATGAGTTTGTCTGTGAGAAAGCGTGGATACGATAGTGATCGTAAGTGCTTGAGAATCTGTGTGTAGGGTGCTTTCCGGGCGCGCGTCCTGCTTTGGCGGCTCAAGTTCATCGGCGCGGTTGCCGATGGCCTTAGGAAGCGTCGTAGCGGCGCATTGAGTAACACACTGGTAATCAACACACTACACAATGGTAACGAGGAAGAGTCTACTTCTTGGAGTGCTTGCTGCGCTGTCCATCGCGGGACAGGCGGCGGTTAACAAACCGGACGGTCTGCTGTTGCGCGGGTTTGAATCTGCGGCTCAGCAATTTAGGCGAGGTGACGCAGCGACGGCTGCGGGGGTGTATCCGACGCTCCGGGTGGATGCCGCCGGGGAGTTGAGTGAGAGCATGAGCGCGGTGGAGTTGGCGCCGCAGGTCGAGTGGATTCAGGAGCGCGGCCAGGCCTATTCAGCCTATGCGACGTTATCGCCGTTTTCCTTGAACGAATCGGGGTATGTTGAGGGGACGTTGTCAGTTGCGTCTCACTCGGTGGATCTGGATTTGAATGATTCGGGGGTGAGCATTTTTGCGACGGAGACGCAGGCTGCGTTGCTTGCGGTGGCCAAGGCGTATGTGGATGCCGGGGTGGACTACATTCATTATGACACGGCATGGGTAGCGCTCGGGTCTGCAGGGCCGTTTGATGCGCTGACGATGCAGGCTTTTCGTGAGTGGTTGAATGGACGATACGACCTGACGGCGTTGCAGGGGATGTTTGACGCGACTTATGACATCGCGAGCTTTGATTTCGGTGATTGGCTGCGGGGGCAAGGGGTGACCGAGGCGAATCATGGGGATGAGACGACACTCCTTGGGGGGGTAGTTCTGGCGCAGAGTAAGCCATGGCGGTTGTGGCAGGCCTTCTTGCGGGCCAATGAACGTACGATTCTGGGGGCATTGGTGACGCAGGTGAATGAATACGCGGCGTTATCTGGACGGGAGGTTGGATTTGCCTTTAACCGTTATGGTTTTATCCAGCGGCCGGCCGACCGATGGTTTTTGAGCGAGTATGCGGCATGGGACTTGGGGGAGACCCATTTTTCGGGGCAGAGCTGGGATTACCACAAGGGATATTCCTTGGAGCCGGTATTCCGGGCGAATCTTAAGACCTACGGGAACCGGTTTGAGAGCTGGAACGAGCCGCCGCAGACCTCGGCGGCGGTGCGGTCCGTGTTCCTGGCTGAGTCGGTGGTGAACCAGGGGGTGGGGACCTTTCAGGATGATTATCCAGCAACATCGGGCATTGCGCGGATGGCCCGGCGCTTTGAGTCGCAGCTGACGGGGGCATTAGAGAGCGAGTTGGCGGTATTTTATCCGTTGGCGACCGCGTTGCACACGCGCCCGGGGCAGTTGGGGACATTACCGATGGATGGAGGCAGCCACTATTGGTATTTGGGGGCGGCCTATTTGTTGAAGGACTTGGGTTTGGGATATGACGTGGCATTTGGCGGGGACGGGCTAGGTTTGGCGGATGCCTTCACTGCGACGGATCTAGCCGGTTATCCGGTCGTGGTGGTTTCCGAGGCGTCCCAGGTAACGGACAACCAGTTCACCCAGTTACTGGATTACGCGAATGGGGGAGGCCATCTGGTTTGTTGGGGTGTGGATAACCTGCGGTATGACGCGTTGGGTGACGACCAGTCGTCGGTGCGGAGTTATGGTGGGTTGAGCTGGGGTGATCTGTTTAGTGCCGTGGGTGACGTAAGCGTGGGGAGCGGGACCGTTTCCGTGGTGAGTTTGGATGCCTTGGGTTCGCAGTATTACGTGGATCAACCTGAAGCGGATGTGGATGCTGAGAACCGTCATGCTGCTGCGAGGAGTTTAGTGAGTGCGCAACTGCCGACGGGGTTGGCCAGAGTGGAGATCACGGGCGCGAGTGGGGTGAGGGCTGTCAGTCATTTGGATGGGGCGGATGGTTCAGAGGTGCATCATCTATTGAACTACACGTTTAACTCTGTTGGCACGGGGGTGACGCTGCATCAGGACCTGGTTGTCACCTTGGATCCGCCTGCGGCCTACACTGGAGAGACCATGGTTGTCAGTTATGTGGCGGACAGCGAATCGGATCCGACGGAGTTGGTTTATGTGGAGGGGGGAGACGGTCGTCTGACCGTGACCGTGCCGTCGTTGACTTACTGGGGGATCTTGAGAGTTGGTTCCGTGATGTCAGGCAACCCGCATCCTGCGGTTCCTCCCGTGGCGTATTTCAACCCGTTGTTTGATTATGAAGTGTTCCGGCAGGATGGGATACGGTCCTTGGTTTACAATGCCTCGAGCTACGAGGGTTTCTCTGGTTTGCAGGTGTTCTATCAGCTGAAGGAGGAGGGGACGGGCCTTTTTGGTGATTGGACGGCTGGCGAGCTCTTGGCTGATCCGGGGGCCTCCTGGGTGGAGAACGGTTTGGTGGATATCACCCTTCCGCAGGAGGGCCATTACCGGCTCCAACTTGTTGCCACGGATTTGAGTGGCGCGACGAATTCCCTGATGTCGGGTTCGTGGGATACGGAGATTGGGTATGACACCACGCCCCCCGACACATCGGGGTTGAGCGTGGTGGAGACAGGCGGGGGTGTGGCCAACGATGCGGTGGTGGACAGTGTGTTTACCCCGACTGTTCAGGTGTCGGGCGCAGCCGATTCGATTTCCGGGATCAGCCAGATGCTCTGGGACTGGACCTTGGACGATGGGAGTACGTTGGATGGAGGTGGTTTACAGGGGGGTGATCATATTCTGGATCTACCGCCGATCGTTGAAGGTGCTTATGGGCGGTATACCCTGAGTGTTCGTTTCCAGAACCGGGCCGAGCTTTGGGATGAGACTCGGGTCGCGTATAGCTTCGTGTATGCGATCCCTCCGGTTTACGTGGGGGCGGGAGAGACCCGCGATGTGATGCAGGGCGATGGCGTTTCCTTCTCGTTGGATTTCAGCAATTCCTATGGAAACCCGGTGATTGAGTGGTTCAAGGACGGCGAACTGATTGCTGACCAGGTTGAGGCGAGTCTGAACCTCGGGTTCGTTTCAGCTTCGGCGTCCGGCACTTACCAGGCGATCATCAGCAACGTGGCGGGCAGCGTGACCAGTCCGGAGTTTGTGCTCAGCGTGAGTGTTCCGTTGGAGATCACGCGGCAGCCCTCGGGGGCGACCGTGAACGCCGGTGAATCCTTCACCTTGTCGGTGGAGGCCGTGGGAACGGGCGAGCTTCAGTATCAGTGGATGTTGAACAATGTGGACATTCCCGGAGCCACGGGAGCCACCTACACCGTTGCCTCGGCGGATCGAGCGCAGAATCAAGGGCCGCATCGGGTCCGTGTTACGGATGACCTGGGCGAGGTCACCAGCAACTCTGCTTTTGTAACCGTGAACGGCGGAGGGGGTGGAGGTGGAGGCGGTTTGCAGATTTCCCAACAACCCCAGGGGATGAATGTCCAGGAGGGGCAGCCCTTCAGCCTGAGTGTGCAGGCGAGTGGCGGTGTAGGAACGATTCGCTACCAGTGGATGTTCAATGGGGCGGATATCCCCGGCGCGAACGGGTCGATTTACAGCGTGGCATCGGCGGTGAAGGCACAGCATGAGGGAAATTATCAGGTTCGGGTCATGGATGATGTTTCTACCCTGCAGAGCCAGATGGCGGTCGTGACGGTGGGGGGTAGTGTTGCCAACGGTCCGACGATCACCCAGCAACCTCAATCCACCACGGTTCAACAGGGCCAGGGTTTCTCGCTATCTGTGGCTGCGGTAGGCACCGGAGCGCTGATCTATCAATGGACGAAGGACGGAGTAGACCTGCCGGGCGCCACTGGTCCGAACTTCAACGTCCCTTCCGCGGTGAAATCCCAACACGAGGGCACCTATCGAGTGCGGGCTACGGACCCGAATGGCACCGTTCTCAGCGATCCAGCCGTGGTCACCGTGAACACGGTGCCAGCGGGTGGGCCGACCATTGGGCAGCAACCTCAGGGTGTGAACACTGTTGAGGGATCCCCGTTTGCCTTGAGCGTGCAGGCGACTGGAGCCGGGACGTTGCGTTACCAGTGGATCAAGGACGGGATTGCGCTGCCGGGCGCGACTGGTCCGAGCTACTCCGTTGGAGCTGCAGTTAAATCGGTCCACGAGGGGAGTTATCAGGTCCGTGTCATGGACGATTCGGGGGAGACCATGAGCTCCATGGTCAACGTGATTATTACACCATCGTCCGGTGTTGTCTTTGATATCACGATTCAGCTGCCGGACCAGGGCACGCTGATCATAGACGTGATGGCGGAAGATACCGTGGCGAGCCTCAAGAGCCGCCTGGCGTCGGAGGTGGGTATCCCCGCTGGGGAGCAGTCACTTTGGCTTGCGGGTGTAGAACTGGCTGACAACCAGCAGACGCTGGGCTTCTATGGTGTCCAGGCCAGTGACGTGCTCGAGTTGCAGGCGGCTAAACCTCCGGGAGCGGATTACGGCAACTGGTCCAGCCAGCATTTTAGCCCGGGCGAACCCAACAGCCAGATGGGGGATGACTATGACGGGGATGGTGTTCCGAACATTCTGGAATACGCCTTCGGCACCTCTCCCACAGTCGGGGAAGTCCATTCGGACAATCACCCGAAGAGCGTGCGCAGTGGTGATCGTCTGCGGATTACCTTCCGTCGTGCGATCGACGCTGCCGATCTGGTCTGGGGAGTCGACACGGCTGATGATCCGATGGGGCCGTGGATTACCACAGCCCAGACGGACTGGGTGGAAATCTCCCGGGAGGATCAAGGTGACGGGACAGAGCTGGTTGTCTGGGAGAATGTCGCTGGTTTAAGCGGGGTGAAATTCTTCCGGGTGACGGTTTCTGAGGCTGCCCTGCCATAACGCGCATGCGTTAGGAGGAAGATGAATCAGGCTCCCTCCGGCTTTGGATCGCGATCCGAGGCGGGAGGGAGCCTTTGTCGTTCGGGTGGGCGGAGTTCAAAGGGCCCGGAGTCACTCCGGCTTGCGGGTTGCACCCGCGTTCTTAGATTTCAGTCCGGTTGTGGATGCTTGGTTCCGGCCTCGCGCCGGAGGGTCCCTCGTTGGGTTCCTGAGCTCGAATTACCCGGAAAGTGACCGGTTCCGGCAGGTGCAGGGTGATTCGGATGGTGTTCGGGTCAGGGTGCGCGTAGGAGAGCCTGAGAGGTTTCTCACTGCCTGAGGCGGAGATGTAGGTGCGATGCATGAGGATCTCGTTGGCTTCAGTGAATTCCCAACGGGCTTGTATGGAGTTGCCATCGCTGTCGGCGCCTGACTGGAAGATTTGGTGTTGCGATGGGTTCAGGGTGACAAGGGAGGTCGTGGTTTTCTCGCCATCCTGGATGGTGAACTCCAGGCCATGGTCTTTGAGAATCCACCTGAATGAGATAGTGAGACGTTGTCGTTCTGTTTGTGGGGAGATCCATGTGCCTTCGATGTCTGCCCATGAGTGTTCGGCAAGAGTCCCCATGAGGTGATGGGGTGGTGATGCCGTTGGGGGAGGAGTGTCCTGTCGGACATGGAAGATGAAGTCGTTGCTGCACAACCCCCTCGGGTTCTGGACTTGGAGAAAGTGGAGCCCCGGCGGCGGTAATTCTGCCAGGGCGATAGTCAGGCGTGAGTCTCGGATGACGATATCCGACTCAACGCGCTTTCCGTTGACCAGAACCACGGCACCCGGTTGGACGTGGCGGGCACTGACGGTCATCTGGCTGCGCCCGGGGGATAGCGTTGGGAATTGTTGTCGGCCGGTTTGTTGCTGGATGGGGCCCAATGTCCAGATGGCGGGTTGGGGGTGAGGTGGGCCGGACTCAGGGAGTGACCTTGCAGTGAAGGTTGCGGTGAGGTCTCCCTTTGCTGACAGACTCACCAACTCATCGGGGGTGAAGCTGGTGGTTCCCCGGTTGTGAGTGGCGATGAATCGTCCCTTGGATGCGTCGAATTGGAGTTCGAGGCACCGGTTGGACTGCGCGTCCTGCAGGAGACCTTCGCCCCGGAGGAGGATGGTTTCATCGAGAGCGGCGTTTTGCAGTGCTTGAAACAGGTCGAGATGAAGCGGTTGTTTGGCTGTCTCGGAGTTCAAGGTGAGCTGGCGGGCGAACGCACCGGAAAAACCAGTGCTACCCTCAACCACCATATTCCAAACGGGATCGAAGCGTGGACGACCGCCCCAGGAGAAGCGCCAGATGGACTGCTCATCGGCTCCTGCCTCGGCGACCCTTCGATAGAAATCGAAATCGATGATGTTGAGTCGGCCCTGGGGGAGTATAAGCCATCGGTCGTAAGCACCTCGCCAGGTGGGGGCATCCATGCCGGTGCCGGGGGTGTCGGTGCTAACCCAATACGGCATCCGATGACAATCCCCGCAGACATTGGGCCTTTGCTTGGAGGGATCGAGATCACCCTCAATATGAAAAAGCGAAAAGCCCCTGATGGCCTCCTTGGAAAGCTGGTTGTGATAGGAGCGTTCCGGGGCTGGCGGGAACGGGATGGAGAGGAGGAATGCCGCCATGGCTTGACGCTGCTCTTCATTGAGGCGGCCGGGTTGGCCGGACGCGTTGGTGGCGGTATCCTCGACGTGCTTCATTGTGGTGGAAAGCGCTCCATCCAGAAGATGGCGGATGCTGCTTTCAGGTTGGTCTGCGACGACGTTTGGGGGGACAGCACGGTGAACGTTGGCTGAGTTGATTCCACCGTATGGGTCGCCGGGGATTCCGTCCCAGTGAAAGGGTTCAGTATCCCGCAATCCTCTGACAGGCATGGTGGAGCGAGGCATGATCTGCGTTCCTCCGGATACGACCGGCGTTGCGAGGACCCAGAGGAGTTGGTCTGTATGGCCGTTGGGGTGGCAACTTGCGCACGAGAACGTGCCGGTTGTGGATGCGAGAGCAGTTTCAAAGGCATGCCGGCCCTTGCGGATTTCAGGTGGCGTTGGATCCGGCAAGGCAATCGAATGGCGGGCAGCAGGTTGATCCGGATGAGTCAGGTCGACCACGGAAACCGAATTATCCACAGCGTTGAGGACCCATGCCCGGTATGGTTCACCGTCACTAGTGCATTCCAGTGCGAGCCCCTGTGGAGTAGCGCCAACTGGGGTCTTTCCGAGAATCCGTCCGGTGGCGCTGTCGATGGTGAACAGCTTATCCGATCCCGATGCGGTTCCGACGAGAACCGAGTTGTCGTCCGTGATAGCAAGAGCGAATGGCGTGGCGAGGCTGGAGTTGTTGTCCGGGTTTTCGGGGGGAAGAGGTTCCAGCTCGAAGTGTTCGATGATAGCCGGGTCCGAGGGTGTGATTTTGGTGACTCGATTCAGGAAAGGACGGTTTTGGAGTTCAGCGAGGCCGTGTTGAAGGGTTCCCGCCCGGCCGTTGGCGTCGTTTCTGGCATCAGTCTGGGCAATATAGACCCCGCCAAGGCTGTCGATTGTGATCCCATAGAGCAGTGTTCCGATGGAGGATACCGTTTGGAGTAGCTGGTCGGTTTTGGTGTCAAAGATGAAGAGATCACGGTCCGGGACCCGGGGGTGCTTGACGATATCCACCGTGTGGCCCAGCGAGAGGACGTTGTTGTGTTTGATTGAGTGCTCCCATGCATTGAACGTGACCAGGTCACCGTCAATGTGTGATCCGCCAGAAAGTTGTGTTTGGTTGCCGGACTCAAAGGGGATGACGAAGAGTTTCTCATTCCGGACCACGATGGCCCTTGGATCCTGGGCGGGGATGGTGAGGTGGTGGGTGACTTGCCGCGTGGTGACATTCACGACGGCGATGCGGTTGTTGGAAGAGAGAGCGACGTAGGCTTTGGAGTTGGAGGCGAAAGCGATCCCGACGGGTTCATCGAACCGGGTGGAGTGCCGTATGGGGTCGAGGTCCTGAATGGTATCGATGACTTGGAGAAAGAGCGGTGATTCCGGGGCCAGGCTAATCACGCTGACCGAGTCTGAGACATGGTTGGCTACCCAGAGTTCAAGCTGGTCCGGTCGGAGGGCGAGGGATACGGGTTCTATCCCGACAGGGATGCTTTTCAGGATATGGAGGGATGCCTTGTCGAGAACATCGACGGTGTCCGACGGGGTATTGGCTACGAGGACGAATTCCCTGGTGGAGAGGATAGGCTGGAACTGTGGGCTGAGGAAGAGCGGGTGACCTGCGGCAGTCCGTTCGTCAGGTCGCGACTGCGAGGCGCTGTTGGCGATGTGTGGGTACAGATCTGCACCCAGTGTCTGCAGGAGGGGAATGCAGCAGATCGTGGCCGTGAGGAGCCTGCGGTGAAATGAGCTGAGGATGATCCGGACCGTTGCCATACAGCCTAACAGACCCCGGGAGACTGGGGATGTTTCGGGTCGGGTTGAAAGGGAGCAGGGTTTTGTTTCAGCCGGTGGATGACATGTTAGACCTCGTCCAGAGGTTGCGTTGCATCACCGAACGAGGGGAGATGGAGATCCATCTTGTCCATCATGGAGAGGAAGAGCCGGCACATTTGCCGCTCCGGCTTGTCCTGGTAGTCGAGAACACGGCCGCCCTGGATCCGGCCGCCTCCACCTCCGAGGAGCAGGACGGGCAGTCGGGTCGCGTCGTGACTGCCAGTCAGCATGGAGGAGCAGAACAAGAGCATGGTGTTATCGAGCAGGGTGCGTTCGCCTTCCTGGATGGCGTCGAGCTTTCCGGCGATGTAAGCGACTTGTTCGAGGAAGAACTGGTTCACCTTGAGCCAGTCGGCGGTGTCGCTGTGGGAGAGCAAGTGGTGGATCATGTAATCGACGCCGAGGTGGGGGAATCGGAGTGAGCTGTGATCATTGTTGAGTTTCAGCGTGGTGATACGGGTGGTATCGGTTTGGAATCCGAGCACGAGGATATCGCACATGAGTCGCATGTGCTCGGAGATGTCCTGGGGGATGCCGTCGGCCGGGCGCTGTATATTGGGTTCGGTGAGCGAGGGGCGCCAGCCCTGGAGTTCGCCCTTTTTCCCGCTTTGTTCGATCCTGGCTTCTACATCGCGGACTGAGTCGAGGTATTCGTCGAGTTTTTGCTGGTCGCGGGAGCTGATTTGTTGGCGGAGGCGGCCCGCGTCGTGGAGAACAGCGTCGAGGACACTGCGATCTGTGGCGGAGGTTTGGTCACGAAAGAGTCGGTCGAAGGCGAGTGCAGGATAGATTTCCAGCGGGGTGGGGGTTGTCGGTGAGGTCCAGGAGATGTGCGAGCTGTAGAGCATCGAGTAATTCTTATGGACCGATGGGTTGGATTTTTCGCAACCGACGACGAGGCTGGGGACTTTGGTGGAGTGTCCGTAGTGTTTGGCGAGGAGTTGGTCGATGCTGGTGCCAGAGCGTATTTCACCGCCGGAGGCGAGTGGTGCTCCGGAGAGAAGGTTGCCGGTTTGGGAGCTGTGGATGTTGCCCTTGAGTGCCTCGGCGTTGTAGAGGCCGTTGATGAAGACGAGCTTGTCGCGGAATGGGGTGAGCGGGGCCAGGACCTGGCCGAGTTCCATCTTCTTGCCCTCACCTTTGGCCCACCATTCGCGGGAGTGGAATCCGTTGCCGGAGAAGAGCACGGCGAGGCGGGTGGGGGCTTCACTGGCATGGGCGTCGGGTGCGGTGAGGTCATCGCCCCAGACATGGGTGGATTCGAGCCAGGGCAGCGCCATGGAGACGCCGAGGCCGCGGAGGAAGTTTCTGCGGGAGAAGTGGTGTTGCATGGTGATCAGGGGGTGGGTTGGGTTGATTGAGGAACGACAGGGTTTAGGGCAATCGGGTTTGGGGGCTGGTGCTTTTCGGTTAGGGACGTGCGGTCGACGCCCCGGATTTCGCGGAATTGGCGGCTTAGGACGATCGTTTCTATCGCGGTTCCGACGCGGTATTCGTTTTCCTTCAGGTTGTTGACCATTTCGTCGAGGAGCGGCGAGTCGGAGAGCAGAACCCTGCGGCCGAGGGCGTAGCCGAGCAGCTTTCTGCAAAACTGACGGAGGATGACGTCGCGTTTGGTTTGGAGCAGGTATTCACGCAGGCCGTCGAAGCCGTGGACGTCGGAGCCATCGACGACCTTGGCCGAGTCGACGATGGGTCGACCGGCGAGGTCATGGCTTCGGTGGCGGCCGATGGCGTCGAACGACTCCAGAGTATAGCCATAGGGATCGATGAGGCGGTGACAACCGTAGCAACTGGGATCGGTGCTGTGTTTTTCTGTGAGTTGACGAACGGTGAGGGTTTCGGTGGCTTCATCTTGTGGCAGTTGCGGGACATTTTTTGGTGGGGGCGGGAGTTTATCGCCGAGGAGGACTTCAGCGATCCAGTTGCCTCGAAGGATGGGGGAGGTGCGCGAGGCGCCCGATTGGCGGGACAGGATGGAAGCGTGAGCCAGGATACCGCCACGAGAGTTAGTCTGGAGGTCGCGGACGAGTCGCCATCCATCCTCTGTTTCCTGACTTTCGTTCCAGAGAGTTTCGGGGATTTCATAGAACCGGGCGAGGGGTTCATTCAGGTAAGTGTAGTCGGCGTTGATCAGGTCGAGGATAGGGCGGTTCTGGCGGAAGAGTGCGGTGAAGAACTGTTCCGTTTCGCCGAGCATGCTGATTTTCAGATCGGGGAATTCGGGGAAGTGTCGCGGGCTTTTTTCATCGAGGGAGGAGAAGTCATAGAGGTGGAGCCAGGCGCTGGCGAATTCGGTGCTGAGTCGGCGGACGTGCGAATGGGTCATGAGCCGGCGGGTTTGGGACAGGAGTTCATCCGTGGTATTGAGGCGGCCGGAGTCAGCGGATTGGCGCAGGGCCGGATCCGGAGTGGAGGCATGGAGGAAATAGCTGAGGCGGGTGGCTAGTTCCCATGCGTTTACCCGGGTTGGGTTGGGGCCGGAGGGAGGGGACTCGATTCGGTAGAGGAAATCGGGAGAGACGAGGATGCGGGTGAGACCGGAGCGGATGGCGTCTTCGTGGTTGGCTCCCATCGCACGTTGAGCCTGGTAGAATGCGGGGATGTCGCTCTGCTCGTTTGGGGTCAGTGGACGGCGGTAGGCGCGGGAGGCAAATTCCACGAGGGCGTGGAGATGGACAGGCTCTGTTTCCAGGAGCCAATGGCGGAAGGCTTCGGCCTTCTGGTAGGTTGGCGCTCGCAGGGGTTCGAAGGCGGAGGGGTCGGCATCCTGGGTGGCGTATTGCCAGAGCTGTTCGAAGGCGTCCACCTGTTTCAAGGCATCCTGGCTGACGTAGTGGAGGTGACTCCACAGGCGGTCCAGCTCGGCGCATTCTTCCGGGGTGAGCATGAGCCGTTGCAGATAGTCGTCCTCGCGGTAGAAAAGAGTCAAAGTGACCACCTCATCGACGGGGACGATTTTGGAGTAGCAGAGTGCAGCGGGGAAGAGATTGCGAAACTCCTCGAGGGCCTTTGTGATTTGCAGGTGCGTCCGGCTGGCTTCAGCCGTTAGTACCGGCGTGTTGGGCTGGAGGGAGTGATCGAGGCGTTTCTGTGGGGGGAGCGCAGCATAGTCGGGGGCATTAAGCAGCCGGATCTGGGCGATGCCATTTGGTGTGGATGTGGACTCTATTCGTGCGGTTGCCACGAGCTGACCGTTTTGAGTCCAGCTCGAAGGGAGAGTCAGGTGGAGGATTGCGGGTGTGCGAATACAAAGGGATGTTGCGGGGATAGGGGTCCCGTTCGGATGAAGTCCTGCGAGAGTCTCGAACGGGACGGGGACGGGTTGTGAGCCGGGTCCTTGAGTAAGTCTGGCGTGGAGCAGGTTCGGCTGGTCGATAGGGCTGGCTGGCGCATTGGAGGGTGTGGCCACTTGCAGGAGGGGGGCGAGCAGGGGGCCGTGGATGGATAGCAGCGTGTTGGCCAATTGGGTGTTGGCGGGGTTAACGGTCTGGTTTGAGCCTGCAGGTTGGAGGAGTGCAGTGAGTTGGCGGGCCAGTTCGGGGCGCTGGGCTTCTTCCTCGAACCATTGTGAGAGCAGTGAGTCAGGGGCGAACAGGTCCAAGGTTGGGCTTGCAGCGTTGGGCGTGGAGTGGAAGTGCCAGACGTCGGGATTCGCGTAGGCGTCGGGTAGGGGGTTTCCGGCCAGGATATGCGGGGATACCTCGGCTGCGAGGTCCCAGGTGTGGGTGTCATCGCGGATGATGAGTTGGACGGAGGTGAGATCACAGGCGTGGTTCCCATCACGGGAATTAATGGCCAGGGAGAGGGTGTCGCCGGGGTAGACCTTGATACGGCGTTCGATTTGGATCGGGATGGGGGTGTTACCTTGAGAGGTTCCTACGGCGAGGGTTAGCAGGCGGCGGCCGCTTCGTAGTTGGAGTGTCCAGGCCGTGCCATTGCCGCATTCCGGGTGGGCGTGTTGTATTTGGCCTGTGATGGCCACGTGGGCTGCAACCGGGCTCTGCCAGCTGACCGCGACCGTGTCGGTGGGGGAAGGATGCACGGCTACACTGTGCGGCTGCATGTTGCCCGGTATGCGAACGGGCTCATCGGAGGCGTTGGCGATCACACTGAGGTCGCCACCTCCGTTCCAGCCTTGGACGAAGTCATGCCCTGCTATTTCGCTGATTCTGCCCGTGAGGTGGTTGGTGATTGGAGCAACGGTGCGGGAGAGTCCGAGCAGGTCGAACCAGGCGGCCAGGAGAGTTGCATCCAGATTGTGTTGGGCGGAGAGCGTCTTCAGTTCCGACTGGTCCGGCGGGTTGGACAGCGTGGCGGCGAGTTGAAGGCAGGTTTCGGACTGGGAGAGGAGCTTGCTTCGGGCGGCTTGTTCGAGGGCTACCCGGTTCGGAAGATCCTTGAGCAGGAGGTCGGGCTGGCCGGGGAAAACCAGACGGAGATCTTCCAGCAGGACGAAGGACTCGGTGTTCGTGTCGCCTGCATTTCCTATTTCTAGAAGAACTTCTGTGGAGATGGCGTTATTGGGATTGGAGAGGGGCAGACTCAGGTTCCGGGTGTGAACAATCGGGTTGACTGGCTCCTGCCAGGCTTTCGGGCCATCCCGCTTTCCGATGTGGCCGACGGTAGTAAATCTCCAGAGCGCCTGCTGCCAGGAGATGATGTCATCGGCGATCCCGTCTTCGTCGCCCGCTCCCGCACTGCTCCAGTGTGCGCGGATGGGGTCGAGCAGGGGGGAAGCATGGGTGTTGTTCAGCGCGTGCCAGAGCCGGGTGAGATAAATTGGAGAAAGGCCATGCTGGGCGGCGGTCGCGTTGAAATCCGATCGCGAGGGCCGGGACGGGGCGGAGGCGGCCGGCCAGCGTTGTCGTAGTTCGAACGTTGCCCGGAGGTAGCTTTTGAGCGGGATCACGCCTCCGTCCTGGTTGTTGAAGCGGATTCCCTGGAGGTTGAGGGAGGAGTCCGCGCCCGGCACCGTATACCGCTGGTAGAACGAACGGATGGAAGCCAGGAGTGCTTCTGTGCGGTCCCGTCTGGATGTCGAAGGGTTAAAGCTTATTCCGTCAGGAAGCAGGACCACCAGTTGGCTGAGCTCCTTGGCGGAATCGAGGTATTTGACCAGCAGTGAGGGGGACATGACCAGGGACTGCCCCTGGTTCAGGAACCCTTCACCAGAAGCGGAATCCGAAGGAAAGGTATTTGCGGGCTGAAGTGAGGCGAGTCCGGTCAGGTCACGCAAGGTGTAGGTATATTCCGCGTTGTTTAGCCGTCGCAAGACGACTTCCCCGGGGTCGCCAGCCGATTGGCTGGCAACTCTGGAGAGGGAGTTCTGTAGAACGTTCAGGAAGGCGATGCGTTCGGCTGGTGAGGGCTGGGGTGCCTGCTCCGGGGGCATCGCTCCCGAGGAGGTCTGGTCGGCAATGTGCGTTGATAGGGAGGGATTTAGCTCCCAGGCATCGGGGGTCAGGTGGTTTTCCAGAGAGACTTCTGCTTTTGCTTTCGGACCGGAGTGGCACTCCAGGCAATAGGTTTGCAGGAAGTTTTCATGCGGCTTGTCGGTGGCCGATGTGTCCTGAGCAGCAAGGTGGAGTGCGCCCGGAAGAAGGCAGAGGCCGATAAGTCGTTGCAGGACGCCGGGAACACAGGATGGGACTCTGGGGAGCACGGTGGGAGGGTGGCATCGTGCGTTCCTTTGGTCAACAGGGTGCCTCATGGGCGTTTGCGAAAAGGGCTGCGAGTAAATTGGGCATCCGACTGTCGCGGTCACTACGCAACCTATGGACTTAACTGTCAGGATATAGTGTGAAGCTAGCTCAAATACCTTGAGGTCTTGCGAGAATCGAATCTGGAGTATGGCGCCAGCAATTGCAGCGATTCCTGTGGAGATCTAGCAAAAAACAGTCGAAATCGACTGCAGAGACTGCGTAACGCGTTGGTACAATGAAATAGAGTCCATAGCCTGACAACCATGAGCAAGATGCTTATGTTTTTATCAGTTTTGTAAACGCGTCGGTCATCTTTACACAATTGCAAGCCATTGGGCAGCAATTAGTTACACATGCGATAGTACGGAACGCGTACAGAGGATTTTACAACTAGACAGATGTCGTATACGAAGTGTGAGAAGATCTACAAATAGCTTCAAGATGCTGGTGTGCAATAGTTTATGCATACCTTAGCCTGCTCTCTCGGACTTGGCACGCGGTTAGCTAAGGTGTCTCGCTGTCAGACACAGGAGACAAACACTGACTGGAAATGAGTAGGTATAACATGTGAGTGAGTTAAGTAGTTAGAAAGAAGTAATATATGAAAAAGACATTTAGTCTCCTAGCCGGTGTGTTGGTCGCTGTAGCTTCGGTAACTTCCGCTAAGGCGGTAGTCTGGAAGCAAACCCTAACTGGCACTATTGATTACCTGGATAACTTTGATGGTTACTTTGATGCCTTCGGGGTGACTGAGCTGGACAGTTTTTCGGCGTATTTCACGTATGACGATACGGCTTTGACCGGCACGGGTCTTGAGTATGCGCCCTATTTGACGTTTGGAATGACCCTGGGGAGCGTGAGTTTTGAAGACACCGTCAATCTCGATTCGCTGAACGAACTGGATTTCTACGATGGCGTGTTCGACGGCACCTTCATTGAATATCCCTTCGAAGTTGGAGGCGTGAACTACACCTTTTTCGGTGGAGTGGGGGCCGCGATCAGCATCTACGCGGACGAGACCCTGACCTATGACTGGTTGTCGGGCACGCTTAACCTGCCTGGTTCGGCTGCACCGGTGGCTCTGACCGGGTCTGAGACCACCGGGACATCGGTTCCGGATGCTGGCGGCACCGTGACCTTGATGGCGATGGGATTGGGCTTGCTGGCCTTTGGTTCCCGCGGCCTGCGCGGTGCGAAAGCGCAGTAAACAGCGTAAGGAGCTACGTGAGAGAGACGACCTCGTTTTTGAGTAATCAATTGAGCAAAGGAATCATGGGAAAGATTCGGACAGTACTGTGGATGGGAATGGTGGCGGTTTCGCTTGGCATCGCAGGAGAGCTGCGCGCCAACGGACTCTGGGGGCGCAACTACTTTCCCGACGTCACACTCACGAATCACCATGGCGAGACGAGGAAGTTCTTCACGGATCTGATTGAGGGCAAGACGGTGGTGGTGAATTTCATCTACACCTCTTGCCCTGACGCCTGCCCTTTGGAGACCAGCCGGCTGAGGGAGGTTTATGCCCTCCTCAGCCCGCGGGTCGGGCAGGACATTCATTTTTACAGCATATCGATTGATCCGGAGGTGGACACGGTGGAGGTGCTGAACCGGTATGCGAAGAAGTGGGAAGTGGGGTCGGGCTGGGAGTTCCTGACCGGGAGCGAGGCGGAGGTGAACGAGTTGCGGGCGAAGCTGGGGATGGATCCGGACAGCCAGGCTTTGGAGGATCACAAGGTGAACATGGTGATTGGCAACCAGGCGACGGGCCGATGGATGCATCGCTCTCCTTTTGACACGCCTCAGGTGCTGGCGGAGCACATAGGATCCTGGCTTTCGAATTACAAGTATCGGGTGCCGCAGGAGCGGGACTACAGCGAGGCTCCGGAGCTGCGTCGGCTATCAGCGGGGGAATACATTTTCCGGACACGTTGTGCGTCGTGTCATTCCGTGGGGAGCAAGGCGGGAGCGAGTGGGTTGGGGAATCCGCTGGGGCCGGATCTGACCTTCATTCAAGCCCGCAGGAGCAAGGAGTGGCTGGTGCGGTGGATTTGTGAGCCGGACCAGATGCTGCAGGAGCGCGACCCCATCGCGACGGCCCTGCTGGCGCAGTACAACAATCTGCCGATGCCGAATCTTCAGTTAACGGAGGCCAATGCGGAGGCGGTGCTGGAATATTTGCAGGAGGAGTCGGAGGGCAAGGTGAAGTCCGAAACCGGGGTTCAGCATGCCTCGGCAGAGCGCAAAGTGAAGTGTCCGAATTGCGTTAGTGAGCCAGCCGAACAGGTGGCTGAGCTGCCCACGAAGTGGGATGTGGAACGGTAGAAATTTCGACCTGATGCGTGTTGGGTCAGTTGGTGAGTGAGTAGTCAATGTGAGTTGAACTGGGAAGCATGTGAAACTGTATATGAAGCAAATAGAACATTGGAGAAAGGTGCTTGCCGGCCTGGCCGCTGGCGTTCTTGGAGTGGGCGCTGCTGTCGTCCAGGCCGGAATCGAGCCGATGTCAACGGATAGGGATGCCTGGTGGGATACCCAGGTGAACCTAGGCGCAGGTCTGCTGGTGGATACCGGATCCGGCACTGTGGTGGTCGGCGGAAATCCGCTGGCCCCGGCCAGCGTGGGCGGTGGCCTGGCAGCGGGCGACGTTCCCGAAGGAGTCATTGACCTGAGCGCCTTCAAGACGGCCTTGAACGACGAATACTTCTTCGTGTTTTACAAGAACCGTGGGCCGCTGACGTTCAACAGCAACTACTCGTTGTATCTCGACGTGGATTGCAACGCCGATACCGGCTATTCCTTCCGTGGAACTGGTGCCGACTACTTGATTCAGGGGTTCACCTTGTTCCGGTATTCCGGCGACGGGAGCACCTGGAGCTGGACGGCGCAGCGGGAGGAGACCGTGCAGGTTGGAGCCGACTGTGCTGAGTTGCTGATTCCGCGGAAGCATATTGAGTATCCGAGGGCGATCGACATGGTGTTCCATGGTTCAAACGATCCTTCCCTGGCACCCAACGACGAACTCGTTCCGTCAGGTGTGGGTGAGGAGGGACAGTTTTTGCGGAACTTCCTGCCGACCGTTCCGGGTGACCTTGAGGGTCCTCCTTCGGGGCATGATGAATCTCGGCACACGGGTCCGATCATTGGCTTGAGCGAGGCGGTCGAACCGCTCCTGCACTTGCCGGCCGTGTATCACGGGGCGGTGGAAGGTGGTAATCATCGGGCCCAGACCACGGTGGACGAGAGTTCTGAGGAGCTATTCATCGGTGGTGGCAAGATTCCTTCCGGCGGGCGGGTGAGTCCGTTGTTCGGGGCGCGTCCGTTCGAACAGCAGGTGCTTCGCTTCGAGGAATTCGGCACCGAAAAACTGAGCTCAGACACCCCGATTGGGCAAGGTATTGGATTTCCGCTGCCTGAGACCGGGCCGGCCCCAACCCAGGACCCGGACTCGGTGGCGATGAGTTCGCCCAACCCTGCAGCGCTGGACCAATTCCTCGTCCAACCTGGTCTGCAATACGTGCCCATGGAGTTTTCCAACACCTTGGCTACCAACCCTTGGGAAACAGTGGTGGAGGAGTTCCTGGGTCGTGATGTCATTACTCCTCCGGCTGAGGGGCGTCCCGCCGGTGCGGGTTGGTCCCACCAGCGCTGGAAGGAGTTCCTGCCGGAGCGCTATTTCAAGACGGCGATGGCGGGATCCCGTCCGAACGGCGGTATTCGTGACAAGCGCCAGATGCATAACTACGAGGTTGGTGAGTTTGGTCCCGGTGGTCTCTACCACACCGTTTTCTCGACAGATGCGGACGGCCCCGTGCTGGAAGGCACCACTGCCGGCCTGGCGATCAGGTTTCACCCGAACATGCCGGTGCAGGACCACAAATCGATCTGGACATTCGATGGCACGTTGCCGCCGAAGCTGCTGATGGGACGTCACGGACAGCCCCTCCTGATGCGGCATTACAATGCGCTGCCGATTGATCCGGCGGCGAACCGCGGGTTCGGTTTGCACACGATCTCCACGCATGAGCACAACGGCCACAATCCGGCAGAGAGCGATGGATTTGCCGGGGCATTCTACTTCCCTGGGCAATACTGGGATTACCGTTGGCCGCTGACGTTGGCGGGCTATGACACTGTGAACACCGACGCGAGCGATCCTCGTGCAGCGTTCCCTGCTGCTCCGGGCGAGCAGCTGTATGTGAACGACTTGAACCCGGGCTACCGCGGTGCGGATGAGAACGGGAACATCAAGATCCGTGGTGACTGGCGCGAAACGGCATCCAGCCACTGGTTCCATGATCACATGCTGGATTTCACCTCTGAGAACGTCTACAAGGGCAATGCAGCCTGCTTCAACTACTACAGCGCATTGGATCGCGGTAAGGAAGACCATGATGACGGCATCAACCTCCGTCTCCCCAGCGGAACAGCCCTGCCCTGGGGTAACCGTGACTACGACGCCAACCTGGTAGTTGCCGACAAGGCTTGGGATGACGAGGGGCAGTTGTGGTTCAATCCATTCCAGACCGATGGGTTCCTCGGTGACCGGATGACGGTGAACTTTCTCTGGATGCCCTACATGGAAGTGCGCGCCCGGTCGTATCGGTTCCGCCTCCTCAACGGTGCGGTGGCCCGCTACATGAAATTCGCCCTGGTTAAAGAGGTTCAGGGGGCTGGTGGTGAGTTGTCCGGTCCTGCTGGTTCCGGCGTCTCCTATGACCGGGTTGGTTTCTACGTGGTGGCGAACGATGGCAACATCATGGAACATTCCCTTCCTTTTGACGGGACCATGGACCTCGACGGGGACGGTGATGCCGCCGAGCACAAGGGTGTGCTCCCGACGCAGTCCATTGCCGAGCGTTACGACATCATCGTCGACTTCGCCAGCCAGGGGCTGCAGCCCGGTGACCGCCTTTACCTGGTCAACCTCCTGGAGCATTCGAATGGGCGTAAGGTGGACAAGGAGATTCCCCTATCCGAGGTGTTGTCTGGTCAGTATGAAACTCGCCAGCGCGACGGGATCTGGGATAAAGGCGATCCTTGCGTGACCAAGGTGCTGCAGTTCCGCGTGCGGGAATATGCGGGTGTGGACAATAGCATGAACCCGGCGGACTACGTCCCGGGCAAGAAGAAGATGATTCCCCATCCGATCGACCGAAATGATGCGAGACTCCAGACGGCGAGACATCGCACCTTCGAGTTCGGCCGCAGTGGTGGTACCGACAAGGCTCCCTGGACCGTCAAGACTGACGGTGGCCCTGGCCTAACGGCCGACACGCGACGCGTCTCAGCGGCGCCCCAGCTGGGTGTGGGGCCGACGGTGGCTGGCTTCAACGGCCTCGACGCGAACGGCTACGATGGCGTTGGTACCCTTGAAGTCTGGTCCATGCTGGGTAATGGCGGCTGGGACCATCCGGTGCACGTGCACTTCGAGGAGGGCTTGATCTTGTCCCGCGACGGGAAGGCACCCCCGGCCTGGGAATGGTGGGCGCGCAAGGACATGTATCGCATTGGTCCTTCCCCGGACAGTTCCCATAACGTGGAAGTCGCCATGCGTGTCCGCGAATTCGCGGGGACCTACGTGGAGCACTGCCACAACACCACTCACGAGGATCATGCCATGCTCATGCGCTGGGACACCGAATTCCCCGGTCAGGTGAAGCTGATGCCCTCACCGATTCCGACCTGGGACGGCGTGGAGTATGTGGATACAGCCGGTTTGCCGACGATTCGCACAGGCGATGGCCAGGGCATTCGTGAGGGCACTCCGACCGCAACCGGGCTGGCGTTTGCAGACGTCCAGCAGCAGGCTCCGGCGAGTGCCGGTGGAGACACCGGAACCGGCGGAGCGACCGGCACGGTCCCCGCGGACGCGGCCGGCACTGGCACCGGTGCGACCACTGATCCGTTGAATCCTGATCCCGGAGCGACGGATCTGGCGCAGACTGGGGCACCTGTGGAGGATCCCGAAGCAGAGGCTCCCGAAGTTGAAGATGAGCTGGAGGCTCAGGGGCTGGCTCAGCCGATCGAAGCCGCGTTGAATGATGAGGAACTGCGGGCCTTGATGGCGCAGCTGGGTGTCGGAGCGTTGGAGACCACGGATGTGCCTGACATGTCGCATCTGGACGAGTTCATCGCTGACCGCGACATGGCGCTGGTGCTCGGTAAATCCCTGTTCTGGGATATGGCCGCAGGTGTGGATGGCCTCACGGCTTGTGCCTCCTGCCACTTCCATGGCGGTGCCGATAGCCGGTCCAAGAACCAGCTCAGCTCCGGTCTGCTGGATCTCAGCGGCGCTGACGCGACGGAGTTCAATGCCATGAGCAGCGGTGGTGCCGGTGGACCCAACTACCAGCTCACCGCCGAAGACTTCCCCTTCGAGAAGGACAATAACGACGTCGTCTCCTCGCAGGGCATCTTCCTCCGGTCCTTTGGTGGTTCTTACCAGCCTGGTTCGGTGGATAAGTGTGACCCCGTCGCCGATGAGGTCTTCAACGTCGACGGTATCAATACCCGCCGGGTTG
>JBJOII010000013.1:0-52496 GCA_046047235.1 Verrucomicrobiota bacterium | reverse complement strand
ATGCCATAACTATCTGGACATCAGAGCATTATGAACCCCACCTAAAAGTCACCCGAAAGACTCAAGATTTTGACCCTTAATGGAAGAAAGCCGAGCAAGCAAGAGGAATGTAAGACGCTACTCCTATCCCGCTATCGCGTAATGGGCGCACTGCTCATCGTATCGTGTCGCGCATACTACAAGCGAGGCGCTTCGACCTATGGAAATACACACTGCTCAAATCCAGCCCCCTCGCAACTCCGACAACCGGAACCGTGCTACTTCAACTGCTTGGCCAAACCACGACCCAGCGCACTTGCCTCCAGGGGATCACCCTCTGCCTCAGCCCGCCGCGGAGCCCCCTGAGTAAAAGAAACCGCCTGAATGTAAAGCCGCCCCCCAGCCACCACCGCATGGGCCCCCACCGGACTCTGACAACCGCCCCCCATCGCGCGTAGAAACGCCCGCTCAGCAATCACACTCCGAAATGTCACTTCGTCGTTCAATGCACTGCAGACTTTCGCCATCCGTTCATCCCCGTCTCGAACCTCAATGCCAATCGCAGCCTGCCCCACACACGGAAGCATGTCTTGGGCGGGAATGGTAATCGCCCTGAGGCCCGCGGGCACATCCTCACCCTGAAGAAATCCGTCCTCAGTGAATCGATAGTGCAGACGATGCAAACCCGCCGCAGCCAGCAAAGTCGCGTCCAGCTCAGGTTGCTCGGCCACCTTGCGCAGCCGTGTCGCCACATTGCCGCGAATCTCAACAATCTCCAGTCCCGGATTCAGTTCCAGCAACTGGGCCTTGCGCCGCGTGCTGCTGGTCGCAACCACCGCCCCGGCCGGCAGGCTCCGAACGTCGAGCCCCGCTCCAAATCCGCGCATCTCCCCTCCGGCATCCCGGTAAATCAAAACATCACGCACATCCGCACGCACCCCCACCGCCCCCAGCATCAAGCCTGCAGGCAACTCCGTAGGCAAATCCTTGAGACTGTGTACCGCAAGATCCGCCTCTCCGTTGAGTAAGGCCACCTCAAGCTCCTTGGTAAATAAACCCTTCGGCAATGAAGGATCCGGCTGCGCCATCGAGGCAGTCAATTTTTTGTCCCCGGTGGTCTTGATGATCTGAATCTCGAATCGCAGATCCGGAAAGGCCTCCCGACACTGTGCCAATACCATGTTCGCCTGGGCTAGAGCCAACGCACTTCCCCGCGTGGCCAGAATGATCGGACGTTCTGCAGACATTATTCAGGTTTCTCCAATAACACTCCCGCCCCATCGGGCCTGCGCCCGGCCCATCCATGTTTCCGCGGGTCGACCAACAACGATGCAGCCCGCAACCGCACCAGCTCCTCACACCGCGCAATCTCCTCCCGCCGCTGCTGCATCGAGTCATCCGCAATCGCCTGTAGATCATCAATGTTGTACACATAGACGTTCTCCAGGAAATTCACCGCCGGATCAATATCCCGCGGCACAGCAATATCCACCAGCAGGAGAGGCCGATAACGTCTCCGCTTCATCAACGGCTCCAGCCGCGGACGATCAATTACATACTCCGTGGCAGCAGTACTCGACACAATGATGTCTACCTCCACGGAAGTCTCTGGCCAGCGATCAAACGGTACAGCTTCACCGCCCAACTCCGCCGCCAGAGCTTGGGCCCGCTCCACCGTGCGGTTCGCCACAATCAAGCGGCGCGCTCCCCGACTCAACAGTGCCTTGGCCGCCTTCTCGCTGGTATCCCCCGCCCCCAACACCATCACTGTACAGTTCTTCAGGGTATCGAAAATCTTGCCCGCCAAATCCACCGCCACCGATGCAACCGACACCGTCCCCCTCTGGATCATCGTCTCAGTCCGGATCTGCTTGGCAACGTTGAAAGCCCGCTGAAAAACCTTGTTCAACCGCCCCCCTGTCGAACCTTGCTTCAAGGCCGTGTCATAAGCCTTTTTCACCTGCCCCAAAATCTCCGTCTCACCCAAAACCATCGAATCAAGCCCCGACACCACCCGGAATAAATGCTCGATGCTCTGTGGCTCGCCCAAGGTGTAAATCTCCTCCGTCAGGGGCCCCTCATGCTTCGCATGCTCCAACAAAAAGCCCCTCAATCCGTCCAATGCAGCTGGCTCCGCCGACTCCGACGCAACGTATATCTCCACGCGGTTACAGGTCGAAACGACCACCGCCTCCTCACCATGCCCCTGACTCCGCAAACGATCCAACGCATCCGCCAATACAGGGTCCCCAAAGGCAAACCGCTCCCGTAGGGCCACGGGCGAAGTGCGATGACTCAAGCCGGCAACAAGAACAGGCATAACTTAGACTAGACCCGCCTCCCGCGGCCACGCGTGAACAGCAGAGGCAGTGCAATCCCCACCGGGGCCTGCACCAGACTGTCGCCCAACCAAATCCACACCCTCGCTCAGCACAGCCCCCTGCCGCACTGCCGCGCCCGGCTTCTCCTCCGGCTGCGGATGATGAATCCCGGACATCAGGTTCGTCCCCCAGAAGGTCAGCAGAACAAACACAAAACTCGCCACCACCCCCCACGCCATGCGCCGACCGCGCTGGGCAAAACGCCAGCGCATCACCAGCAAAACCAAATAAATGGCCCAAACCAGCGCTGACCACAGGATCTTCGTGTCCCAAAGGGAATAACCCACCTCCCGAGCCTTCAGTGTGCGCCCACCCAACACCAAACCCACCGTCAACAAACCAAATCCGACCAGAATCAAACGGCCGATCGTCGCTTCCAGACGCCCCATGGGCGGCAGTAAAGACATCACCGCCCTCGCCTTGTGCTGCTTCAAATCCCGCTCCTGCGTCAGATACATCACCCCGGCCACCGACGCCAAACCAAACGCCCCATACGCCAGCATGATCAGCGAAGCATGCAGGCTGGACCAGCCCTTCAGAAAATCCGGCTCGTCTCCTTGCAGATCCAACTCTGGAAACAGCGCAAACACCCCCACACAAAATAAAACCGGCGAAGCAAAAGCCCCCACAAACCTGAACCTCCGCCATAGACCCAAGACCAGATACGTCCCGGTAATACTCCACAGCGTAAAGGCAATCGCCTCGTAGAGGTTCGTGACTGGACAACTGCTTAGCGTAAAGCCCCGCTTCAACATCGCCGTGGCGTGAAAACCAAAAGCCACCAGCAACATCGAATAGCTGATCCACTCATCCCGACGGAAACCCCGCCGCCAGAGAAAAAACGAGTAAATAGAGCAGATGCCATATACGGCCACCGCCACGGCAAAAAACGCTCTATCCGTCATTTCGAACATTCCCGATAGGGTAAAGGTCCACACCACCCCTGCAACAAGCAAAAACGCGCTACCAAAAGCTGTTGCCCCCGACCCGACGACTGAAAAACATGGCCCTGGAAGGGCTGTAAGCCGAGTTCTGTCTGCCCCGGATCACTCCAGGGGAGAGGATCATTTATCTCAGCGGCTCATACCCGGAACCCGTTGGCCAACCCGAAGGCCAGCCAACTCGGAGCGGGCCGCTCCAAGGTCCCCTATTTGGCCTTGCACCCGATGGGGTTTTCCCTGCCCCCTCGATTACTCTCAGGGCGGTGGGCTCTTACCCCGCCTTTTCACCCTTACCCCCTGCCAAAGGACAAGGGGCGGTATGTTCTCTGTGGCACTATCCGTCGACCCCGGCTTACGCCGGAACCTCCCACGCTTACGCCGGCTTTCATCCCGCTCACACGGAACTGCAGCCGGATTGCGCGGCATCGCGCCCTACGGTGTTCGGACTTTCCTCCTCCCCCACCAAAGCGGGAGAAGCGACCCTCCACCCTTCCAGGACCGCCGGGAACCTAAGCCCCCGGCCCCCCGTTGACAATCCACAAGGATTGGAATTCTAGCGAAAAACAAAAAGCCCATGGACCCGCCCGAGCGGATCCATGGGCTGGAAAACAGAACGCTTATTAAGCGGGCGTTCCACTCGGAGGAAGCACCTCCTCAATCGCCGCCTTCTCCTCAATGAAATCGAGCACCTTGTTGCAAATGATCTGCTCCTGAATCTCTTCAATACCACCCCGCTCCTGCAACTGCTTCACCAGCTTCTCAGGCTTCATGTTGTATTGATGAGCAAGATACATGATCCGTTGCGAGATCTCCTCACGCGTGGCTTGAATCCCCTCCTTCTCTGCAATGCGCCCCAGGATGAATGCCAACCGCACCCGGTCCTTGGCACTCGAACTGGCATGCGTGAAGATCTGGTCCTTCTGCTGGTCTATCACTTCCCGCGCCACACCACGCTCGGTATTCTCACGAACAATGTTGTAGACCACGTTGCGGGTCTCGCGCTCCACCACCGACTCTGGCAGCTCGCATTGTACCCGCTCCAACAAGGTCTTCTCCAGCTGACCGCGTGTCGATCGACGCAGCTTGTAGCTCAGCTCGTTCTCCAGATCACGCCTCACACCCTGGGTCAGGGTGTCCACGTTCTCCGCCCCATACGCCTGCGCAAACTCATCATTCAGCTCCGGCAACGCCTTCTCCTTCACAAACTTAACGGTGACCTCAAAGACACCCTGCTTGCCGGCAACCTCCTTCGCTACAAAGTCATCAGGGAACTGCAACTCCACGGTCTTGACGTCCCCTGCCTTGGCACCAACCAAGGGCTGCGTAAAGCCAGGGATGAAGGACTCAGGCGTAATCTGTAGCCAGAAATCCTGCCGCTCTGTAAGCCCCTTCGCCGTCGGCGCCCACTCGGTAATCGGCTTGCCCTCGCAGGTGCCCTTGTAGTCCACCACAGCAAAATCACCCTCCTGGATCGCACGCTCCACATCCACGTAGGTCGCCCGCTGCTCGCGCAACAACTCAACCGCCCGGTTGATGTCCTCCTCAGTCACCGACCGGACTTCCTTCTTCAAGGGAATCCCAGAGTATTCAGGCAACTCAAACTCAGGCGCCGTCTCTACCGTTGCCGCAAACTGAAATTGCTCACCCTTGGCAAAATGGATCTCCTCCACATCCGGCGCTCCCACCACATGTAACTTCTCCCCCTCCAAAGCCTTGCGCAAGTTGTCCGAGACCAGCCTCCGTCTCACATCCTCCTTGATACGATCGTCAAAAGCCTTGGCCACCAAATGCCTCGGCGCCTTCCCCTGCCGAAAACCCGGCAGACGGGCATACTTCACGTAGTCTTTCGTCACGGTGTCAAACACCGCTTCCACTGCATCAGTCTCCACCACCACGCGCAACAGCTTCTTGCATGGCCCCAAATGTTCCAATGTCACGTTCACAAGCAGTCCTTTCGCAGAAACAAAACCCCCGTCACGTGGACCGACATAGAGAAACAAGCCGCTTCCAGCGCGGGAAGGTCGGAACGTAGGTGCCACACGTCAATGCGTCAAGCCCGCTCCGCTATCCGCACCCCCGCAAAGTCCTCAACCCACCCCCGAAGACCTCACCCCCACACCCTCAATCCGCCGCAACTCCTCCTCCAACTGCAGTAGAAGCTGCTCCCCACCCTCCAATCCACCCGCCTTCGCTCGCGACTCCAGCTCCCTCGCCACTGAAGCCATAGACCCGGCATGAAAATTCAACGAGGCACTCTTTACCCCATGCGCCAATAACCTCACGCCCGATAAATCCCCGGCCCCCAACGCATCCCGCAAGGCCCCCAACCTCCCACGATTCTCCTCCAGGAAGGTCTCCAACATGTCCCTCAATACCTCCGGATCATCGCCAATCATCGATCGCACCGCCTCAAGATCCAACGGTTCCCCCGCCACATCCGGCTCCTCAAGCTCAGCACCAGCCACTACCCGCTCAACCGCTCCCCCTCCCAACCTCTCCAACATCGAGAACAAACCCTGCATGACAATCGGCTTGGTCAGGTAATCATCCATCCCCGCAACCAGACAGGCCTCCCTGTCACCTTTCATCGCCGATGCCGTCAGTGCCACGATCGGTGTCCGCGCCACCCCCTCCCGATGCTCCCATTCCCGTATCCTGCGCGTCGCCTCAAACCCATCCATTACCGGCATCTGGCAATCCATCAAGACCACGTCATACCGCCCCCGCTGCATCGCCTCAACCGCCTCCTGCCCGTGAGAGGCCAGCTCGCAGACATGCCCGACTTTCTCCAAGAGTCGGCGCAGCAGCTTCTGGTTGGCCAAGGTGTCCTCCACCACAAGCACCCTCAAGCTCCGCCCCGCTACCCGGGCAGGAATGGCGCAGGAACACTCCACCCCCTCCGCCTTCCCTGTCCCCCTCATATCTACTACTCTACCCCCCGCGACTTCCTCCAGCTCCACGCAAAACCGCACCACCGTACCCTCACCTGGATCACTTTGAATGGTTAACTTTCCCCCCATCAGTGCAACCAGCTTGTCGCAGATCACCAGCCCCAGCCCACTGCCCCCATAGCGCCGCGTAGTCGAAAGATCCGCCTGCGCAAACGGCCGGAGTAACCGAGACATCTCCTCCTCAGACATCCCCACCCCCGTATCCTGAACCTCCACTGCTACCAACACCCGCCCGGGGCGACGACCACCCGCCTCCCGACGCAATCTCAACACCACCTCCCCCTTGGCCGTGAATTTGACAGCGTTGCTCACCAGGTTCATGAGCACCTGCTGACACCGCCCCGGGTCCCCCCGCACCAGTGACGGCAAGGTTGCGTCATACTCCAGCCTCAACCCAATCCCCTTCTCCGCTGCCTTGGGGTTGAAAATCCCCACAACACTTCTCGCGCACCGCTCCATCGCAAACGGAATCGTCTCCAAGTCCAGCTTGTCCGCCTCCATCTTCGAAAAATCCAGAATGTCGTTCAGTAGGGATAACAATGTCTCGGCCGACTGGTGAATCGCCTCAGCATACTCCCGCTGTTCAGCATCCAGCTTCGACGCCAACATCAACTCGTTCATACCCAATACGGCCGTCATCGGGGTCCGTATCTCATGACTGACATTCGCCAGGAACTGGCCCTTGGCCCGGCTCGAGACCTCGGCCGCCTCCTTCGCCTCCGCCAGATCCGCATTGGCCTGAGATAGCTGCTCAGTGCGGTGCCGCACCCGTTCCTCCAAGGTCAACTGCAGGTCCCGCAACCGCCCCATCAGTCCATTAAAACTCGCCGCTAGTAAGCCAATCTCGTCACGCCCCCGCAGCACCAGTGGAGAAACCGCCACCAGCCCCCCCTGCTCCACCGCCGCCAGCTGAAAATGACGGTTCATCCAGGCCAACCTCCTCGTCACCAAGCGGCGAAACACCAATAGAATCCCCGCAAAAAGCAGCAGCAACCAGAGCCCCGTGATCCCTAAATCACCCAAAACCTGATGCGCCAAAACCTCCTCCACCCGCGATACCGGAATCGCTACCAGATCCATCCCCGCCACCTCCCCCAACCGTTTCCCGAACCCGGCCTCACGACCATAGTCCGCCAAAAGCGACTGCGGAGCATCCTCCGGCTTCCCGTGACATTTCAGACACTCAAACTCAATGCGCATGGGACTGGCGTGGGCGTAATACCTCACCCCCCGCAGGGTAATCTGCCCACTCCACTCCTGAATATCCGGCCGCTCCGCAAATAGCCGCAGCAATTCCACCTCCCCCTCACCTGCCGGCAGGTTGCCCGGGTTCCGCGGATTCTCCGCCGAAAACTTGATCACGTAATCAGAGAACGACTTCCTGACCTCGTCAAAAATCTCCCGCGCCACATACGAGGTGGACATCGCCTTCAGCACAAACTCGTCGCGACCGATCCGCTTCTGCATCTCCGGACGAATCGAGTTCGCCACGTAATTCCGGATCGCCAGGTCAAATTCCAACGCGAGCCGCGCCTGGGTCGTTGCCAACTCCGCCATGTGGTCGCGAGCCGAGGTGTAGGTGCGAAACATCAACAGGCCGGCAAAAACCAAAGCCAGGAAACCTGCCGCAACAGAGAATTTGGTGCCGATGCTTCTCATCGCTCCAACTCCCCCAAAACCAGCACGAAAATCGTAGGGTGATGAAAATCACCATACCTCCGCTGGCCGAAATCACAACCCGCCACCCTTACAACTCACCCCCGGCCCGCCTGCCCTGACCCCGAACTCAAGCCTTCCACGGATCACGCTTCTCCCGGTCCAGCCAGCCGTTGGCCTCCTCATCCCCCACAAAACGCTCCGCCTTCGGATCCCATTTCAACGCCCGCTTGTTCCAATAAGCCAGATTGCCAAGATGACAAACGGTCACGGACCTCGCCCCAACCTCCACATCGCATATCGGCTTCTTGCGCGCATGAATGCTCTCCACAAAATCCCGGTAATGGTTCCGGCTCCGGTATAATTTCACCGGCAATGCGTCTAGATCCACCTCCCCTAGCGCCTCCGGATCCGCCTTGAACCGACCCCGATCCACGGCAATCTTGCCCTTCGTTCCCACAAACACCACGCCGTAGTCATACCCCTCCAGCCCGCCACGAACCATGACCACACCGTTGGCATATCGATATGTCAACTTGTCCACCCCCTGAACCCCAGGCGGAATAATCTCCACCGGACCACTCTCGTCCATACCCAAACCCCACTGGGCAATGTCAAAGTGATGGGCACCCCAATCCGTCATGCCCCCGCCCGAATACTCGCGATAGGAACGCCAATTCGGAAAATGATCATGCACCCCCCGCGGACTCAATACCGAGTTGTAGGGCCGCACCGGCGCCGGCCCCAGCCACATGTTCCAATCCAGCCCGGGCTCCATCGGCTCCTCTGGCAGATTACACCAATCACTCGGACCCCCAATCGACACATACACCTCCTTGATCTCCCCAATCACCCCGTTCCGGACCAACGTACACGCCCGGTAAAACGCCCCGTCACTCCGCTGCATCGAACCCGTCTGGAATACCCGGTTGGTCGCCCTCGTCGCCCTCACCATCGCCCTCGCCTCGGCAATCGTCAGCGACAATGGCTTCTCACAGTAGATGTCCTTGCCCCGCTCCGCTGCCAGAATCGCCTGCGCCGCATGCCAGTGGTCAGGAGTCGAAATCACCACCGCATCAATGTCCTTCCGGTCCACCAGCTCCCGGTAGTCATCCATCGCATCACACCCCTTAAACACCTTGTCCTGCTTGGCCGAATAAAACTCCTCCACCTTCTTGCGATAATGCTCCCGACGCGTCGTGTCCACATCACACACCGCCACCACCTGGACATCCGAATGCGGCAGGAAACTGTTCATCAAATGGTTGGCCTGTTTACCGCTGCCAATATAGCCAAACCGCAACCGGTTGTTTGGGCTCGCCGCCCCCCTCGCAGTCCATACTGTCGAAGGCAAAAGGAAAGGTGTCGCAACCAATACGCCAGACCGAAGAAAAGACCTGCGGGTCAAGGAAGCCTTGGGGTTCATACACCGCGAAATTAAGCCAGCCGCAACACCATCGCAACACCAGAAACACCCCATCCACTTTACCCGAATTACACGGTTTCGTCTTACGTTCGTAACACGAAACCGTGTAATTCACTCCGCCTTGGTAAAGCCCTCACCCAGACATCACCACAACCCAGAAAGCAGCTTGCCGACAGAAATCCCCAGCGCTAATTTCTGCCCAAGAAGTCGCATGCGGAAACACCCCATCTTGCTCCTAACCAAGGCAACCCACGGTGCTCGCCCTCGCAGCTGCCAGACTTCCCCCTCTCAAGATCCCCGCCCCGGATCCCGTCGCACCTCCATAAGTTTGTCGTGAAGAACTACATCATTGATACCAACGTCCTGCTCCATGACCCGCAGTCCATCCTCCACTTCGAAGACAACCATGTCTTCATCCCCATCGAGGTGATTGAGGAGATCGACCGGTTCAAAAAGGAATCCTCCGACCGCGGGCAGAACGCCCGGGAAATCTCCAGAATCCTCGACGGTTTCCGTAGCCACGGTCGGCTAAGCGAAGGCGTTCCGCTTCCCAACGGAGGCCGCCTGCGCATCATGTTCCACAGCCGCAACGGCAACGGTCACGTCACCATCGGTAACAATACCGTGGATGGACAAATCGTAGCCCTCGCCCACGACATCCAAAAATCCCATCCCGACCTGCAGACCATTCTCGTCACCAAGGATATCAACCTTCGGATCAAAGCCGACGCACTGGGCATTCCCGCCGAGGATTACGAAACCGACCACGTCCGCATTCAGGATCTCTACACCGGAACCTTCGAATGCCCCGTATCCGCAGACACTTTGGCCACCTTCAGGAGTATGGGGGAATTTCAACTCCCGGACCCTGCCACCCATTATCCAAACGAATACTGCACCCTGCATGAGGAGGGATCGCTCAAGAAGGCGGCGTTAACCCGCGTGGACGAATCCGGCAAGAATCTGGTCCCCATTCTGGATGTGCGCGAGGGCATCTGGGGAATCCGTGCACGCAACCGCGAACAACACTTTGCCCTGGATGCGCTTCTGGACGATCGAATCAAACTCGTGACGCTCATGGGCAAAGCCGGCACAGGAAAGACTCTGCTGGCATTGGCTGCGGGTCTAAAAAAGACAGTGGCAGATCGCGAGTACCGACGCCTAATAGTTGCCCGCCCCACTATTTCCATGGGAAAGGAACTGGGCTTCCTGCCAGGCTCCCTGGACGAAAAGCTCGACCCCTGGATGCAACCCATTCACGACGCACTGGAGATGCTGGGCGATTTGAACATGGGTCACGAACACCGCCGGGCGCAGGATCTCATGCGATCTGGAATGATCGTGGTTGAGGCACTGAGCTATATCCGGGGCCGCAGTATCGCCAACCAGTTTATGATCGTGGATGAGGCTCAAAACCTAACGCCCCTGGAAGTGAAAACCATCGTCACACGCGTCGGCCAGGGCACCAAGATCATCCTCACCGGCGACCCATACCAAATTGACAACCCCTATATCGACTCAGCCTCCAACGGCTTCAACTACATTGTCTCAAGGTTTCGAGGACATGCCATCGCGGCACATGTTGAACTCCAAAAAGGGGAACGCTCCGAGTTGGCAGAACTCGCCGCCAACGTACTGTAATCCGTTACAGCCAGCCTTGCATCGAGTCTCCCCCGGGTGAAAGGGCTGATCATTTCACCCACCTCACGGAGCAATCGATTTCGCTAGCCCAAGAATGGCCCCCGACCGAACTCATTACATCGAGGGAATGGCCAGCAGCTCGGCCGGCCCCCAGGAAGTCGACCTACCCGCAGTGCTGTCGCGCACTGCCTTGACCTCTTCGGCCTTAACAGGTGTTGCAGTGTTGCCCCAAGCCGCATTGCCTCGAACGTAGGTCAGCACTGCCGCAATCTCTTCGTCTTTCAAGAGGTCGCGCCAGGGTGGCATAGCCCCATTGTAGGCCTGACCCGAAACCGTAATCGGCCCCTGAATGCCGTCTAAGACCAGGCGAATCATGCGGTTCGGCCCGTCGATGTTGACCCAGTCAGACCCCGCCAAGGGAGGGAACTGTCCGGCGATACCTGTGCCGGTCGGCTGGTGACAAACAGCGCAGTAGGTCGTGTAGACTTTCTGCCCGCTGGCAAACAAGGCGTCGGCATCCGATTTCGGCACCAAAGCCTCAACGTAGGCGAAGGTCGGATAGGGATCATAGACCTTCGGATTGAATCCACCGCCGGTCATGTCCAAATAGCGCATACCCCAGTAACCCAATACGCCAAGGAGCACAAAAATCCATACCGGCACATGCGCCTGACTTGAAGGTGTCAGGTTCGTCTCGCTCGAACTGGAGGCGGCACGTTGCATGTTCGTCATCCTGCGGTCGGTGAATTGGTGGAAACCGGGGCAGCATTCGTCGAGACCCCGGCAGTGGACTCAGTATCCGCCCCGCTCGAAATGGGACGTTCAATCAACGGAACATCAGAGCGCAAGCTCAGCAGGTAAGCAACCAAGGCCACGGCATCGTCAGTGGGTATCACTTCCATGCCCTCCCCCGCTTTGGCTTGTGCATCGGCATTGAGCTTCAACGCCCTCGGATGCGCATGTCGCCCAGCTGGACGCACATCAAACAGAAAACGATACGCAGGCATCACAGAATTCGTAATCACGCTCTTCGGATCGTAAAGGTGCGCGTAATGCCAGTCGGCAAAAGGAAGCCGCACGCCGGAATTAGCCAGATCCGGCCCCAACCGAATCGCTCCGGGCATCGCCGTGCGAGCAAATAGGTAGTCGGCCGCAACCGACCTTCCCTGACCCCATCCTCGATCAATGTCGGCACCCTGAGCCACAAGCTGCACCTGAGCCTTGCCACCGGCATCGTTCAGGGCCTTCACATGTGCATTCGCCAAATCGGCATCCTTCATTCCGGAGAGCACTACAGCCGGAAGACTCTCCAGCATGCGACCCGCTTCCGGCATTGGAATGTCGGGCAAAATACGGTGCAGAGCCTCAACGACAGGCGCGGTATTCGTCCCTGCCGACTTGAGAACAACGTTTAGCGTGAGCCCATCCTGCCGCACCTGCTGACTATGGCAGGTGACACAGCCCAAAGATCGGTAAATCTCCTCGCCCTGCTGCGCCTGACCGGGCCGCGCATTCGGATAAAGAACCGCTGTATCGAGAATATTGGTGCTCTGCGTCGCCCTTCCAAGCTGAAGCTGGGGCTGCACGATCATTCCAAACCACGAAGTGGCAAGGGCGGTAAGCAGTCCGAGGAAGATCAAAGGACCATGATTCATCGAGCCACCTCCACACTTTCAGTGGCCAACGCCTGTTTGGCCATGGGCAAACAACAGCTGCGACAAGCAGTCATCCAACAGCGCAAGAATTGGTAAAGATAAGCCACCGCACCAGCAACCAGAAGCAGGTCACCCAAGGTGCTCACTCGCAAGGCCATCAGCCCCGATTTGAATGCCTCCATAAAAGTCAACTGCGCATCTGCCATAGCTCCACCCTGCACCCATCCGCCAACGATCAGCGGGATCGCGTGAATGGCCACACCCGCAATCCAGAGCAAAGCTGGGGTAGAATTTACCGCAATAGACTTGTGGCCTTCACTAAACAATCGACTCAAGACAAGTCTCGAGGCGCCCAGGAGGACGCACCCCAAGGCGCCGTAAACGAACAAGGCCTGGAGGCCGGGCCCGAAAAAGGTGAAAGCTACCCTTCCGCCAAACGCGGGCGTGGCTTGGAGAATTCCAAGCGCCAGGGCGGCCACATAAAACAGTCCCCCGATTAATGCAGAAATCCCGACTGCCGACCCCAAAAGTTGACCGACCCCCCCGGAAACCGCCCGCTTCAGCAACATGAGCAAGGCCAGAAGAGGTACAAGCGAGAAGACTGAAAACACCGTGCTCACACTAGGCATCCAGGCCGGAACGGGAGCGTCCAGCGGAATGCCCCTCCAACCGGCAAAGGCAACTGTCATCCAGAAGAAGACCAGCATTAAGCCACGCTGAAACCGGTCGCCCGACAGTAGATGGCTGATCAGGTGCAGGAGTGTTCCGAAAAGGAAAAACGACAGCACGACCCAAACCAACTGCGCGCCATACCACCAAGCCACCACGGATTGCATGATTCCGCGGACCGGAGCCCAGATCAGCAGGAGCTCGGCTGTCGTGTAGCTCCATGCAAACCAAAACACCGCAGCCAAAATGAACCACTGCTCTGGAGGCATAGTCCCGGTCTGCCGGGCTCGGATGGTTGAAAGCAAACTCGCACTTACCAAAGCACAACCCACCAGCATGATAGGGGTCGCGTAACCGGGAATCTCAAGTAGCGGGTGCCCAGTGCTATCGCCTTTCAAAATCCCGATCAAACCAATCAACAAACCAACATTCCAGACGACACCACCACCCGTAGCCAGAGTGGGAAAAGCTACTGAGGTGCGCCCGTTGCGGCACACCATCCAAAGCGAACCGCCCCAAGCCGTCGAAAGACCAAAGCCGTAGATCAGAGCGTTCCAGAAAGCAGGCTGAAGCCGACCGTAGGAAGTCCAGGCACAGTCTGACAGTAAGGCGGGACCGTGGAATTTAAGCGAGACTAGCAGGCCGAGAACTGTAGCCACGACCAACCATTTTGCACCGGCCCAAAGAAGTAAGAGCGCCGGCACCCTAACGCTCATCTCCTCTGTGCTTACTGCAGCCGATGACATAGAAGAACTCGGTACTGATCCGATTGGAGACCTTCGCTCAGACATGACGTGATCTGGAAACTTGGTCACTCGTAAGGGTTCTCAGGTTCAGGAGGAGGAGCGGTAAGCTCTTCAATCCGGCTGATCATGGCTGCCCGCGCTTGCGCCGGATTTTGCCATTCCTGAGCCACTAAATCCATGGCTCGTTCTATAGGAAGGCTAACAATACCCTTGGTCTTGTCCTTCCATGCGTAGTTCTGGAGTACCACAGCAGACGCCTGTTGCACCTCAGCACGAAACTTCGCCCGTTCAACAGCACGCGCAGCCGCCAAATCAGCCGGCCGCGTCGTGTTGTTCAAAACCCAGACCAGAAACGCTACCACTGAAAGGCTTCCCAAAGTCCCCAGGAACCAAGCCATCCCGCGTCCCTCACCACTGCTTGCGCTGCCACCATTACTCACTTCGCACCTCCTTCAAATCCATGAGCGGGATCGATCGGACCACCCACCTGCTCACCGAAATCGTCCGTCTCCTGCAATTCACCACCGGAAATCGGCGATGCTACCGGAGACCGATGTCCGAGCGCCTCCATCAACCGGGGATCCTTGATCGGATATGGAGCATGCTTTTGAAACTCCTTGATGAATAACTTCATTAAAAGTCCCGCCATGAAGGCAAAACAGCCCAGATGCAACCATATCCAGCGCAGCGGATAGCCGTCACCGTAGAATGGCGGCAGAATATTGAATGACATGTCCGTGAAATGCATGACCCAAGCCCAGGCGTACAGGAACAGCATCAGCGGGAAATAGTGCTTGGCATCAATACGAAGCAACGACAGGAACGGCAGGAAGAAATGGCCGAATATCAGTGCAATGCTAATCGGATACCAGGTCCCCTGCTCCCGGATCTTATACCAGAAAGTCTCTTCAGGGACATTGGCATTCCAAATGATGAAGTACTGGGAGAACGCGATGTAGGCGTAAAACACCGTGAACGCAAAGAATAAACACCCGATGAAGTAATACTGGTTCTCGTGGAGCTTGCCCCGCAAAATGCCCTGCTGCTCCAGCCAGAGGGTAATGACGTAAACAGTGCCCAAAGTCACCCACACGCTACCCGCGAAATAATACACCCCATACATGGTGGAGAACCAAACGTGGCTCAAGGCTTTCATCCAGAAGATCGCTCCAAACGTCAGGCTGACGGCAAATACAAAAATGCCGATTGCAGCCCAGCGGCGCATCGCATAAGTGCACTCCGCCGAGCCCGTCTCATCCTGTTTCAAGGACCACTTACGTAGACCGCGCGATACCAGGTACCAGGCCGCAAAGCATGCGATGGACACCAGATAGAAGCCGGGAATGGTGAACAAGGGCCACTTGGCGTGCAGGCCGTGGTCCGGGTTTGCTTGAAGCTCCGAGCCCATCCAAGGATACAGCTTGACCGCGAGAATCCCGATCGGCACCCACAGGACAGCCATCACCGGGGCACTCAAGCAGGCAATGTGCTCACAAAAACGTCGGATGGGAACCGACCACCCGGCATCGAACAAATGGTGAACAAGGACGAGGAACATTGCTCCCAGCGTCAGGCTCAGCGTGACCATGAAGGCCAACAGCCAGGCATAGCCGAAATGTCGGATATCACCACTGAAGAGACTCACCAACAGCCCGAGCACGGCTACGCCCCCACCGCCTTTGACCAACAAACCAGGCAAGCTGCGGAAGCGATTGAAATCGAGCGCCGGTGCCGGACCTAATCGAGTATTTGCGCTCATAGGATTATTTGTTCAGGACGGCCCGCTCATGCTCGGGAACGTCGTCAATGCCAGCCAGTTGACTGCGCTGCAACGCGCGCAGATAAGCAATGATCGCCCATCGGTCAGATACGCTGATGTTCGAACCGTAGGCTCCCATGAGATTCTTGCCGTGCGTGATCGTGTTGAAAATCTCCCCGTCAGGCATCACCACCAGACGTTTGTCGTGGAAGTTCGCCGCCCCCACCATCTGGTACTTTGCGGTGATCCCCTTGCCGTCGCCCGCTGCACCATGACACAGAACGCAGTGGATATTGTAACGCTCCTGGCCCTTGGCCAGAAGTTGCTCAGTCACGGAAACGGGAAGCAACTCCACAAAGTTCGTCGTCCCGGGAACGCGCCCCGTGTTGTAAGGAACATCCTGGAAGGGGTAGATCTCGACGTTGCCCACCCGGGCTGCACCCGTCTGCGGAACCGTCCCTGCAACAGGCTCCTGCGAACTGCGCCCGTCGGCAAAAAAGGCGTTCCAAGCCTGCGGACGCAACTTGGGTTGACGGTCCATGTCGTTGAACAGCTCGATCGGAGGCCGAGGGGACTTGGAACCCCTGAATCCGGCGATGCTGACCACCAACACCCCCACTAAAATAAAGGCGAGTAGGAAATAGCGCATCACTCCTCCACCAATTCAATATGTTCGCCGCCGGCACGCTCCAGCAAGCCTCGCACGTCGTCCTCGCGATACTTCGGGTCGGAGGTCTCGATCACGAGAATGAACTTGTCATGGGTCGCGCCCTTATGCGTGAAACGGCGGTTCTTCAACAACGGATGATGCAAACGCGGCAACCGGTTGAGAAATAACATGCCGAATAGCGCCCCGAACGCCCCGAGCAGAATCGTCAGCTCGTAGGAAGGCGGAAATGCAGAAAACGGACTGAACATCGGCTTGCCACCCACTAGCAGTCGGTAGTCAAAGGCGTTCAGGAACCAGATCATCAACATGCCCGTCGTGTAGCCTGTCACCCCCCCGCAGAAGGAAAACCAGCCCACCTTGGAATTCTTGAGCCCCATGGCCCGGTCCATCCCGTGCACGGGATACGGCGTGAAAACGTCCCAGCGACGGAAACCCGCGTCCCTGACCTGCTCGGCAGCATGCATGGCATCAGCAGGGTTGCTGAAAACTGCCAACATTCCGTAGGTCATGGCTCGCGAACTTGCCTGAGTGGACGACTTAGAAGCAGCCATCAGTGATGTCCTCCATGTTTGCCACCCCCTAGAGGGTGATGCGGATCAGCCTGCGGGGTGATACCCTTCACTTCGGAAATCGCTATCATCGGCAGAAACCGAAGGAATAGCAGGAACAAGGTGAAGAACAGCCCGAAGGTCCCGAGAAAAGTGCAGACATCCACCCAGCTGGGAATGAAGTAACCCCAGTTGGAGGGAAGGAAATCGCGGTGCAACGAAATCACAATAATGACAAACCGCTCAAACCACATGCCAATGTTCACGAGGATCGAAACAATCCACACCAACCAAATGTGATTGCGCGCCCGCTTGCTCCAGAAAATCTGAGGAACAATGACGTTGCAGATCATCATGGTCCAGTATCCCCAGGCGTATGGGCCATGCAAACGGTTCAAGAAGGCAAACCGCTCATAAGGGGAACCACTATACCAAGCAATGAACAACTCCATCAGATAGGCATAGCCAACAATCGAACCGGTGGCCAACGTCACCTTACACATGAGGTCGATGTGCCGCATGGTGATGATATCCTCCAGCTTGCAGAGCTTCCTAAGCGGAATCAGCAAAGTCAGCACCATTCCGAAACCGGAGAAAATCGCGCCCGCCACAAAGTAAGGGGGAAAGATCGTCGTGTGCCACCCCGGCAGCTGCGAAACAGCGAAGTCCAAGGACACGATCGAGTGGACCGACAGCACCAACGGAGTCGAAAGGCCTGCGAGAATCAAATAGGCCTTCTCGTAATTGCTCCAGTGGCGATTTGAACCCGTCCACCCAAGACTGAACAAACCGTAGCCAAACTTGCGAATCTTGCTCTTCGCACGATCACGCAGGACGGCCAGATCGGGAATCAGCCCCATGTACCAGAACAAGAGCGACACCGTAAAATAAGTCGAAACCGCGAAGACGTCCCACATCAGAGGCGACCTGAACTGTGGCCAGATTCCATTGGCATTCGGTATCGGAAACAACCACCAATCCCACCATACGCGACCCACGTGCAACCCGGGATAGATGCCCGCGCACATCACCGCGAAAATGGTCATCGCCTCAGCCGCGCGATTCACCGCCGTCCGCCAACGCTGGCGCAGCAGGAACAAAATCGCCGAAATCAACGTACCCGCATGGCCAATACCGATCCACCAAACGAAGTTGATAATGTCCCAGCCCCACATCACCGGATGATTGTTGCCCCAGACACCAACACCCGTTGAGATCTGATACAGCAACATCGCCCCGAGCATGGTCATCATCATCACGCTCGGAATGAAGGCCATCCACCACCAGCGGGGCGTCTTGCCCTCGACAATCGCCGATACCTGGTCGGATATCCAACCCGGACTGCGGGTGTTGCTAACCAAGGGCTCCCGCTCCAACTCAGGCGGGGGCGCCACCACTTTATATTCTGACGCTGCTTCCGCCATTAGTGACCTCCCTCCTTCACGGCTGTCGCATCGTGACCGCCGCCATGCGAGTCATGCTGCTCTCCCGCTTCATGATGGCTTTCCAAATGATTCCCCCTGGCTTCCCACTCCTGAAAACTAAACGGACTTTCGCTGGCGTCAGGCATGGACGAATTCGGATTGCGCACCCGCGCCAGATAGGTGGCCCTTGGCTTCGTCGAGAGAAACTCCAGCACACTGTAGTCCCGCTCCGACTGCTTCCATTTCGCCACCTCACTGTGCGGATCATTGATGTTACCAAACACGATGGCCTCGGCCGGACAAGCCTGCTGACAAGCTGTCTTGATCGTGCCGTCCGGCACCTCAATGTCACCGGAGTTCCGTGCCTTGACCTTCCGCGATATCTTCGCCTGCTCAATGCGCTGCACACAAAAGGTGCACTTCTCCATGACACCACGCATACGAACCGTAACATCGGGGTTCTTGGAGAGCTTCATCATCTCCCACTCGTCATGCGGACGCAGGCCTCGATCGCGGTTCTTAAACCACCGTACCAGATCCCATTCGCCGTCAGTGGAATGCACCAGAGGTGAAGTGAAAAACGGCCCCTTCAGCTGATCGAGCGGACGCTTGTTGTAGTCGAGATAATTGAACCGACGAACCTTGTAGGGGCAGTTGTTCGAACAATAACGCGTGCCCACGCAACGATTGTAGGCCATCACGTTCAACCCCTCCTCATCGTGAACGGTCGCGTTCACCGGACACACACTCTCGCAGGGCGCTGACTCGCAATGCTGACACATCATCGGCTGGGTGATCATCTGGGGATCATCCACAGACCCGCTGTAGTATCGGTCCAAGCGCAACCAGTGCATCTCACGGTTACGGGAAACCAGATCTTTGCCGACAATGGGAATGTTGTTTTCGCTCTGACAGGCGACGACACAAGCCGAGCACCCCGTGCAGGCATTCAGGTCGATGGCCATCCCCCATGCATGAGGACTCTTGTCTCGAGGACGGACGCCATCTGGGCCGGGCACATCCAGCGGATTGGGATACAAGGGCAGAACGTTGCCGTTCGCATCTCGCAAAGCCTCGGCCGGCTCGTGCATGTTCATCTCCGTGGCAAAACGGGGATGCTGCCGATACTGTTCAAGATTGGCCTCCCGGATGACCGGCCTTCCCTCCATCGCCCAGTGGTTCTGCGTGGTCGCCAATTTGTGGCGCGCACCAGTATCCGTCAGGGTTAACTTCGATACCCGCCAGGGAGACGCGGCAGACCGGATTGCGTAGGCGTTAAAACCCGTTCCGTTGCCAACGCGACCGCTCTTCGATCGACCATAGCCCAAGGCCACGCCAACTACGTTGTCAGCCATGCCCGGCTGTATCCAAGCTGGACCCTCAATCATCCGATCCCCTGCACTCAGACGAACAACCGGCACCTGCAGATTGTTGTTCTCATGATCGACAATTTTAAGCCCCAATGCTTGGGCTGTCGCAGGGCTCAAAAGCACCACGTTCTCCCAAGTCATCTTGGTGACCGGATCCGGCAGCTCCTGCAACCAGCCGTTGTTGTTAAAGCGTCCGTCATCCACCTTGGAATCCCGGAACAGCACCAGCTCAAGCGCGTCCTTCTTCGGCAACTCAGGCGGCTGGGCCGCAGCCACAAAGCTTGCGCTGGCCGCCCAGTCAAAAGTCACCTCCTGAGATGCAGGAGCACTCCCCTGCAGATAGCCGTCGTGCAAATAGCGCTTCCACGCATCCTCGCCACCGCCGGAAAGCGAGTCGAAGGTGGCCCGTACGAGCTTGTGGGCAGTCATTGGCCCCATCGCACCCAGCCGGGCCAAGACCTCAATTTCAGTAACGCCCTCAAATAACGGCTCGATTAAAGGCTGAACCGGCACGACCGTGCCGTCCGGCGTCCGGGCATCACCCCAAGACTCAAGATAGTGCGCCAACGGCAAATGCCATTCGGCCTGGGCATAGGTCTCGTCCTCCGAGTAGCCCAGCCTTATCACGCTTCCAGCCTTGCCCACGGACTCAGACCACCGCACATCCGCAGGAGCGCTGTAGGCTGGATTGGCCCCGGAAACCACCAGCGTCCCTACCTGGCCCGACTCCAGCCGCTCGACTAAATCCGATAAGGAGCCAAAACCCGGGTCAGCCTGCTCAATCACGTCCAGCGTGTGCCCGACTGCACCCAACGCAATATTCAGTGCATGCGCAATCAGGTGCACCTCCAACGGCTGGCGATGCCCCGCAACAACCAAAACTTCTCCCCGATGTGCCAGCAGATCATTGGCACACTCGGTAATCCACTCGGGCTTAACGTTTGAACCCAGATTTCCGCCTAGGTTGGTGACAGCCACCAACAAAGGAGCCGCCTCCCTCGGAGGAACACCTGACCCAGCCAGAACCTTCGTAGCCAACTGAGCGGCCACGCGCGAGATCTGCCCCGCCGATACCCGAAGCCGATGATCGGCATTGGCCCCGGTCAAGGTAAACAGGGCCTCAATAACGTACAACCGACTCAACTCACCTTGGGATGACGCGATCTTGCGCCCCTTGGCAAAACCTCGCGTAAAACGCCAGGAGTCGAGCTCCGTCCCCAAAACGTCCGCGTCCAGACTAAGGATAATCTTCGCAGCCTCAGGCTTGTGGTGCACCTTTACCGGCCGACCAAAGGCCAGCGATGCCGCCCGACGGTGCATGTCAAAGTCAACCGGCTCATGCACAAACCAGCTGGCCTTGGGCAGCTTTTGCCGCATCTGGGCAATCAGCCTCTGCCGCGTAGGAGATGAGCTCTGCTCCAACAGCAAGCACAACCCCTCCCCACCGTTCTGCATCGCAGCGATCCCAACCCGGTCGAGCTGATCCATGGCAACCGCCCGACTGACCGTGTTGCCTTGATGCGTAAAACGCATAGACCGATCAGGATCATACAAATCCAATATCGAGGCCTGCGCCAGCAAGTCAGTGCCACCGTTGCTGTCCGGGTGCAGCGGATTTCCCTCAATCTTGGTGGGCCGTCCCTCATGGGCCGTCACAACCAACGGAACCGCAGACCCACGAACCGGCATCGCCGTCGCGTAGTGCTGCGCCACACCGTGAACATAACCCTCAGGCTTCTTGGAAAACGGGAGGATCTTCTCCACCGGACGACGACATCCAGTCAAGCCAAGCCCCGCCAACATAAAAGAGGCGGACATGATCTTGACAAAATGACGTCGGGAATGTGGGTCGGTCAGTTCACTCGCGCCAGCCGGGAACTCCTGCTCCAGCCAGTCACGGAACTCAGGCGTGTCCGCCAGTTGATCCAGACTGCGCCAGTACTGGGGACCGGTTTCCGACGCGGAAGTATTGGGCGGAAGGGTCTTCATCGATGACAGGCAGAGCAGCTCTGCAAGGATTGCACATTCCAATCGTGCACAAATTTTTGGCCATTGGCTTTCTGCAGCTCAGCCGCAGTCTTTGGGTCATCACTCCAGACCCAATCCAAATTGGTCACCTCTTCAACAGGTCGAATGAACTGTTCCGGATTACGATGGCATTCCAAGCAGAACGCCATCGACAGAGGCTTGTTGTGGGCAACTACGTTCTCCTTGTTCACCGCACCATGGCAGTGAACGCAACTGATGCCCCGGTTCACGTGAACCGAGTGATTGAAGTACGCGTAATCAGGCAATTTGTGAACCTGCACCCAGGGAATGGGTTCCCCCGTCGCAGCACTCTCCCGCACCAACGCCAGCTTCGGATCCTCCTTCAAAACCTGATTGTGACAATTCATGCACAATGAGGACGCTGGAATGTTTGAATACCAGGAGCTCTCCACGCCGTCGTGGCAATAGCGGCAGTCCATTCCCACCTGATCCACATGGATCGCATGAGAAAAGGCCACAGGCTGCTGGGGTTCATAGCCCACACGCGTGTATTTCGGCGTGAAGTAATACCAAACACCTGCAAACACCGCAGAGCCTGTCAGGGCCGCCCCCACCAGAATCTGCAACGGCAGTCGGTTGGTCCACTTGGGAAAGATGTCGGACATGGGTCGCTGGAAGCGTTACGGTTCAGTTCTACTCCGCCCTCGCACTCGCGATCAGCGGATTGTTCAAACTCAAAAACTATTAAATTTTAAATCAGTCAACTCCTGTCGCGCAGCCGACGAAACAGGGCTCCCCATCCCCCCACCGGCGTCGCCTACCACATTCACGCCGTCCGGTAAGTCCGGGAGGCGGGCAGGTTTAAGGCCGAGGAAAGCATGCCGCAAGAAAAGTTTATGTTCCCGACACATTTTTTTGCCCGCTTATGTTCGAAATTACGACAGGTTATCACCAAGCCAACCCCTCTACCGCGCCGCTAAACCTTTGGCACTTCGAAACCTCTGCGCCGTTCCCGATCCAAAAACCCGTCCAAACCCGGCTCACCAAACGTCTCCCCCACCGGATCCCACGACAACCGCCGCCCCCCCGCCCAACGCGCAATGTTCCCCAGATGACAAACGGTCGCGGACCGATGCCCCGTCTCCACATCCGCTACCGGACGTTCCCGGCTCTTCACGCAGGACAACCAGTTCCGCAGATGATTCGGCTCAAAACCCTCCGGCTTCGGCTGCAACATCGCCTCCTCAGCCAACTCCGGCGGGTCCGACCTGAAATAAGCCCGGTCCACCGTCACCGTCCCCTTTTCCCCAATAAAACGCGCTCCACCGGGCCCCGCATCCCCCAACTCCATAATGATGTCCCCAGGATATCGAAAGAACACCTTCGGTTTGCTGCACAACTCGTTCCCCCGCTCGCCAGCCTCCGATGCCTCATACGTCGGCGGCACAAACTCACCCCCCTCTGTCCAAACCTCAACCGGCCCACTCTCATCCATCCCCAAAGCCCACTGAACCTGATCAAAACCGTGCGCCCCCCACCCCGTCATCTCACCGCCGGAATACGGCCGAAACGATAACCAACCCGGATTGGCACGGGGCAAATACAAATCCCGGTTGTAAGGAACCCGCTCAGCCGGACCACACCACATGTCCCAATCCAACCCCTCCGGTGTCGGCTCCTCAGGTAACCGATGCTCCCATGGAGTAGGATAATTGTGCGCCACAATACGCCGAATCCTGCCTAACCCCCCACTCCTCAAAAATGCACAGGCAGCGTAATTCGGCCACATCGACCGCTGCTGACTCCCAGTCTGAAAAACCCTCCCATTCTTGCGCACCGCCTCCACAATCCACCGCCCCTCCCGGATCGTCAGACTCATCGGCTTCTCAACATAAAGATCCTTTGCCGCCTGACAGGCATGCAGACAAATTAATACCCGCCAATGCTCCGGCGTAGCCGTAATCACCGCATCCACATCATCGCGCTCCAGTAACCTGCGGTAGTCCTGATACGGCACCGCACCGTGCCGAGCACCAGAGGCCTCCGCCCGCAACCGGTTCACATCAGCAACCGCCACATAACGCGCCTCCGGTAACCGCACCAGCATGTCCACCAGATTCCCCGCCTGCCGCCCGATCCCAATCACACCCACCCCCACCCGGTCGTTCGCCCCAAACACCCGGGAAGCCACAACCTGAGGAAAAACACCACAAACCAGCGAAAAACCGCCTGAATGCGCAAGAAATGAACGCCTGGAAAGTGAACGAGAGCCCTTCATCACGTGGGACTATATCCAACCCCAGTCTCGCCAACAGAAAAATCCCACCCCCTCACAAAGGTCAAAGCAAGCGCTGGAATCTTCATCATCAGTTGATATAACAATCACATGCAGAGCGGCTTAGGAATGAAGAAAAACAAAGATTCTGCTCGTCCCCTTTAACGGCACCGTTATGATGTGCAGCGTATTCCCGCTCGCAAGTCACGTTACGTTAACGACGTTTGTCAGTTAATCCTACGCCCGTAACTTGCTCTGCCGGACCTAAACCAACGAATACCAAACCAGAACCCTAGACGTTGAGCTATGAGTAACCCTGAACCCCAAAAGGCGATCTCCACCAACTCACTCCTGACCGAAAACCGGACGTTCCCCCCCGCACCGGAAACCGTCAACCGGGCCCACATTAACGCGGAAACCTACCAACAGATGTACGAGCGGTCGGTAAAGGACCCCGATGCGTTCTGGATGGAGCAGGCAGAAACCCTGGAGTGGATCAGAAAACCCTCCCAAACCCGAAAATTCACCTGGGATACCCAAAACCGACACATCCAACATACCTGGTTCGAGGACGGCCAACTCAACGTCTCGGCTAATTGCCTCGACCGCCACCTCAATACCGCTACCAAGGACAAAGTCGCCATCCTCTGGCAAGGTGAACCCGAAGAGGACGTCCGCAAGATCACCTATGCCGAACTCCACCAAGAGGTCTGCAAGTGCGCCAACGTCCTCAAATCCATGGGCGTCGAAAAAGGCGACCGCGTGGCCATCTACATGCCCATGATCCCGGAACTCCCCGTGGTCATGCTCGCCTGCGCCAGACTGGGCGCCATACACTCCGTCGTGTTTGGCGGCTTCAGCGCCGATGCCCTGTCAGGCCGTATCAACGATTCCAGCTGCAAAGTACTGGTCACCGCCAATGTCTCCCTCCGCGCAGGCAAACATATCCAGCTCAAAGGGATCTCGGACGAAGCCCTCAAATCCTGCCCCAGCATCAAAAAAGTGCTGGTGGTCAAAAGAAACGAGGAACCCTGCAACATGCAGGACGGCCGCGATTTCTGGTACCACGATACGGTCCCGCAAGCCTCCGCGGACTGCCCCCCGGTAGCCGTCAATGCCGAGGATTACCTCTTCATCCTCTACACCTCCGGATCTACCGGAAAACCCAAAGGCGTCGTCCACTCCACCGCCGGCTACCTCCTCCACGCCGCACTCACACACAAGTATGTCTTCGATATCCATCAGGACGACATGTATTGGTGTACCGCAGACATCGGGTGGGTCACAGGCCATAGCTACATCGTCTATGGCCCGCTCGCCAACGGCGCCACAACTCTCATGTTCGAAGGCGTTCCCACCTACCCCGATGCAGGACGCTTCTGGCAAATCGTAGAGAAATTCAAGGTCACGGTCTTCTATACCGCCCCCACCGCCATCCGCTCGCTCATACGCCTCGGCGAAGAGTGGCCAAACAAACACGACCTCAGCACACTCCGCGTGCTCGGCTCAGTGGGCGAACCCATCAACCCGGAAGCCTGGATGTGGTACCACCGCGTCATCGGCAAGGAACGCTGCCCCATCGTCGATACCTGGTGGCAAACTGAAACCGGAGGCATCCTCATCAGCGCACTCCCCGGTGCCCATACGCTCAAACCCGGTAGCGCTTGCAGACCCTTCTTCGGCGTCGAACCAGTCATCCTCCGCGATGATCGCTCCATCTGCCAACCCAACGAAGGCGGCAAACTCTGCATCAAGAAGCCCTGGCCCGGCATGATGCGCACAACCTGGGGAGATCATGACAGGTTCATCGATACCTACTTCACGATGTACAACGACCTCTACTTCACCGGCGACGGCGCCCGCACTGACCAAGATGGCGATTTCTGGCTGATGGGCCGCATCGACGACGTCGTCAACGTCTCCGGCCATCGCATCGGAACCGCCGAGGTGGAAAGCGCACTCGTCAGCCACCCCAAGGTCGCCGAAGCAGCAGTCGCCCCCATGCCACATGACATCAAAGGACAAGCACTCTACGCCTTCGTCACGCTCAAGGAAGGCGTCGAACCCAGCGATGCTCTCAAGAAGGAGCTGGTGACTCACGTCCGCAAGGAGATTGGCCCCATCGCCGCCCCGGACAAACTCCAGTTCGCCCCGGGCCTCCCCAAAACCAGATCCGGCAAAATCATGCGGCGTATCCTGCGCAAAATCGCTGAAGGCACCCCCGAACAAATCGGGGATACCACCACTCTCGCCGACCCACACGTCGTCGAACTGCTGGTAGGCGGCCGACAGTAGCCATTCCCCATTGCCGGCGGCAGGGGTTTCCCCCCTGCCGCTCACCTCGGCTTACGCCGGTCCCGCAGAATAGAAGCACCCCGGCACTATCACGGCCCTTTATCTAGAATCACAAACCCCTTCTAAACCGTTATGCCCTCCTCACCCTCCTCCGTCACCAACCGCGGCTGGACTGTCACGTTTGCCGGAACCGGTATCAACCTCGCCCTCGGGGTTCTCTACACCTGGAGCGTGATCAGCAAAGGGGTTCCCGCAGAATGGGAGTGGAGCGAAACGGACAAATCCCTCCCCTACGCCATTGCCTGCCTCGTCTTCTGCCTCATCATGGTGCCAGCAGGACGAATGCAGGATAAGACCGGCCCTCGGATCGTCGCCACCATCGGCGGAATCCTTGTCGGACTAGGCCTCATCCTCGCCAGCCGCACCACCTCGGCCATGGGCTATATCCTCGGATTCGGCGTTCTCGCCGGAGCTGGCATCGGCTTCGGCTACGCCTCAGCTACACCCCCCGCCGTCAAATGGTTCCCCGCCTCCAAAACCGGGTTGATCGCCGGCCTTGTAGTCTCCGGCTTCGGCCTCGCCAGCGTCTATGCCGCCCCGCTCGCCAAATACCTAACCTCCACCTATGGCCTCCCTACCATGGTGCTCAGCTTCGGTGTCGGCTTCCTCATCATTGTCGTCGGCCTCGCCCAGTTACTCTGCCCGCCACCAGCAGGCTACGTCCCGGCAGGCACCCCCTCCTCAAAAACCGGCGGCGCTGCAGCAACAAAAACCCCGGACGACTACTCACCCGCCGAAATGCTGCGAACTTGGCAGTTCTACGCCCTCTGGTTCATGTACGCCTGCGGCGCCGGCGCCGGCCTCATGATCATCGGTAAGCTGGCCCTGATCGCCAAAGTCCAGGCCAGCCTCGAACTCGGCTTCATCCTCGTCGCCGTGCTCGCAGTCGGTAACGGAGGCGGCCGGATTCTCGCCGGCTTCATGTCCGATAAAATCGGCCGCAGCAACACCCTCCGCATCTGCTTCGCCATGCAGGCCGTCATGATTGTACTCGTCGCCCTCACCAAACAGGGCAACGCCCTCGCCAGCCCCGGTCTCATGGCCCTCCTATCCGCGCTCATCGGCGCCAACTACGGAGCAAACCTTGCGCTGTTCCCCTCCGTCACCAAAGACTATTACGGCCTCAAAAACTTCGGGGTGAATTACGGCCTCGTATTCACAGCATGGGGCCTCGGCGGCTTCATGCTCTCCCTCCTCGCCGGTAAGGTCTATGACCAAAGCCAAACCTTCAACTTCGCCTACTATTGCTCCGCCGCGTTACTCGTCGCCGCAGCCGTAGTGACCTTCTTCGTCCGCCCGCCTTCACCCATAAGCCGAAATCAATAAAACAAAGGATAACTTAAGGTGCACCCGCGATAAACCGTTGATTCCCATGCCATGAACGCTGCCTCCATGCCGCCATGCACCCAGGTCTTAACCTGCTCCTGCGCGGTGCTCCTCGGACTCCTCAGCTACACCCACAAAACCCAAGCCGCATCCTTCGCTGCCCAAGCCGAGGTCTCCGCCCGCGTCGGTTACGATAGCAATATCCACCTGCAGGACGTTGAACCCTCCGCGGCCAGCCGGATTGAAGCCCAGGCCGCCGGCCTCGAAGTCCTAGACCCCAAAGTGGGATCGCTGGTCATCGGAATACAACCGAAACTCAGCGCCACCGCCTCGCCCTGCGATGAGTTCAGCCTCACCACCTCCTACGCGCCCGACTTCAACTCCTATTCGGAAGACTCCGGCGAAAATCACATCACCCACCGGGGCATTCTCAACCTCAAAGGCCACCTCGACTCCCTCACCTGGGAACTACCCAATACATTCATCTTCATCGACGGCAACCGCATGGCACCAGTGTATGGTCGCCCCGGAGATGTCCCCGCCATTGGCGGCATACCCGTCCGAGACCGTCACGAAGCCTTCATATTTAAGAACAGCTTCAAGGCCACCTACCGCACAGGCAAATTCCTCATCCGCCCCGTCGCCACCGCCTACCTCCACGACTTTCGCACCGAACAACGCCAATCCGGGGTTTCCTACATCTACGAAAATTACGTCGATCGGAGAGAAGTCGCAGGCGGACTGGACCTCGGCTATACCGTTTACCCCGATACCGACCTCATCCTCGGCTACCGATTCGGATCACAGGAACAATACAAACTCCTCGGCGTCGACAGCCCCTACGACAACTATTTCCACCGAATTCTGTTCGGTCTGGAAGGCACCCCATGGCCATGGCTGAAACTCGGCGTGCTGCTGGGCCCGGATATCCGCGACTTCCAGAACCCTCGCCTCGCCGCCGCCGTCCCTTCTTTCGACCAAGATGAACTGCTCCTCTTCATCGACACCACCATGACCCTCCTGCCCTCTGCCTCAGACAGCATCACTCTCTTCGTCCGCCAATACGAACAACCCGCCTTCGGTGGACCCAGTGTCTACGAGGACACCACCTACGACATCTCCTGGCGCCACGTCTTCCACCCCCGATTCAATGGACGCCTCGGCTTCCGGGCCTACGCAGGCGACTGGCAGGGACCGGTTAACCGGGAAGACTGGATCTTTACACCCTCTGTCGGCATCACCTGGAAACCACACGAGAACATCAGCACTGACCTCTCCTACTCCTACGACTGGGCGGATAGCCGCATCCCCAACACGGACGGCAGAGAGTTCACCCGCCACCTCGTCACCCTCGGGGCAACCTACACCTTCAAGTAACCCTTCTCCGAGAACCACTGGCAAGAAGCCCGCAATGGAACAGCGCCCCCCTCCCGGCCTGCCGGGCGTGCGTCATACCTCGAACCCTCGAACACGCCGCAAACCCAGTCGCATCGGCACGTAGCCCACTAAAAGTGAGAGAACCACGAAACCTCCCCACCCCAGCCCCGTGCGCGTCCAGGGCACAAGCTGATCCGGCAACCAGGACCACGGCGACCCCACCGCCAGCAACAAGACTCCCAGCACAATGTAAAGGAAGCTCAGCACCAGACACAGCGTTCCCCCAAAACCCGAGACAATCTTGCTCGGCTGATCCTCCTTCAGGTTCGGATACATCGTCCCTAAACCCATCGCCAAGCCGTTCATCGCAAAGGTCATCACTGCCACCTCCACCCCAAAGACTACCGTCCGCCATCCGGAAAGCTGTAGCATCACACACGACAAAACGATCAACCCCACAGTCAGCATCAATGAAAATACACAACCCAAAACAAACTTGGCCATCACCACCCGCACCAACCCCATCGGAGCCAGCCCCACAATCCATATCCGCTTCCCCTCTAGACTGAACTGCGGAAATACAAACCGCGTCGTCAACGTCGCCAGGTTCAAAGCACACGCGCCCAGATTCAAATACGAAACCAAATGCACCCAAAATGGATTCGTCAGCTGGTGCGAGAAATGCCGGAGGTTCAAAACGTAGACCCCCAACAACCCGAATAACACCAGCGTCTGCCCCCATTGGGTCGTGTCTCGCCAGAACACCCTGACATCCTTCGCCATAATCCCCCGCATCCCCTCACCAAGCCCGGGAATCAACCCCACCAACCGATCCAGCAAACGTGGCGACAACGCCCGCCCCGCCTTCCGCTTCTGCCGGTTCTGAAACCACCTCCACTGCCAAAAGACACTCCCACGGCTCTGCACCGCCGACACCGAGGTATAGAATGACGGGCCCGACCAATAAACCGCCAGCCAGCCAAAAAACATGGCGTAACTCAACAGCAGCAAAACAAAGAAACCCGCCCCCCTAACCGCACCTTCCGCCCATTGCAGCACGCTCGAAGACAACCAGTAGCTCGGCAAAAGCGCACTCTCAGCAAAACGGGTCTTGGTCAGCAACTTGTCCAATACCACCAAAATCCGCGACTCAAACAAATCCTCACTCACCCGCTGCGTCTGCAACCACCACCCGGCCATCCCCACCAGCAACACCAACACCAGCACACCAATCACCTGAAAACTCCTGCGATCCAGAAATCGCGCCAGGTAAATCGCCGCCCAAGCACCCAATACCGCCGGCAGCACAATGAACAGCCCCAGCAAAAACGGCGTCACCGCATAAAAATGCCAGGCCACCCCAGTGTGCAAACCATACGCCACCAGTAATGGCGAAACCAAAAAGAGAAAGGCCCACGATGCCAAAAGCATCGACTCCACCAGCTTCCACCGAAAAACAGTCTGCGGGGTAATCGGGAGCGTCAGCAAAAAAGCCGTCTCCCGGTTGCGGAACAAATTCGAATAGCTGATCACCAGATTGCTGAAAACCAGAAGGATGAAAAGAAAGGCAAACAGCAGGAACATCAGCCTCTCAACGAGCAGATAACCCAACCCCGGAAATGCCCCCACAAACCTCAAACCCACACCAAATAACCAAAACGCCAACACCACATAGCTGCTCACAAAAAGAAGAATCAAACCGGACAAAAGCTTCGATTGCTGCCTGACATCCCGCAACCGCCTCCACGCCTGCACCAAATGCAAGCGTAGTAGTAAACCAAAAACCCCCGCCCCCTCACCCGATTGATCATTGCCGATACCCATCGAGTGACCCCGCTCAGCCTGATACCTCCGCCCCCGTCAAACTCAGAAAACTCCGCTCCAATGCACCGTCCTGACCACTCAAAGCCCGAAGCTCGTCCCTTGTCCCCACAGCCACCAAACGCCCCTGATGCATGATCCCTATCCTGTCCGCCATCTCCTCCGCCACCGAGAGCTGATGAGTAGAAATGAAAATCGTCACCCCGCGCTCAGATTCCTCCTTCAATACATCCTTCAAAATCCGCGCATGCTGCGGATCTAAACCCACCATCGGCTCATCCAACACAAATACCTCCGGCCGATGGAGCAACGCTGACACAATCGCCACACGCTGCCGCGTCCCATGCGAGAGACTCTCCACCGGCTGATGTAGATAACTCTCCAAATGAAAACGATGCGCCAAGACCTCACCCCGCTCCTGCACAACCCCCTCCGCCATCCCAAAAAGCTGCCCCGTAAATCGCAGAAACTCCCAAGGGGTCAGCTTGTCATAGAGGAACGGAAAATCAGGCACGTAAGCCAGCCGACGCCTTGCTTCCATCGGCTCCGCCTGAATGTCATAGCCCGCCACAGAAGCACGCCCCGAACTCGGCCTCACCAACCCGGTCAAGATCCGGATGGTCGTTGTCTTGCCTGCAGCATTCGGCCCCAGAATCGCAAAAAACTCCCCCGAATTCACCCGCAAGCTCACGTCATCCACAGCCGTGAGCTTGCCGAAACGCTTCACCAGGTGGTCCAGCTCGATCATCAGGGACTTCCAGTAGCCCGTCCCGCCAACGGAACGCCCACCAAAAAAAGACGGGCCCGGTCAACACCGGAACCCGTCAAATAAAACACCAACTTAGTGGCGCGGCCGAAGCAGAATAGCCTTCTTCTGCGTCCCCTCCACCTCCACGCTGTAGGTCTCTACCGTCGGATCCTCCTTCAGCGTGTTGTGCACCACACGACGGTCATAAGCGTTCATCGGCTCCAACTCCACAATGTCCCCCCATCGACGCACCTTCTCCGCCGCCTCCTTCGCCTTCTGCACCAGACCATCGCGAGCCTGGGATCGATACCCGCCCACATCCACCGTCACCTTCGCCACATTCGCGTCCTGCTTGAAAAGCATCCGGTTCAAAATGTACTGCAGCTGCCCCAGGGTCTGACCCTGACGGCCAATCAACCGCCCCGGATCATCAGTCTGCACATCCAGCATCAAGGTGCTGTCGTCCAACTCGTGCTCTTCAACGGTAATATTGAAGCCCATCTTCTCGAGGAGCTCCACTAGGGTAGCTTTGGGTCGCGCTGACATAAATTACATGCCTTTCACATTACTTAAGACCGCTTCGGGCGGCCGGCCTGCTTGGCCTTCGGTTTCACCCCAACCACAGGTTGTTCCTCTCCTGTCGTCCGGGTCAGCTTGGTCTGCACAATCGTCAACAGGTTCTGCACCGTCCAGTACAACGTGAGACCGGACGAGAAATTGTAGAGAATGAACAAAAACATCAAGGGCATGAATTGGAAGATCTTCTGCTGCACCGGATCCATGCCCGGAGAGGCCGGAGTCAACCGCATCTGCCAAAACTGGGATAATCCCATCAAAATCGGGAGCGGATTCACCGGAAAACCCCCAATCTCAAAAATCGTGTCCGGCTGCGAAAGATCAAACGCCCAAAGGAAACTCGCGCCACGCAACTCAATGGCACTCTGCAACATGCGATAAAATCCAAAGAATACCGGGATCTGAATCAGGATCGGCAAACAACCCGCCGCCGGATTGATCCGGTGCTCCTTCATAAACGCCATCATCCGCTCGTTCATCTTCTTCGGATCATCCTTGAACTTCTCCTGAATGGCCTTCATCTCAGGCTGAAGCTTCTGCATCCGCTTCATGGAACGCGTGCTGGCCTGCGTCAACGGCCAAAATACCAGCTTGATCAGCACGGTGATCCCCACAATCGCCAGACCGTAGGATAAACCCAAACCGTGCAGGCCATTCATCGACAACAACAAGGCCTTCGCAAAAAAACCAAAGAATCCCCCGAACCCCATCACCCGATCCACGTCGTTCCCATACGCAGAACCCAGCCGGTCCAGCGTCTTATACTCCTTGGGACCAGCAAATAGATCAAACCACCGCTCCACATTCTCCCCGGGAGCCAATACCACCTCCGGATACCGGAAACCCGTCTGGATCGCAAAAGGTGACTTGTTCAACTGCCGATCGGTCCGCGCTTCCTCCAACGACGGAGGAGGCAAAGCCACACGGTGCGCCACAATCTGCGCAGCGGGCGCATTGCTCGGTGGAATCGCGATCAAAGTGAAAAACTGGTTCTGCGCCGAAGCCCAGACCACATTCGAACTGCCAGCCAGATAGGTCGTCCTCGGAGTCCCCGGAAAACAGCCCAAAGTCCTGTTCGCAAACCACGGGGCCGAAACGTCACTCGAATCCTCCCCGTCATACCACTGCATCTTCACCAGCCGACCGTCATCGTGACGGTTGATCGGTGTCGCCGTTCCCAAAACCCATTCCTGCGGAGGCAAACGCAACGCCTGCGTGCTCACGTTCTCAATCCGCACCGCCGCCTTCAGCAGATAATTGGTGCCCGGCACAAAATCCTTGATGATCCGTAAACCCGACGGCAACACCGACTCAGCCCGCAACCCGTTTCCAAGCCGCTTCAACTGAAATTCTCCATCCGATGGAAATACCTCCGAACCGTTGATCGTGAAAATCGGCAGCTCTGCCCCGCGGTTCAACGCCACGTTGGCCGCATCATCATTCTTGCGCGCCTGCCGCCCCACCGCCTCGTTGTAGTCCAACAGCTCAATCTCCTTGATGCCGCCCCCTCGGGAGGTGAATACGTAACGAGCCAGCTGGGTCTCGATCACTTCCGTGCGCTCAGGCCGGGTCTCCGACGGCACCACCGCCATCGACGCCACAGCGACCTCCCCCACAGCCCCGTTTGTATCACCAGCTGCCGACCAGGAGGGCGCCGTTGCCACATCCACCGAACCCGTCCCACCCGCCGGCTCCGCTTCAGACTCCAAAAGCGCCGACTCAGGTACCGGCTGAGGCGGAAACCAACGGTCCACCATCGGATACCACAGCATCAACAACCCGAAACATATCCCTAAAACTAAAATGGCTTTGCGATCCATTGAAAATACCTTCAACGACGAACCCCTGCACCTACCTCACGACTGCCCGCACCTTTACAACCACACCACTCCACATGCTCCGGCACCGGATCCCACCCCGACTCCCCCCATGGATGACACCTCAACAAACGCCTGACAGACGCGCAACCACCGCGCCATACCCCATGGAGCCGAATGGCCTCGATGGCGTAGTCCGAACAACTCGGCGTGAAACGACACTTGGCACCAGGACCTAAAAGCGCCGTCTTTAGCGGCGATAATGCCCACTGGTAACACCGGATTACCCCAACGCAGATCCACCGAGCGGGATTCATACCTCCCGCACCCCCACCCGGCGCAACGCACCCAGCAGGTCCTGCTCCACCTGCCTTAACCCAGCTCCCACTATTGAATGCCGCGCCACCAACACAACGTTGACCGGCTGGGCAAACTCATGCTGATGAAGCCGAAATGCCTCCCGGAGCAATCTCTTGGCGCGGTTCCGCACCACAGCCGGCCCCACCTTCTTGCTGGCGATCACTCCCACCCGGGAAACCAAAGCACCGGGCAGACACTCCCAGTTCGCCAAAAGACACCCGTACGCACGACGTCGCCCCCGCTCTCGCAATCCCCTGAATTCGCCGGATTCACGAATCCGCCGTGAGCGGGATAGCCCGAGTTTGGTTCGAGCTGGCGCCATGCCCGGAAACCAGTCCTAGACCGGGGTCAGACGCTGGCGACCCTTGCGGCGCCGGTTCTGCAATACTTTGCGGCCACTCTTGGTCGAGTTTCTCTTGCGGAAACCATACTGGCGCTTCCGCTTCGTCTGCGAAGGTTGAAATGTTCTTTTCATGCGAATGACCCCGCCGGTAATCCCGCCAATGCGTTAACATGGTCGCCGTACAAAATGAACAGCGCCCCGCCGCGGGCAACGGAGCAAGGGAGATTATCAGTGAAGAAAGGGGTGTCAAGGAGCGGCTTGCCTCAACTTTCCCACCATCCCCAAACCCTCCAGGCCGGAAACAGCCCACAAACACCCCCAGAATTCACCGGAATGCTCAATCGGCCTTCAAAAAACCACGCTCCCCAAGCCAAAAAGCAAGATCCTCCGCCCAAGGATGCACATGCTCAAACGGCGCCTTGTCCCGCAACCCAATCCCGTGCCGCCCCCGCTCATACACATGCAAATCAAATGGCACCCCCGCCCGACGCAGCGCCGCAGCAAACTGCAGACTGTTCTCCACCGGCACAGCCTGGTCCTCCCATGTGTGCCAAATAAAACAAGGCGGAGTCCGCTCCGTCACCTGCAGCTCATTCGAAACCTCGCGCACCAACTCTTCACTCGGGCCCTCCCCCAGAAGATTCCGCTTCGACCCCTGATGCGTAAATTCCCCCATGCTAATCACCGCATAACACAAGATCCCAAGATCAGGCCGGGAACTCTGCCGCTCAACCTTATCCTCCGCCGCCGGATCGCCCCCATCAAAATGCGTCACCAGCGTCGATGCCAAATGCCCCCCCGCCGAGGACCCCATGATGCCAACTCGCTGCGGGTCCACCCCCCACTCATCCGCACGCGACCTGACTAACCGGACCGCCCTCGCCGCATCCCCCAACATCACGGGGTGCCGATAACCCTGCGACCCCAATCGATACTTCAGAACAAACGCCGCCACCCCAAGCTTGTTAAGATAAAGCGCGTAATCCTCACCTTCATGACCAGCCAGCCCCCCATACCCGCCACCAGGACAAACCACCACCGCCGCCACAGACCCCGTTGCCCCCTGCGGCAAATACGGCGTCAACGTTGGAATATCCTCCGCCCTGTCCCCTAAAGCCCCCGGAACCTTCCCCTCCCATAACCGCACCGGCTCAGCCCCAACCATTCCACTGCATGCTCCGAGAAACATCGCCAGCAAAGCAACCCGGCCTAAAAAAAACTTGGTCATGCGGGCATCATAACCGTCCCGCATGACCACGCAATCCCGCTCATCCCTCAACCCCGCACATCAAAGCAATAGATATACTCCTGGTCCCGCAGATAAAGCCGACCATTCGAAATCACCGGATGAGTCCAAATCCTCCCGCTCCGCTCACGAATGCTGCTCTGCGGATCCAACGTAAAACGCCCCTTCTCATTCCAACCCTCCGGAGATGCCTCAATTAATACCACCGTGCCAGATCCCTCATCCACACAGTAGAAATGCCCGTCCGCATACCCGATCGCCCCCTTGCCCAGCTTGTCAGAAGTCCACTTCACCTCCCCCGTCTTGAAGTTCTGGCAAACCCAATCCACCCCGTCCGAATGCCCGTAAACATAATCCCCCAACAAAATCACCCCGCCATGATGGTTCTTCATCTCCCGGTTCTGATACACATCCTCCGGCATAGCCCCACCCAACTTCACCAGCTTGCACCCCACCCCATACCCCGAAGTGATGTAAACATAGCCATCCCGCTCAATCGGCGTGGGAATCACCGCCGTGCGCCCCGGCCAGTCACTCTGCCAAAGCAGCTTGCCATCCTTCGCATCCACCCCGGCCAACACCTTCATCGTCAGTTGAACATACTGCCTGACACCTCCATGCGTGACCACAATCGGCGACGCGTATTGTGCCCCCTCCGTAAAACCACCCGAGCGCCAAAGCACTTTCCCCGTCTTGGCCTCCAGCGCCGCCATCGTACCCTTGCTGCCGCCAGGCGTGCAAATCACCCGCCCCTCATCCACCAAAACCGATTCGGTGTAACCCCACCCCGGAACCTCGCCGCCCAAATCCTCAGTCATGGAAACCCTCCAGACCTCCTTGCCATCCGCCAACTGCACACACACCAGGGTCCCGTTCCCCGTCATCCCATAAACCATCCCCCCCTCCACGCTGGGCGTCCCTCTCGAACCATGCCCCCAGCGATTGTCAAACAGCGGGGTCAAGGGCGCACTCCAAAGCTTGCCCCCCTTCTCAGCATCGAGTGCCATCATCACCTCCATCTCCTTCCCCTCCACCACCTCACTGCCCATAATCAGAAGCTTGCCACCCACAATCGCCGGCCCCGAATACCCCTTCCCCGCCTGAGCATACAACCAGGCCCGCTTCGGCCCACCATCCGGCCAACTCCCCAAAAGCCCCTTCTCCTCCGATAAATCGGTCCGATCCGGACCCCGCCACTGAGGCCAGTCTCCTGACCTTGACTCAACCGCAAATAAAACCAACCCGGCCACCGCCAACGGTGTACAGCGCAGAATGTTCTGGTTCATAATCTTCATCGGAGTTGCCCAGACGATACTCAGCTCCCCCAGCGAAGGCAAATCACAGCCCTCAAAATCTCTGTCCCCAGCGTGTCACCAGTACTGGTGACTACCCGAAAACAAAAACTCGACTAGAGTAATAGCGTCGTTGGTGCAGAAGAGCGGTTCCGTGTGTAAGGCGTAAGTCCGCCGCGCCGCACCAGGCAAGACAGCCAAACGATCCGGTTTTCCGGTTCTCATAGTGTAAAGGCCGAGCTTCCAGCTCGGCCTTGCTGCTTTCCCCACCGGCCGCTCGCAGAACACTTCTGACTACCCGCCCCCACCCCAGTGTGCTATGCCTTGCTGCTCATACTGCCAAGCCATGCGCACCTACCAGAATCTTATCAACGGCCAGTGGACAAACGCTGCCTCCGGAAAGTCCTTCCAAACTCAAAATCCCGCCGATACCAGGGAAACGGTCGCCCAATACCCGCTCGGTGACCAGGAGGACGCACAGCAAGCCATCAATGCCGCCCAAGCCGCCTTCCCGGCGTGGGCCCACACCACCCCGGTCGCCCGTGGCCGCGTCCTGGCCAAAACCTCGCAGATCCTGGAAGCACGCAAGCCCCAACTCGCCGAGCTCCTCACCCGCGAGGAAGGCAAAACCCTCGCGGAGTCCACCGGCGAAGTCCAACGCGCCATCGATATCTTCCGGTTCTTCGGGGGCATCAGTTACACGCTCGGTGGCCAAACCATTCCCCATGACTTCCCCGATATCCTCCTCTATACCCAACGCCAACCCCTCGGCGTCGTAGGCCTCATCACACCCTGGAATTTCCCCATCGCCATCCCCGCCTGGAAATTGGCCCCCGCACTCGTGGCAGGAAATACCGCCGTCCTTAAACCCGCCTCCGCCGCCCCGGCCCTTAGCCTCGAAATCGGCCTGGCACTCATAGAAGCCGGCCTCCCCCCTGGCGTCGCCAATATCGTCGTCGGCGAAGGCAAATCTGTCGGTGGCACTCTGGCCGACCACCCCGCAGTGAGCGCTCTCTCCTTCACCGGCTCCTACACCGTCGGCCAAGGCATCCATCAACAACTCGCTAAACGCATGGCCCGATCCCAAATGGAAATGGGTGGCAAAAACCCCACCATCGTCTTGGCAGATGCCGACCTCGACCTCGCCGCCACGCTCGTGGTCAAAGCAGGTTTCGGCCTGACCGGCCAAGCCTGCACCGCCACCAGCCGCGTGCTCGTCGAAAAATCTGTACTCGAACTCTTCCTCGAAAAATTGGTCGCCCAAACCAAAAGCATCGAGGTCGGCAACGGCCTGAACCCCAAAACCCAAATGGGCCCCGCAATCAATAAGGCCCAGCTCGAAACCAACCTCAACTACGTCGAGATCGCCAAGTCCCAAGGCGCAACTCTCGTCTGCGGCGGCAACCCCCTCACCGAAGGCGACCTCGCGCACGGCCACTTCATCGCCCCCACAGTCCTGAGTAACGTCCTCCCCGACCAACGCATCGCCTGTGAAGAAGTCTTCGGCCCCGTGATCGCCGTGGTACCCGTCGATAACTTCGAGGAAGCCATCCAAGTCGCCAATAGCGTGGAAGCCGGCCTCTCCGCCTCGATCGTCACCCGCGACCTCAAACGCGCCATGCAATACACCGACCGCATCGAGGCTGGCGTGGTCAAAGTCAACCAGATCTCCACCGGACTCGCCCTCCAAGCCCCCTTCGGCGGAGTGAAAAAGTCCAGCACCGATACCTACCGCGAACAAGGCCCCCAGGCTATCGACTTCTATACCCGCACCAAAACAGTCTACCTCGACTACTCAGCCTGACCAGACTAGCCCCAGTTCACTTCCACAGAGAGCCGGTTCCCAAACCGGTTCTTGTAAAAAACCTGACGGTGCTGAACCCCGAATTCGTGAACGATCTTCGTGATCTTCACGTCGTAACAACAATACTCCGCAATCTCCATCATCTTCCCCTCCTTAAACCACTTGATGGCCTGCAATCCCTCAGACGTCTTCTCCACCCCCAACGTCTCCGAGGCAATCGCATCCAACGAAAGCCGATGATTCAAAATCTTCTGCAAATCCACCATCAGATCCAAAGTCGGTAACTGCCGGAAATCAAAAGGGGTGTAGCCATGCAAAACTTCGTAGTCGAAACGTAAATGGTTGAAACCCACCACCAAATCCGCCCGCTGCAGATCCGAAATCAGCTCGTTCACCCGACGCTCATCATAAATTCGATACTCTCCCCACGCAGTCCCATATAACACCCCCACACTCATCCCCATGTCGGAAATGTGATTCCACCCGCCCACTTCCTCAGCCGATTTCTGAGTCTCTAAGTCAAAATAGACAATGTTCCGCATCTGAGGGGCCACTCTGTACAACTCCATCCCTCCAGCCAAGCCCCGAACCCACCCGAAAAAAGAAATCCCGCATATCATGCTTCCCTCCCCCACCCACCCACCCCTATCCTCCTCCACCGCGGTGATCAACACTTCAATAATTCCCCTACACCAGAAACCATTGCCATGGATGTCCAAGTAGCAGTCCTCTGCGATGCCGCCACCGATTACAGCGGCAAACTCAACCTCCTCGGCACCTTCGATACCATCATCGCCCCCAAACTCCCCGCCGTTCACCCCCATTGCTCCATCGCACTCCGGATCGTCTTTAACCGGATCGAAGAAGGCCCGCACACCATCCGCATCACCCTCGTGGATGAAGACGGCCAGTCAGTCATGCCCAGCATCGATATCCCCGCCGAAATCACCTTCAACGCAGACGCCAGCATCCTCTCCCGTAACTTCATCATCAATATCCAGCACCTAAAGTTGGAAAAGGCCGGCCACTACGGCATCCAGGTCTCCATCGACGGCCGCCACCAAAGTAGTATCCCGCTCGTCGTCCGCCTCTCCCCTCAGCCCCCGCAAAAGGGCGCCTGACAACTCCACGAAAAATCCTCCCAACCGCGTTTTTGCTGTCGCCACAAACCCTGGCCGACAACATAATCCACCCCATGTCCCCGGATCGCCGCAGATCGCAACTCGATCTCACCTTGGCGTCCTCCCGGTCTATAACCACCCCCCCTCCCCGAACATCATGAGACAAAACCCCACCCCCAATAATCTGTCGCGCCGTAAATTCCTCCAACGGTCATCCCTCGCCGCCGCCGCCTTCCAAGTCCTGCCAGGCCATATCCTCGGCCTCAACGGCGCCACCTCCGCCAATAATAAGCTAAACCTCGCCGCCGTCGGCATAGGCGGCCAAGGCCGCAGCGACCTCAACCAGCTCACCGCTACGAACCAGGTCAATGTCGTCGCCCTCTGCGACGTCGATTGGCGCTACGCCGATGGCACGTTCAAAAACTGGCCGGACGCCAAACGCTTCAAGGACTACCGCCTCATGCTCGAGGAAATGAAGGAAATCGATGCCGTCCTCGTCGCCACCCCCGACCACCATCACGCCTTCGCCTCGATGGCCGCCCTCCACCACGGCAAACACGTCTATTGCGAAAAACCACTCACCCACTCCGTCTGGGAAGCCCGACAGGTCGCCAATTACGCCCGCAAAAAGCGCGTCGCCACCCAAATGGGCAACCAGGGCGCCGCCTCCGAAGAAACCCGCCGACTCTGCGAAATGATCTGGAGCGGCGCCATCGGTAAAGTCCTCGAAGCACACATCTGGACCGACCGCCCCTCCCGTGGCCTCTTCGGCGAATACTGGCCCCAAGGCGTCGATCGCCCATCCGACACCCCGCCCATCCCCGAAACCATGGCCTGGGACCTCTGGCTCGGCCCCGCCCCCGAACGGCCCTACCACCCCGCCTATGCCCCCTTCCGCTGGCGCGGCTGGTGGGACTTCGGTACCGGTGCCCTCGGCGATATCGGCTGCCACGCCTTGGACCCCGTCTTCCGCGCCCTAAAACTCGGCTCCCCCGTCGTCTACCGCGATAAACTCCAATTCGATGACAACGAAGTAGCCCAGTCCATCCACCCAGTCAGCATCCAGGCCGCCTCGTCCCGGGTCAATAACGAGACGTTCCCCCTCGCCTCCACCATCACTTACCAGTTCGCCGCCCAACCCGACCGCCCCGAAATCAAAGTGGTCTGGTACGATGGTGGCCTGCGCCCCCCCCGCCCCGCAGACCTCCCCGAAGGTGAACTCATGGGCGATAACGGACGCCTCATCATAGGAACCGACGGATTCATCCTCGGCAACCGACTCTTCCCCGAAGCCCGCCGAAATGAAGTGGGAGAAATCCCTGAGTCCATCTGGCGCTCCACCGGCCACTACCAGGAATGGATCGAAGCCTGCCGCGGAGAACGCCCCGCCGCTTCCAACTTCGATTGGGCCGGCCCCCTCGCAGAAATTGTCCTCCTCGGCAATGTCGCCCTGCGCGTCGAACTCCGCCAAATTCTCACCACCACTAAACTCCTCTGGGATCCCAAAAACGTCAGCATCCCCAATGTCGAAGAAGCCAACCCCTTCCTCCGACGAAGCTATCGCGACGGCTGGACCCTCTAACCCCCACCCAAATCAACCAGATAATCGTACATGGAGAACGCCGGACGTATCCGGCGTTCTCCTGCGCAGAATGAACAAGCACGCAGCACTCACTGCAACTTGTCCTCTTCTACCATAGCTAGCAGCCTGCCAAATCCAATGGACGCTCGCATAGTCATGATCCCCAATAGGTTGTAGAATCCCGCTCAGCCACCCACCCTGCTGCCAATCCCAGCCAGCAGTGTGCCTGTACTGCAACTGCATTGCGTCCCGAGCTATCCGGTTGCCAACCTGCCCCAGCCAAGGCACGCTCCCCCCATGCAAAAACCATTCGAGCCCCAACGCTCCAAATGGTTCCGCCCCGTGACCCTCTGGATACCCCGATGGCCACTCACCCTCGCCCTCCTGTCCGCCATCGCCTCCCTCACTCTCCTCACTCTCAAATACCTGCACCACTTCCTCTCCCTCACCCAACCCGTCCATGCCAATGTGCTCGTGATCGAAGGTTGGTCCCCCGATTATGCCATGTCCTCAGCCATCACCGAATTCAACCGGGGTCAATACGACCTGCTCATCGCCAGCGGCGGCCCCCTCGACCAAGGCTCTCTCATCACCGGCGCGGACACGTACGCCGAACTAGCCTACAAATCTCTCCTGGAATTAGGCATGAACTCCAACTCACTGGCTTCGGCACCCGCCCCAAATGTGCTGCGCAATCGCACCTTCGTCAGTGCCACCAGCGTGCAAGACCTCCTCACCCAATCCCACATCCACCCCGCCGGTATCAATGTAATCTCCGTCGGCCCCCACGCCCGCAGATCCTACGCAGTCTACCAAAAGGTCCTCGCCCCCCACTGCCCCGTCGGAATCATCTCACTCCCACCCCAGAGCTATGATCCCGAACACTGGTGGAAATCCAGCGATGGCATCAAAACCACCATCTCCGAAACCGCCGGGTGGCTCTACGAAGCCTGCCTCAACGGCGGACGCTAACCCCGCCCACCCCCAAAAAACACGCCCCCGGTTTTGAACGCTTTGCTTTGACGCACCCTCTAAAGGTCAGTAGGTTTTGCTACTTGCATGGCGGTTGCAATGACTCATAAAACTCAATTAACTTCCTTGGCTCTGGCCTTGGCTTGCTCCCTGCTCGCTGCCCATGCCCAGGAAACCCCAGCCCCGCAACCCCAGCCCCAAGGCCTCAGTTTCTCCTCCGATAAAACCTCAAAAAACACGCTCCCCCTCACCAGCAAAGAGCAAAACCGCTCCAGCCTCCGCGATGAAGCCGCCCTGCTGAACCGGTCCTTTAGCTCCTCCTCCAGCCCCGCATCCTCCGGGAACTGGTCCACCCCACGCCCCGCTACATCCGAGCGCAACAACCAGAACTCCAACGAACTCAACTGGCTCGAGCCAGAAACGGAAAACGGCCGCCCCTCCGCCGCAGCGTTTAACAGGGCCGCCGGCGTCAGAGAAGACTACAACCCCCAAAACAACACCCCACAAGCCAGCAATGCCCCCGAAGGCAACCCCTCCTCCTCCATCAATACCCCACCACAAAATTCCTTTAACCTCTCCGGAAACACAGGCCTCCAGTTCTCCAGCAGCCTCCAGCCCATCAGCACGAGCCGTGGCAGCTTCGATCCCCTCTTCCAAAATAGCGGCCTCTTCCAGTCCTCAGCCGCCACCCCATCCGGCAATGCAGGCCTAAACTCGCCCAACACCCCGCAGAACTCCAGCTACCAAACCCCTTACCGTGCCATCGCCGGCCAGTCCGACACCCTCAGCCCTCTCTCCACTGGCAGCCGAACCACTCGCAGTATCCGTGACCTCATCGGCACCCCCTCCAGCTCAACTGCACGCAATACACCACGCACTGACTCCGCCCTCCTTCTGGACGCAGACTCCACCCGCGAAGAACTCAACCCCTACCTCCCCAACCGACGCCAGGATTACCAGTCCGCTGCAACCGCAAATTGGGGAGATTCCCGCCTCGGTATCGAATCCCGCTCCCCATCAGAAAACAACCTCCAGGGACCCAGCCCACTCCGCGCCTTGGCAGCTCCAAGCTCCAGCCGTGACGCCTCCAGCCTGGCTCCAGCAATGGCCCTCCCTTTCAATAACGCGGCACCCACCGCAAACCGGGGCTTCGGCCGCTCCAGCGTCCATTCCCAGTTCCCTAGCCGCCAGTTCTGACGGGGGGCAACGCCCGCTCGGCTCGCAACCCCTGCAACCGGACGCCCCCCAAAACTCCAACTCAGGCACAACCCGCAACCACCTGCCGGCCAGAGGATATCCGCTAGAAAATCGACGTCGTCAGTAGGGTCTGCTCCAACGTCGTCACACCTTCCCTCGCCCTCTCCAGCGCAACCATACGCAGTGTCTTCATCCCCATCGAGATGGCAACCTTGCCAATCTCGTGCGCACTCGACCGCTGAATGATCAACCGCTTCACCTCATCGGAAATCGTCATCGCCTCAATGATCGCCATCCGCCCCGCATAACCCGTGTTCTTGCAACGCTCACAACCCCGCCCACGATAGAGCGTCGCCCCCTCAAAAGTGTTCGGATCAATGCCCAAATCCTCATACATCTTGGGCGGATAAGTCACCGGCTCCTTGCACACCGGACATATCTTGCGCATCAACCGCTGCGCACAAGCCAATATGACCGAGGACGAAATCAGAAACGGCGCAATCCCCATGTCGTCCAAACGAGCCACCGCACCCGGAGCATCATTACAGTGCAGCGTGCTCAATACCTGATGCCCCGTCAAAGCCGACTCCACCGCAATCTCCGCCGTCTCCTGATCCCGAATCTCACCAATCATGATGATGTCCGGATCCTGCCGAAGGATCGACCTCAATGCGTTCGCAAATGTAAGCCCAATCTCCTTCTTCGTCGGCACCTGATTGATCCCCGGAATCTGAAACTCCACCGGATCCTCAACGGTAATGATGTTATACTCCGGATTGTTCAGCTCGTTCAGCGCAGAATATAACGTGGTCGTCTTCCCCGACCCCGTCGGCCCCGTCACCAGTATCAACCCGTGCGGCGCATCCACCGCCGCCCTGAACCGCCGGAATGTATCCTGATCCAACCCCAGCCGATCCAAACTCGTGCTCAAATTACCCTTGTCCAAAATACGCAGCACGCACTTCTCCCCATGCACCGTAGGCAAAATCGAAACACGCAAATCCACATCCCGACCCGATACCCTCACCCGCATCCGACCATCCTGAGGTAACCGCCGCTCAGCAATGTCGAGGTTGCTCATGATCTTTAACCGCGAAATCAAGGGCACCTGCATGTTCTTCGGCGGAGGTGTCACCTCCACCAAAGCCCCATCAATCCGATACCGCAACCGCACCGTCCGCTCAAAAGGCTCAATATGGATATCACTCGCCCGATCCTTGATCGCCTGCACAATGATCAGGTTCGCCAACTTGATCACCGGCGCCTCCTCGCTCGAGGCCGCCAGCTGATCCAGGTTCACCTCCTCCATGGTCTCACGCGAGACCTCCAGATTCTCCGCCTCAGCCTCATCCTCCGCCGCCCGCGCCGCATCCTCAACAATCTGGCGCATGCGGTCCTGACCGCTGTCCAAATTGTTGATCTTGTCCAGAATCGCCTTCTCGGACGCTATCAACGGGATCACTTCCAAACGTGTAATGCGCCGGATGTCGTCCAGCGCCAGCACGTTCAACGGATCCGCCATCGCCACAAATAACCGGTTCTCCAATCGCGAAACCGGTAATACCTTGTGGTTCATCGCAATCTCTCGCGACACCAACTCCGCCGTCTCAGGGGGAATCGCTATCCTCGAAACATTGATCGGCGGCACGTTCAATACACGCCCCATCGATACCACCATGTCCGACTCGCTCACCAACCCCTTCACCAGGATCAGCTTCAGTAAACGCGTCCCCTCCTTGCGCTGCTGCTCAAGCAGCTCAGTCACCTGCTGCGGCGACAACAACCCGTCCTCGACCAAAGCATCGGCTATTCTCTCTCCAAAACTCTTTAACGGAGGCATGTCTCGTTAACTTCCCCTTCCTACCTCAAATACTTCCGAATCGCCCGCGTCAAATCACCCGGGTGCGTCAAATACCAGATCAAATGACTCTTCGTGCTGCTCTCCATCTCCCACATCGCCTGCTTGTTCCATGGATTCGCCGTCGCCACCAACACCGAACGACTCATCCGGTCAAAGGGCAAAATCCCCCACCGAACACAAATGTCCCGCGGAAAACTCCTCGCCACCTCCACATCCACATCATAAGTCGATAACGGAATATACGGATACCTCGACCGCTCACTCAGCAACTTCAAACTCTGCTCCATCGATACAATCCCACGGTCAGCCAGCTGCTGAATAAACGGATCCGTTACCATGGAAGGCGAGACGCTCGTGTCCGGAGTCTCCCACATCTGGTCGAAATCCATCGACGCCATCAGCTTCCCCTCCACAAACAGCTTGTGCATCGCCGACCGGCCGTCATCCACCTGCTCCGGCCCCTTCGCCGGCGCCTTGTGCACCACCCCCTCCTCAACCCCCATCACCGCACCACCCTCACCCTCACCCGCCATCGCTAAACTGCTCGCCTTGCTCTCTATCTCCGCCAAAGCCGCCTTCACATCCGGATCATCCGGAAACTGCTGCAAGATCCCCTCATACTCCAAAATAGCCGACGACAACTGCCCCAGCTGAACATACGCCTGAGCAATCCTCTTCGAAGTCCCCACTACGTCCTGATGGCGCCCCAACTTGATGTACGCCTCCTTCAAAATCTCCAACGACGCATAGTCCAGCGGCTGGGACTGCGTAATAACCTCGAACATCTCGATGGTCTGCGCCAGCTGGGCTTCTTCGTTGGGGGTCAATGAACCAGCCATGTTCCGCGATTTATCGCCTACCCCTACCGCTTTGTCGAGACCCAGTAACAAACAGCCCATTGCCCACTTGTCCCACGAACCACACCCAACTAACCTCTGCCCCCACATGGGCAACCCGTACTACCGCTCCGGCCCCCAGCGCGCCCCCCAAGTGCGCGCCCTCTTCGCCGCCATCGCCAAAAGATACGACCTCATCAACGATGTCCAAAGCCTCGGCCTCCACCGCTACTGGAAAAACCAGCTCATCCAACAGGCCGCACCCCAACCCCATCAACTCGCGCTCGATGTCTGCACCGGAACCGGCGATATCGCCCTGCGCCTCCAAAAAACCGGCGCCACCACCATCGCCGTCGACTTCAGCCTCCCCATGCTGGGCCACGCCCAACACCGAACCCCAACCCCATCCAAACCCATCCCCTGGATTGCCGGAGATGCCCTGAAACTCCCCTTCGTCAATAATACCTTCGACTGCGTCACCATCGCCTACGGACTCCGTAACCTTCCCGACTTCGCAGGCGGCCTCCGCGAACTCAACCGCGTCACCAAACCCCAGGGCAAACTCCTCATCCTCGACTTCGGTAAACCCACCAGCACAGCCTGGCGAACTCTCTACTTCGCCTACCTCAAAGTCGTCATCCCCGTCCTCGGCCGACTCCTCTGCCAAAACGCCGAGGCCTATGCCTATATCCTCGAATCCCTCAAACACTACCCAGATCACCACGCCATCCAGAAACTCCTCGAGTCCAATGGCTGGAAACCCGCCAAGCTAACCCGCTTCCTCGGCGGCATCATGACCCTCCACCTCGCCGAAAAAATCAACGCGCCTGCCTGACCCGCACCGTGTAGTCAGCCGCCGCCGCATTCAAAGAAGCAAACCGAACCCCTTCCTGCGCGTTCTCCGTCAAAATCAACGTCCTGAAGGACGCCTCATCCTCCGTCGGAAAACCCGCCTTGTCCTTAAATACACAGTTCACCTGAACCTCAATCCGCCGGTTCAAGCGATTCCGGATCTGCGCCACTACCTCCATCCGCCCGTCCTCCAATCGCCGCTCCAGCAGCCCGCTGCAATCCACCGAATCGCGCGTGGCCTTGTCCAGCAACACGAACTTCTCCCGGTTCTCCACCGCCACATCCTGACGCCCCACCGGCGCATACGCACCCTCCCGCCCGGCACACCCGCCAGCCATCACCAGGACCGATACCAATAGCCAACCATATCTCTCGATTCTCATGCTTCTCTCCTTCATTGAGGTTGATCACTCAAAAATAACACCGTGTCCTCGCCCTCTCTCCCCAGCTTCACCACAAACTCCCTCGTCACCCCCTCCAACACCCTCCCCTCCACATCCAAAAATTCCACCCGCACCCGATGCTCCCCCACCCCCAACCGCATGCTCCCCGCATACAAATACTGCGGCAGATTATCCCAAACCCGCACATCCGCATCCGGCGTCGTCGCCGCCGAAATAATCTTGCTCAATACCCCCGCCACCAATAGCCCCGCCCCAACCTCATCTACCGCACTGTTGCGGTTGTTCTGCGTCGCCATGATCGCCCCCCCAATAATCGCTGCATTCCCCGCCGCATCCGTCGCCCCCTTGAACACCGCCTTGTTCGCCAACACATGGTCCATCACCCGCCCACCGCGTGTCGTCGCCTGAAAAGTCAAATCATCCAAAGGCTCCATCTCCACCCACCGCCCCCCCACACCTACCCTCACCCGCGCAGCACGGGAACTCCCCGGCCTAAACTTCAACTGCTCCCCATACTCACCCGCAGCATACTTCCCCGGCCCCCGCCCGCTCTCAGCAAATATCACCACATTGTTCCCCGCCTCATACTCAGGCGGCTTCCCCCGCTTCGCCAAACCCTCCGCCCTCCCCACCGCCTCCACCCCGTCACCCCCCAGCCGAAACGTCGCCCAGCCATCAAGCAGATCCATCACCACGTAATCCCCCGCATACCGGTTGTCCTCCACATCGCTGTCCATCAACTGCGCACTGCGAAAACACGCCCGCGCATTGTCCAGCTCCCCATCCATCCAGTAAAGCACCCCACGGTAATAGTACGCCATCGAACGCTCGTAAGGCTCCCCCACAAAGGTCTTGCGGCTCTCCTTCGCAAAATAACTCCTCGACCGACGCGCCTCCGAATCAGGCCCATACAACCCCTGCAACCTCGCCAACGCCGAATCCAATAGAGGCTTCGCCTCCTCCCTCCTCCCTAACCGCAAGGCCGTCAGCGCCGTCCGATACTGCCACAAAACACGATCCCTCTCCTCCCCTCGCTCCATCCTCGCCACTCCATCCGCCACCGGATCACCCGTCGGCACAAACGGCGCCTTCCTCGGCGACGTCGCACACCCGGCCACCCCCAGCAGCAGCAAACACCCCAACACGATGTCCAGGTAGCGGTTCATCGGCTCAACCATTCACTCCTAACCATCCCCACCCCCGCACGCCAAACCCCTCACCGATAAGCCGCATCCTCCAAACCCTGCTTCTTGATCTCCGCCATGTCCTCCCAAACAATCACGCTCGTCCTCGCATCAATCAGCTGGAACGAATACAAAATGTAATCGCTCGTCCCCTGCGAAGTCCGCGTCGTCAACCCCTGCAGCTTCCCCGTCAAAAAATAATCCCCGCCACGAAACTCCACCGCCCTTACGTCCGCACCCCCTGTCACCTGCCCCGCCTGCTTCTTCGCCCGCTCCTCCTCCAAGACCGCCATCCGATCCCGCGCCACAAATTGAAGCTTGCCCGCAGCCTTCGAATTCAATTGCACCCGGATGCGCGTCAAAAACAACTCCTTGTTGATCGGAAAACGCGTGTCGTTCACCACCGGATCCAAAACCACCACCGGCGGCTGCCCCGCCCCACGCACAGCCGGAACCTCCAAAATGCTCCGCACCATCTTGTCCGTCACCGCAACCAAATCCTGTGACTCAATCCCCGTCCCCCCCACAAAACCCTTCTCGTCCGCCCCCATCTCCGTCACCCCAGTGCCCGAAGGATTCCTCACCCCCTTCGACGCACACGACGACAACAACACACCGGCCACCAGCAACAACACCCAGCTCTTCCCCAATCCACACAAGTCTACATTCGTCTTCATAAGCAGGCTTCCACTCTAGGTCCGCAACGCACCAAACACGTCCACTTACTCCTTGGACGTCTGCCACGCACTTCTATTCAGCGGAATAGCCTACCACCCGCACAACCCGATGTAAACTCAGCCGCATCCAACCCCGCCAAACCCCTACTCACCCTCAAAACGAACTCGCATACTCCTCGTCAGTCACAATGTCCAAACCCATCACTACGTAATCGTGACTGCCCCCCTGCATGTCCAAAAGATAATCTGGCAAATTCAAAAAATCCCGAAAACCCAGCTGCTGCAAACTCTTGATCGCCACCGTCCGCTCCCCGTTCAACTCCGCCTCCAGCTTCTTCAAACCCAAATGCCGCCCAACCTTGATCATCTCCCCCACCAGAATCTTCGAAATGTCCCGCCCACGATACTCCGGATGTGTCAAAAACGTCACCAACCCCACGTGACGCTTCCACCCGCCCTGCCGCTGATGCAACGTCGCCTCCCCAATCACCTTCGTCCCCTTCAACAATAACAATGGCAAGTTCGACTCAAAATCGATGTTCTGACACCAGTCCTTCAATAACCCCGGATCGCTCAGCCGATGCTTGATGAATAACCGCTCCATCTCCGGAACAGCATCGAAAAACTTCATCAGCCGGGAGCAGTCCCCCTTGCGCAATGGACGAATCACACATTCCGTGCCGTCTCGTAACTGGGTCTTGCACGGATAACCTTCAAGAGCGTAATCGAGTGACATAAGCAGGATTGGGTTAACTGCCTTTTCTCTACCACACACAAGGCTATTTTGAAAGCTAAAACTGAATTACATACCTCGAGTACTTCATGCCGACTTATGATCAAATCAACCAACCCCACTCGACCTCAACGACTCAAAATCGTCTGCCGCTCCCGATCATACTCCTCCTGACTCATCGCCCCCTGATCCAAAGCGCGCTTGAGATCAATCAGCTCCTGCCCCTTGGTCGTCTCCCGAACCACCGTCCCCCCCTCCTTCTCCCCACCAATCGACCACGCACACCCACTCCACAAAACCAGTGAACTCAATAACACGCACGTCGACACCAACCGAACCAAGACACTTCCACGATTATTCATAGCAGGCTCTCCATCAAGACTAACGCCAACTCCCGACCCTCCTACCCCCTCGAAGACTTCCCACCCAAAACGCCGGGCACAAGAAACCTTCAACAGGCCAGCAGGCTACATAGCAGGAAAACTTTCGCAACCTACACCCTCAGCCGCCCCGTGACTAGCCAGCATTCCACCCAGCTACTAAATCCCCTCACCCAAATAAGGCGGCATCTCATGCGCCACCGAAGTCTCCGAAGGCAACGCCGAACCCTCCTTCGCCAACACTCGATACTGCCGAATCTGAAAGGAAACCTGCCCTCCCTCCCGAAATCCACCCGCAGCATACTCTTCCTTCGTCATCCTCGCCCGTACCACCAACCCGGACGGCAGCTCCAACTCCAGCCGCAACAAAATCCCCAAAAAGTAAGTCCGACGCAGCAATGCCCGATATCGAAACTGCCCCAGATCGCCCGAAACCTGAACTGAATAGGGTCGAAACCCAATCCTCATCCGCTGCCCCTCAGCCTGCCCATGCGCCGGAAAATCCAACTCCTGCAAACGCGCCCGCCCCCCGCTAACAGTCAGCTCAAGCACGTTCATCACCCCCACAAACCGGGCCACAAACTCGTTCGCCGGCCGCTCATACACCTCCCGGGGCGACCCCACCTGCTCCAAACGCCCGCGCGAAAAAATCGCAATCCGGTTCGCCACCTCCAATGCCTCCTCCTGATCGTGCGTCACAAAGATCGTCGTCACGTTCAACTCATGATGCATCCGCACCAGCCAGTCGCGTAACTCCTGACGAATCTTCGCATCCACCGCTCCAAACGGCTCGTCCATCAGTAACACCCCAGGCCTCGGCGCCAGCGCCCGCGCAATCGCTACCCGCTGCCGCTGCCCCCCGGAAAGCTGATGCGGAAAACGCCCTTCCAATCCGTCCAACTCAAATAACCGCAATAATTCCCCGATCCGCTCATCCCGATCCGCCCGATTCCACTTCTTGATCTTTAACCCAAAACCCACATTCCCCGCCACCGTCATGCTCTTGAACAACGCATAGTTCTGAAAAACAAAACCAATGTTGCGCTTGCGCACACTCACCTCGTTCACCCTCCGCCCACGAATCCTAATCTCCCCGGCCGTAGGAGTCTCCAACCCCGCAATCATCCGCAATACCGTCGTCTTCCCACCACCACTCGGACCCAACAATGCCACCAACTCCCCGTCAGCCACAGAAAAACTCACGTCCTCCACCGCAGCCACCTCGCCAAATCGCTTGCTCACACTCTGTAGCTCAATGCTCACTTCCAGTCTCCTCCCTTCTCAACCAATCCAGTTCCCTCCACAGCCGACTGCGCCAACCGCCACGCCCGCTGCTCCCTCCACTCCAGCCAGGTCTTGATCGCTAATGTCACTAAAGCCAATACCGCCAGTAAACTCGCCACACCAAACGCCCCCACCAAATCATAATCCTGATACAACTTCTCCACCCGTAACGGCAATGTGTCGGTATACCCAGTAATGTGACCCGAAACCACCGACACCGCCCCAAATTCCCCCATCGCCCGCGCATTGCACAAAATCACCCCATACA
>JBJOII010000012.1:0-53318 GCA_046047235.1 Verrucomicrobiota bacterium | reverse complement strand
GACATCCTGAAACATCGACCCCTCCCCCTGCAAGGTGACCAACTCCTGCAACGTTCGCACATCCCAGAGCTTAATGGCCTCATTCCCGTTGCTGCCAATAGCCAGCCTCTCACCGTCCGGAGAAAAGCAAACGGAATGCAGCCCCTGAAGAAACCCCTGCACTGTCCCTGCTCTACGCCCCTCCATCACATCCCAAACCTCACATCCCCCGGCATCGTTCAGAACAGCCAACCACCTGCCATCATTCGAAAATGCACCGCCCTGCATCACGTGCTCCGAGGCCAGCAAAAGTCCTTCCTCCCCGCCGAAGCCGGAATAGAGGCGGCCCACCCCCCCCTGCCCCAAGGTCAAATACCACTCGCCTGCACCGGAAAACAGGGGGAGGAACCGCCCCCCGGACTCCTGATGTTCCCAAGTCCGCAACACCTCACCACTGAGGGGGTCACGCACCCGGAATACCCGACCAGCGTCAGACGCAGTCAACAGCGTATTGGACGGCGCCAGAAAGCGAACGGGCCGCTCCCAATCATCCACCCTTACATCCAGCCGCTCCCCCTCAGTAAAATCCCAGATCATCAGCGAGCCCCGCTCGGGATCCAACGCCGCCATACACCTGCCGTCCGGCGAGAAGCTTGCGTCCATGGGCTTAATATCCCCGACATCCACAAGGGTTTGACCCGAAGCGTAGTCCGGCCCCTGCCACCTCGAGACCCGACCACCGCGCTCCAGCACTACTAGTCCTTCTCCGGAACCGGAGAACCCCCACTGTGCTGCGGCGACCGGCAAGGTGCGGTAATGCCTTTGGGCTTCTACCTGCGATACGTCCCACACATTCACTACACCGTCCTTCCCCCCGCTGGCCAACGTCGTGCCATCGGGACACAAGGCCATGCTCCAAACCTCCAGCCTGTGCCCGCGTAAAGTCGCCTTCGGCGACCTCTCCACGAAAGCCGGAGGAACCGTCCCTTGATCCGAATCGGTATGCACTCCTTCCTCCGCCCCGGACTCTCCCCTTCGCAGCATCACATCAACCCATGCCATGTCCCACAAGTGGATCGTCTGATCCCCGCTCCCACTCGCCAGCGTCCGGCCATCAGGCCAGAACAACAACGACCGCACGTAGGTCCGATGCCCTTCCATTCGCCCCAGTTCCTTTCCACCGGACACATCCCAGAGACGCACCGAACTCTCCACAAAACCTCCCGCTGAGGCCAAGGTCCGGCCATCCGGTGAGAAAGCCAGGCTCGTCACCATCTCATCCGCTGCCGCGGCCTCCCACATAGTCCTGCCTGTCGCGACATCCAACACTCGCAACCTGCCGCCACCCACCGCCAAAGCTACCCGACGCAAGTCATCTGAAATCGCCGCACTCCCCAGGAAAGGCGGTAGTCCACCCCCAAAAGGCTCCGGAGCCATGTGCACCGATGACAGCAGCTCACCCGTCGCCACATCCCAGAGGTGGATCTCCTCTCTTCCCCCGAGCACAAGCAGCCGCTTGCCGTCAGCTGAAAAAGCCAGCCCCAGACATCGCCCAGAAAGCGGAAGCTCACGGAACACCCGCTTTGATTCAGCATCCCACAACGCAACGTGCGAATTGTCTCCACCCGAACCTGCCGGTGAGGCCAAACCTCGCGCCACAAAGGCAATCAACCGCTCCGTAGGAGAAAAAGTAAACGGGCCGCGAGCGTCCGCGTCTGGAAACTGCAGCACCTCTGACCGCGCACGCAGATCCCAAAGCACCAGGCGTTCAGCCCCAACCGCCACCCAGCGACCATCCGCTGATACGCTCAACCTGTTCACTGATCCTGCTTCCTGACACAAGGTGAACAACGCATCACTCCGGCTCCGATCCCAAAGATAACGCCATTCCCATCCACGCAAATCACCCCCATACCGGGCCTCCCCCTCCAACGTCACCAGACCAGGCCGATGTCGATCCAACAACGACTCCACCCGACCCAGGTTATTCGCCTGAAGTGCCTGCTGCGCCAGGTTCACATCTGCATTGTATGCCTGCCTTTGCGCCGACTGCGCCTCGATCTCGGCCAGCTGACGTGCCTGCTCCGCCTCATACCAAGGCCAGCCCTGTTCTTCCTCAGCCTGCTGAAGGCGATGGACCGCCTTGGTCCGCTCGACGAACTGCCACGCGAACAATCCCATGCCCGCTACCACCGCCACACCCACCGCACCGGCACTGGCGCAGGCCAGCCGGTTGCGTCGAAGAAACTTCCGAAACCGGTAAACCGCACTCGGAGGCCTGGCCATCACCGGCTCATTCTCCAGGTAACGCTGAACATCCTGCGCCAGCCCGCTCGCAGTCTCGTAGCGCCGAGTCCGGTCCTTCTCCAAAGCCTTGAGCACAATCCAGTCAAGGTCCCCCTTCAACACATGCACCAGCCTCGTATCCTCCACCTGCCTCCGCTCAGCCGTCACCGTCCGCTCCCCCGCAAGCATGGTGGAAACCAGGGTGGAGGGAGCCTTGGGTTCCCGCTCGCGTATCGTACGCCGCATGCTGTCCAACCCCGCCGTGACCAGTTCCTTCGCGTCAAACGGCGTCCGCCCCGTGAGCAGCTCATACAACACCACGCCCAGACTGTAGATGTCCGCCCGCGTATCAATATCCAGACTGCTCATCTCAGCCTGCTCCGGACTGATATACGCCGGAGTACCCACAAACGACTCAAACCGCGTGAATAGAGTGCGGTCGGTCAACCGATGCTCAAACGCCTTCGCAATGCCGAAATCAATGACCTTCGGGACTGCCTGACCATCCTGCGATGTCACCATCACGTTCGAGGGTTTGATATCCCGGTGAATGACGCCCTTCTGGTGGGCATGCTGGATGGCCTGGCATACCTGAATGAACAACTGCAGCCGTTCACGCGTCGACAGCTGGTTGCGGTCGCAGTAGTCGGTGATACGGATACCCCGGACCAACTCCATTACGAAGTAAGGCCTGCCCTGAGGCGTACTCCCCGCTTCGAAAACCTTGGCGATATTCGGATGGTCCATCAAGGCCAGGGCCTGCCGCTCCGACTCAAACCGGGCGATCACCGATTTGGTGTCCATGCCTGGCTTCACCACTTTGATCGCCACCCGACGGGAGATGGGTCGCTGCTGCTCCGCCATGAAAACTATGCCCACCGCACCCTCACCGATCTGCTGCAGTAGCCGGTAGTGGCCAACCCAATCCCCTTCCTTCTCAGTGACGGCTCCGGACGCATGCACTGCCTCGAACTCTCGCTTCCCAACCGCAGAGACCAACGGTGTCTCCAGAAAGCCGTCGTCCTTGTGACTCGCCAGCAGACTCTCCACCGCCGACAGCAAAGCGGCATCCCCCGCACAGGAACGCTCAACGACCTCCCGTCGTTCCGCTGCATCCGGATAGTCCAGAGCACGCAGGAAAACCTCCCGCTCAAGGGAATGACTTGTTCTGCCTTTGCTGGACATCACCGGGCTATACCTTCTGCTAGCGAAAAATCACGCCCATTACCGCCAAAATGACCGGCGGGCTTGCTGGCCTCTCCGGAGCTTCTCCCAAGCTATTCGCCGTTTTGATCCAGAAACCGACGCAACCACGCCCGGGCATAACTCCAGAGTCGCTCCGCTGACCGGAGTGAAAGGCCCATTGCCTCGGCCGCTTGCGGCATGGACATCCCCACGAAGTAACGCAGCTTCACCAGGTCCGCCGCGGTTGGATCTTCCTCCGCCAGCCGCACCAACCCTTCGTCCACCCCCAGGACCTGCTCGGAAGGCAGGGATTGCACCCAGTGCGAATCAAGCAGCGTCTCGCGCTCAGCAGCAGACCCACGCTTCTGAGCCCGCTTTCGGCGGGCCGATTCGACCAGAATGCGCCGCATAGCCTCCGCCGCAGAGGCAAAGAAATGTCCCCGGCTCTTGAACCCTCCCTCACTGGCATGGGCCTGAATCCGCATCCACGCCTCATGCACCAGAGCCGTCGGCTGCAAAGTGTGCCCAGGCGATTCCTGCGCCATGCGATGAACAGCAATCGACCGCAGCTCGGCATAAACCAAATCCAACAACCGCTCCGCAGCCGCCACCTCCCCGCCACTCATGGCTTCCAGGATTTCAGTTACCTCACCCATCATTCAACCCCGCCAGCTCAGGGAATGTAAACCGCGTCGTCCAAGGGCTTCGCCAATGCCGGCGCCACCTCGGGAGAAACACCCATCGCCTCCAGCAGATCAGCCTCGTCCACGCGGATCGCACCGCGCACCAGCTCCGGCCGGTTGAAATTGTCCAGACAGAGTTCGTAGTAGGACGGATCCTCCTGCGGCAGCAACAACGGCTTGGAGAACGATCCATCTGCCATCGCCCGGGTAATAAAGACACGCGTAAACACACCATCCAAACGCTTGCTGCCAAAAACCAGCCATTCACCATTTGCCGACCAGCAGTGCCACGTGTCCGCCCAACGGCTGTTAATCTCCAGCGGTTGTGCCACCCCACGCCGCAGATCCAGCTGGTAAAGGTCGCTGTCAGACCGAAACACCGGGAAACAACCTGCATCCGCCACCGTAAACACGACCCGGTGACCGTCCGGAGAAACCCGAGGCTCGTTGGCACTCAGCCGATAATCCGCCGCCTTGAACAACACCTCCACCTCACCCCATTCGCCTGTGGCCGGATCATAGGGCACCCGCACAAGGTCCTGACGAAACTTGTCCTGATGGCGCAACGGGAGATAAGGCCCGCGGCAGAAATACAAGTATCTGCCGTCCGGCGACCAGCAGGGCCAGTTTTCGCTGAACTTCGTCTCTCCAATCACCCCCGGCTTCTCCATCTGCCCGGTCCCCAGATGATAGGCCACCAGATCCGAACGCGGATCGTAGATGTCACGGTTCACTTCTCCCGCCACATGGAAGAACTGGGAGATGGTGTTGATGGAGAATACCAGCAAATCACCATTCGGATGCCATGAGGTATAGCCCACCTTCTGGTTGAGCCGACTGACTCCATTCGAGGTAACCAGCAGGGTCGGCGTGCCTGTCGGCAACCGCAGCGCAATGACAAACCGCTCAGGATCGCCCTGCGAAAACTCGTGGCAGTTCAGACAACCGTTGTTGAACTTCTCGTTCCGCAGCAGCGGTCGCTCGAAAAAGGTTTCTAGGCTCCGCTCATAAATGCCGAGATCCTTGTAGTACGTATACAGCGGCTTCAGTCGCCGGTAGACGAGATGACTGTCGATCTCCGCCTCAGCCACCCAATTGGTAAACGCCTCGCACTCCACCCATTCGCCCGCCTCGTTCCGCACACTCACTTCCCACCGCAGCGCTCCACCCCGGTTCGCCGCCAGCAGCGCCTTCCATCCGCCCGCCGGCAACCGCACCGCACCGGTGTCCTGCTCCAGCTCAATCGGCTCACCCGCCCCGCCACTCAACCGAACCCGATAACCCGTCCCCGGCTCGCGCACCACCAGGTTCAGCGGCGCGAGATTCGGCGGAATAGTCACGTTCATGTAATCCGGAAAAATCCGCGGTAGCCCGCCCTCCACTGGACCGGACGACCCATCCGCCCGAGCCGCCTCGGAGACTAGGGAAAGCTCCTCCGCAGGTATCGCCGGCAACACCCTCTCGCGCATCTCCAGCCCGGGATGCAGCGCTCCAAAATAATAGTAATACCAATAGGTATCCCCAAACTGCGCCCACGCCTCGCGCCGCGCAGCCTCACGGTCCTTCGACCCCCTCTGGATCATAAAGTCACGAAATCCGCTGAACCGCTCCTCTACAGCCTGCCCCACCCGCGATCTCAGATCACCGGGAGCACTGCCAGGCTTCCCATATTCCTGCAACAACACCGCCTCCCCATAATGCCGCGGCAACACCGCCTGTCCGCGTAACAACCCACTCCCGGCAATAACCTCCAACGCAGGCTCCAACTTCAACCCCAGCATCAGCTGAACCACCAAAAACTCAAAGGCCATCCGGTTGTCCGGATGGGCCGCATAAGCCTGCCCCAATAACGACTCCGTCGAAAGCCGGTTCACAATCTCGTCCCCGGACAACAGGTTCGCCCGCAGTCGCCCCAGTTCACCCTCCACTGAAGCCAGATCACCCTCCAGAACACCCCCCATCGCAGCCGCCCACGCCTGCTGCTCCGGCCGACGCTCCAGATTCCCCAGAAAAACACCCGCAGCCTCCGGCATCGACTTCACAGCATGCAACCGCACCAGAGTCCGCAACGCCATCGGATGCATCGACTCCATCTCCAGCGAGTCAAACGCCCACCGCTCCGCCACGTTCAAATGCCCCAACTCCAATGCCACCGCCGCCGCATGCGCCGAACCCGACTCCTCACGCAAAGCCACAGTCGACAGCAACTCAGGTCCAGGACGGTGAATCCACGAAAACAGGTCCTCCGGCAAACGTCCTGCCTCATACAGCGCACGGACCACCGCCAAACGCTCCAGACTGTTCGTGACCGGAGAGGACGCCAGTCCCGTCAATACCCCCTCCCAGTCCTCAACCTCCAAAGCCGCCTGATACGCCGGCTCACCGGCAACCGCACGCTCCATCGAAGGCAGCCGCGCTTCATCAGCGCCACCCCGCCTCCCACACGATGCCAGCCAAGCCAGCCCCAACACCAAAAGCCCGGCAGGCAGCAACCCAATTCCCTTGCCTCTGTCCACCATCTTCCGCTTAGCCATCATCCCGTGTAATTCACTCTCTCCGTTAACCGTGAAAAATCCAGCCGGCTCCAGCAACCAACCGCACCGGTAAGCCTGCACCTAGGACGTCCATGGGTCCACTCAGGTTTCAGCCTTTTTGCCGCACTCCCTTGCCTAAACCAGCCACCCCAGTCAGCCTCCCTCCCGTTGAAGAAACCCCTGACAACCACCCTGATACTCAGCGCCACCCTGCTCGCGGTCCTCCTCCTGCTCCGTCCATACTCCCCCCATCGCCCCCCCAAGACGCTGCCCGGGGGTATCTTCGTCGGCTCACTGCCCGAGATCGGCGATGTCATCCTCTCATGCTGGCAACTCGACGATACTCTTTCGGGGGCAATCCTCCGCACAACCACCCCTGGACGCATGCCCCTGGAAGGACGCGCCCCTCGCACAGGCAAATTTGGCCTCACATTCCATCCGGATGCGGACGGCGATGAGGCCACCGCCTGGCGTCTGGTTGGCGACACGCTTCAGGATCCGGATCTTCTCACCGGGATACTCTCCATACCCGGTTCAAAACACGACTATCCTGTATCGCTATCCCGCATAGGCAGTTACTCGGCCATACACGCAAAGTCCGGCATTCGCGTCTTCGGACGCGGCCTGACCCGCAACTACCACGCGGCAGTGCCATCCCTGCACCAAAACCATCCGGCTGAGGCCATGGTCTCCAGCCTGTTCCTTGCAAAGGCAAAAGGGCTCGCCGCCGACTTCACCGACACCACGATGAGCGAGATCTGGGACAGCGCCCGCTATGGATTCCAAAGCGAATACGAAAGCTGGGACGAGTTCGAGCTCGCCGGCATTGGACCAGGTTGGATCAGCGTACGCTGGATGAGTTACCAGTACACCGGAGGAGCCCATGGAAACTGGGGAATTACCGGACTCAACTGGCAATTGGACCCGTTCCGCCCCACCCCCATCGAACTGCACCACCTGTTCAGGGAGGATTCCCCATGGGTCGAACTGCTCTCCACGCTCTGTATCGAGTCCCTCAAAACACAAGGAGCGAGCTCTGTCGTCGACAACAGCATCGCGTCCTTTGCCGCCGCCGACCTGAACTCCTTCACGCTCCACCAGCATGGCCTGGAAATACACTTCAACCCCTACTCGGTCGCCTCCTACGCTGAAGGCGCCTTCACCGTCTCCATCCCCTGGGAAACTGTCGCTCACCTCCGCCCGCCCCACCCCGTGATCCCCTGAAACCGCCTCCCGCCAGGCCACCGCGCAGGGGCTCTAATACTCCGCATCAGCAGTTTGACACCTAGAGGGTATAGGTATAGGGAATTTTTCCCTACGTTGAGTAGCTGAGGGAAATTGCCTATATGCCGCGTATTAAAGTCAACCTGCAGAGAACCAGCACGCTGCTCGCCGTGTCCATGGCCACGGTGGTGCTCGCGTCGGTTCATGGTCGCCCCGCCCGCCTGCTACGCCGCCGAAACAGCCAGCGTGCGGTCTCAGAGATGTTGCAGTCACTCGAGCTCGCCCCAACCGGCGAGGCCGGAACCGTTCGCGCCCTCCGCGGCGGTTCCCCCATCCCCGGCGCCCTCGTCACGGTGAAAGGCCCGGACTCCCGCAAGCGTCAGGTTGTCGCGGATGACCAGGGCTGCATCCGCTTCGATAATTCCCGCCCCGGAGAATACCTCGTCACCATCCGCAAGTCTGACGAAGCCGCGATGAGCTCAAGATACCGGGCTTCCATGACCGCCTTGGACAACGACGTATCGACCCTGCTCTGGATCCAGCCGGAACCAGGCAACGAATACGTGATCTGAGAACCTCAGATCCCCGCAAACCCTCACCCGCCAACCGGCGCCGTAATCCCGAGCCCCCTCGTCCCACCCCTCAACCACGCACTTTTCCGGACCTGCCAGAAGCGCGAAAACGTAAAGGCCCGCCCCCTCCCTCGTACGGATTATCGCGACACGTGTCCCGATAATCCGTAAGCCCACGAACTGGTTTGCATCTCACCTGGCAGAGGACGCATGACTTTCCAACGCGCTGGTGCTAAGAAGCAGCCCACGTTTTGATGCACGAGACACTGGCCATCCTCTTCGATTTCGACGATACCCTGGGCCCGGATTCCACGTCGGGGTTACTGCAGCAGCTGGGAATCGATGTCCGTTCGTTCTGGAGGGATGAGGTGCAGACCTTGGTGGATGGAGACTGGGACCCAGTGCCCGCCTACCTGCATGGGCTGGTGCAGTTGTCCCGTTCCGGCAAAGTACCACCCATCACCGCTGAAGTGCTTTCAGCATGGGGTGCCCGGCTCCCCCTTTATTCCGGGGTAGAATCCCTGTTCGATCGGTTGCACCAACAGGCCGCCGAAGCCAACCCACGCGCCCGCCTAGAGTTCTATCTGATCAGCTCGGGAATAGGCGCAGTCCTCCGCGCACTCCCCATCGCCCGCCATTTCAGTGATATCTGGGCCAACGAATTCTCCTACGACACTTCAGGTCAAATCGATTTCCCCCGCAAGGTAGTCAGCTTCACGGACAAGACCCGTTACGTCTTTCAGGTGCAGAAAGGACTGGTGGGGCCTTCCTCCCGCGGGCGTCCTTTCGAAGTGAACAGGAAGGTGGAAAACAGCAGGCTGCGCGTCCCCATGGACCGAATGATCGTAGTAGGCGATGGATTCACCGACGTGCCGGTCTTCTCCCTGATCAAACGGGCGGGGGGCATTGCCGTCGGGGTGTATGACCGCGCACACCGCGAGCGCTGGGGCCGCGCCTGGGGTTTCATTGAGGATGGACGGGTATCCAACCTCGTTCCTGCTGACTACAGCGAGGGCTCTGCCTTGTCAGATTTCCTGTGCATGGCGGTGGAGAATCTGGCCCGCAAGATAGCCCTCGACGAACGCAGCTACCAGGGTTAGGCACTACCCTGAAGCTGTTTTGGGCGTCAAACAGCCCGGCCGTCACGCCATCCCACCTGAATGCGGGACCCCATACACCCTCCGCCGCGAATCAATCGCCCCGTTTTGCACGTGCCACCTCCCATCGCCGGATTGGTTCTGGATATTGGGCATGAGGATTGCCGTTTCGCGCGAGTCCTGCTATGGAGCATAGCATGTCTCGAGGTGCGTTTTTTGAAAGTGTCTCCCGTTACTTCAACCGGGCTGCGCGGTTCAGTTCGATTCCGGCAGGCTTATTGGACCAGGTAAAGTCCTGTAACGCAGTCTACCGGATGCGGTTTCCAGTGAAACAGGACGATGGCACGATCACCGTAGTGCGGGCGTTTCGCGCCGAGCACAGCCATCATCGACTGCCAACCAAGGGCGGCATCCGCTTCAGCATGCATGTGGGCCAGGATGAAACCATCGCCCTCGCGGGATTGATGACCTACAAGTGCGCGATCGTGGACGTGCCGTTCGGGGGCGCAAAGGGAGGGGTAAAGATTGACCCCATCCAAGCCTCGGAAGGCTTTCGGGAGCGCGTCACCCGTCGGTATACAGCCGAGTTGATCCGGAAGAACTTCATCGGTCCGGACATCGACGTTCCAGCTCCTGACTACGGTACCGGCGAGCGTGAGATGGGCTGGATCGCCGACACTTACAAGAACCTCAAGATGAACGAGCCGGCACCCTACGCCTGCGTGACCGGCAAGCCGTTGTCGATGCAGGGCATTCCCGGCCGGAAACAGGCGACGGGTCTGGGGGTGTTCCAGGGTATTCGCTGTGCCCTCTCACTGGAGGAACTGATGAAGCCGTTGGGGCTTTCGACCGGGGTCCAGGGCAAGCGCGTGATCGTGCAGGGACTGGGCAATGTCGGATACCATGCGGCCTGGTATTTGCAGCATCAGGGTGGGGCACTGATTACCGGCATCGCGGAACGGGAAGGGGGTATTTTCTGCGCGGATGGTCTGGACGTAGAGGCGGTGTTCAACCACCGCAAGGAGACTGGGTCACTATTGGACTTTCCCGGCGCGGAAAATGTGGTGAACTCGATGGAGTTGCTGGAGCGGGAGTGCGACGTGCTGCTGCCAGCCGCTTTGGAAAACCAGATTACCTCCGAGAATGCGGGCCGCATCCAGGCCAAGGTGGTGGCGGAGGCGGCCAATGGTCCGGTGGATTTTGACGGTGAACACATCCTGCTGCAGCGGGGTGTGCTGATGATCCCCGACCTGTATCTCAACGCCGGCGGCGTGACGGTCTCGTATTTTGAATGGCTGAAGAACAAGGCAGGGGTGAGTTTCGACCGGATGATCACCCGGCATGAAGCCTACCTGAAGCGGGAGATCCTGGATCAGGTGGAACTCCTCACAGGCCAAAGCTTGTCGGAAACGCGCCATCACAAAGTGGTGAGAGGACCGACCGAGGAGGACCTGGTGATATCCGCCCTGGAGGAAACAATGATCCGGTCCTTCAAGCAGGTTTATGAGTTCTGGCGCCAGCGCAATCTGCCCGACCTGCGGACCGCAGCGTTCCTTTACGCAATTGAGCGGGTGGCGGATAGCTACCGTCACCACGGCATCTTCCCCTGAGCCGCGCCGGAAAAGAACGGAAGGCCATGCGGACACAGCGAAGAACCTTTTTGAAACGGACCGCCCTGACCGGGGCGGTGTTGCCGCTCCTCGGTGCTACAGGCGCGACAAGCCGGGCCAACGACCGACAGGCACGCATGGATGCAGTCATGCAGCGTCCCGTCCTGAAGCGGAGCCTCTTCAAGGAACCCGTGATCCTCGAAAGCGTGGAGCTGTTGCGGCGCGACAACAGCTTCCTCTGCCGCGTCAGGTCCAAGGATGGTGCCGAGGGACTGTCCGTCGCGCACAGCGACATGCATCGGCTGTATCCGATCTTTGTCCGCAACCTCCAGCCATTCTTCGTGGGTAAGGACGCACGGGATCTCGATCTCATGCTGGAGCGCATCCACGTCTATGGATTCAACTTCCGATACGAGGGCATTGCGCTCGGGCTGCCCTTGGCAACCATTGAGTTCGCGATCCTGGATCTCCTGGGGCGCATGGCAGGAAAACCCATGGGCGAGTTAATCGGTGAGGTGCATCACCCGGAGGTGCCCGTCTACGTCGCTACCGAATGGCGTGAGCTGCCCCTGGAAGCCAGCGTTGACCGGATCCGCGAGGCCGTGGCGGCATATGATGCCCGCGCACTGAAGATCAAGGTGGGCTACCTGATGTTCATGACCACCGACATGAACGCCCGCGGACCCGTGGGTAAAACCGAGAAGATCATCCCGCTGCTGAGGGATATCTTCGGTCCGGACATGGCGTTGTATGCCGACGCCAACAGCTACTACGAAGCGGAGGAAGCCATCCGGGTGGGCCGGCTGTTGCAGGAGAACCGCTACGCCTATTTTGAGGAACCGGTGCGCTTTGACGATTTCGAGGCCATCAAGCGGGTGGCTGACGCACTCGAAATACCGATCGCGAACGGCGAGCAAGATCGCGGTTTCGTCAACTTCCGCTGGCTTCTGGCCAACGATGGCATCGAGGTCGTCCAGCCGGACAGCTACTACTTCGGCGGCATGATCCGCTCCGTTCAGGTGGGGCGCCTTGCTGAGGAGTTTGGCAAGACCATCGTTCCACACATGTCCGGCGGGAGACTTGGTTTCGTTTACAACTGCCACCTGGTATCCGTGCTGCCAAATGCCGGGGCACATCACGAATTCAAAGGGCTGGGAACAGACGTTCCATTCGAGTGCAGCACCTCCCCCCTCAAAGTCATGAACGGCACAATCAAGGTGCCCACAGGCCCCGGCCTGGGCGTAGAGATCGACCCGGACTACGTGGCACAGCATGAACCGGTAACACTGTAGCCGCACGACTCCAACCAGCCCATACCATCCTCCCCTGAACAGCGCGCTCTCGTGATCCCGATTCAGGATCTACTGAACCGTATCCGCCACGATCCCGATTTCGGATCCGGACGGATCGAGCTCGGTTATGCGGATCGCTTCGACCCCGTGCTGCAGCGGGTCGCACTTTGGCAAGTCACGTTCCCGGAGAACCAGAAGCGCGTGTTCACCGTGAAAGGGCCGGACGGTATCACCCGTCGGATACCCTTCCATCGCGTCCGTGAGGTTTACCGCAACGGACGCTTGATCTGGCGCCGGCCGACGCCTCAGAGCCAGTCGGGCGATTAATCCGGCTGACTGGTGTAGGCATCGATGGGCTCAGCCCCGATGGTGCCACGCAACGATTCGAGATATTCCGCCGACTCTGCGGCAGCCAGTGCGTGGCGCGCGCGGGCCAGTCGATGCGGAACGCCAAGCCGCGTGGCTTCCTGCGCATAGCCCGTCCGCTTCAGGAAACGTTCCAAATAATGAACATGCCGCTTCCATAGCGTGATGTCCTTCCGCTGCCGAACCGCAAGCCGCTTGCCATACCAGTCACTGGCCAGCAGCGTTTCCCGCTTGAACATGGCGCGGAACTCAGGGTTGTCCAGACCGGCACCGTTCCACTGGTCATGCAACATGATGTGCAGCAGAGCAGCCAGGGGCGGACAAGCCTGCTGGATGCTGCCATCCCTGAAGTAGGCCTCAGCAACACCCTTCTGCGTGGTCACCACGGTCTCAATGCCTTCAACAAAGGTGGCAAGGTCCTGCTTCTCAGGATGCAGCATTTCCTCAGTGAAAACGGCGTGGGGATGGTTGAACACACGAGCAAAGTAGGTCCGCACAAACCGCGACGTAATGCGGTAACCCAATCGGCTGCCCAGAACACGGCGGCCCTCGTAGTCAAAATCTTTGCAGGGTTCCAGACAACGTTCGGAAATGAGGTAAGCCGGATTGCGTTCCTCCGGAAGCATCCGGCACCAGACCTCCGGCACAAGCAGGCTGATGTCATGATCCACGCGCACCTTGGGTCCGACATAACCGGCAGCAGTCACGAACGCGTGGTGCCCGCAGAGAATGAACGAAACCAGCGCATTGTTCAGATCAATGATCGGAGGCAGCGCATTGAAAGGCCCCTTGGTCAGCGCGCCTTCAGATCCAAAGCCCGTCGTGGACGGCGATTTGCCCGTCATGGAACAAATGAACTCCATGAACAACTCGGGCAGGTCGAAGTAATGAATGGGCCCGTAACACGCCAGGGCGCGAACACCAGGTTCGGCAGGGTTGTTTCGGCGCCCGGGCAATACCGCACTCACTGACTTGCGTACCGGCTTATCCGGCGACAGCCGACGGCGGAGACGGGCGGACATCTCCGCAAGGTAGACCTGCTGCGGCGCAGCCAGATCGGTCCGATACTGCAGATACCGCGGGTTCTTGGTGAACTTGCCATCCACGATCCTGGGAACGGCATTGCTCACAAAATAACCGGGTTTGCCGTCCGCATCCACGCTGCGTATGAACTGCTGCATCGGCTCGGTAAACTGGCTGAACCCCATCGCGTCCTCGATAAACTCACGCGTCTTGGAGGTGGGCAGCGGCTCGTAGTTCGAAAAGAAATTGTCCGTCCGGATGAAATCCTTCTCCGTCACCTTGTCATACCCGCGATGGATAGCGTCGTCCGGCCGTTGGAACAACCGCGTCTCCGCGTTGAGGATGAATCGCAGCGAGGGCTGGTCCGGATCATCCGACTGCGGCAGATCCTTGAGCGCCTTGGGCGGCACAACCACCGACGCAGTAATATCATCCTCAGTCTGGATCTTGGTGGCCGGATAGAAGTCCTTCCGCAAACCAAACGTCCGCCACGAACCATCGGCTTCAAACCCAACCCGGAGACTGCTGGAAACCAGCCGGCGGTTGGCGTATTTCAGCTCGTTGGCGGGCTTGCCGTTCACAATATCAACACTGAAATACTCACGCCAGTTGTCACCCCATTCGGGCCGATAGACACGCTTCACCACAAAGACAAGCTCCTTGATGTATTGCGGCACGGTCTCCAACCACTTGTTGTACTCGGGCTGGTAATCGTGTTCATCCGGAGTCAGCAGCTTGATGACTGACCCCAGCGAGCGCTCCGGACTCAGGATGGATCGCGCATCCTTGCGCCCGGCCTCCCTGAAGCGGTCGCTGTAGTCACGGCTCAATAATTCCGCCACCCGGTCAAAGTCGTTCTTGAAGTCAGCCACAAACACCGGCCCGCTGAGAATCGCATCGGTAATCGGCTTGGAGATCTCGGATTTGCCCCCGCCGGACACCGTGGAGGGCTTGTGGCAAAGAACACCCTCGGCAACGGTTCCAACCAGACGCCAGGTACGGTCAACCCCGGACTGCTCCAGCCTCACCTTGTAACCGGACGGACGCATATATGTCTTCCCCGACAGCAGCTTGATCGAATGCTCCCCGTCCTCGGCCGTCCAGCTGATGCGCTGGCGTTGCAGCTCGAAGTGCGCGTCTTCCGGCACGTAAACGATGTCGGTAAAACGCTTGTCCACCCCATAACCCTCAGCACACACGTCAAGGGATTCTGCCTGCATCTCCGCAACTTCACGGAAGGAATGTCCCTGACGCTTGACGTGCAGATCGCCAAAAAACTCCTCACCCAAATCGTAGGAAGGAAACACCAGCGCCCCGCCCGCATGAGCTTCCTCGCAAAGACCAAAGAGGTTCGCAGCAAAGCTGATCTGCGTTTTGACCTCCTTCTTGCAGTAGCCGTAGTAGTTGTCCGCAATCACGGTCACCATCACGCCACCCGCATCGCGCGCCGTAATCTTGAAGGCACCGCCATCGTTGTAGAGCTCATCCTCGCTCTTCCAGCACATGCCGTCCTGACGCTGACGTTCAGTGGCGTTGTCCCAATGCGGAAGTCCCACGGACTTCTTCGTGAGATGAACCAGATGTGGCGCAAGAACCACACAACCGGTGTGGCCCGACCAATGGTCAGTATCCAAACCGGCATCGTTCTCTGGTAAACTCGGGTCCCCGCCGTTCCCAAAGATGCTCTCGACGAAATCGAGGTTGCTGACGAGGCAACCGGGAGCAAAAAACCGAATTTCCATGGTCTTCCGCGCGGTAAAGTCCGGAATCTCAGGACAGACCAACGGGCGCAACAGCAACGACACGAAACACTCGGCAGGCTGGGCCTGGGTCACCGTATAAGGCAGCCGAAGCAGCTCCTTGGGAGGGTCAAAGGCCCGGGCCAGCAACCGCGCAAAGGTCTCCTTCGGCACGCCAATCTTGTCGTCCGGGATAGGCAGTCCACCCTCAGCCACATGGAAAATACCCTTGGTCGTCCGCCGATCGCTTCGGGGATTGTGAAGCACCCCCTGCCTCACCCGGTAGGAATTAAGAATGCTGCAGCTGAACTCGTCCCTGTCGACCGGAAGCGAGACCAGCCGGGCCATACCCGGCAGATCCAGCGTGAGTGTCCGCAGAGGAAGCCGCGGAACCGAGATCTCCTGCAGATAGTCGTAAAGAAAAGTCTGGATCCGGCCGTCGGAAGGACACAGATGCGAAGCCAGCAACCGTTCCCGCTCGCGGTATTGAGCGACAACAGGCTCCATCACTTCACCCAGCCGCGCCTCACCCTCAACACCGACAGGCTTGAACCCGAGCAGGGCCAGCTTGACGTTGAGATAGGCAGCGAGTTTTTCCGAGGTTAACTGACCGGTTGCAGACATAGGATTATTTCTAAGGGAGATCACCGCACGCCGGGATAACCGAACAAGCGGGACGGTCCATCGTCAACCTGACGGACCGTCCCGTTGCCCAATCGAACCCAGTTGCTTACGCGAATAACTGTGCGCAAAACGTGTGCCAAAACAGCCAACTATACCAACGCACCCGCAGTAGGATTGTCAACGCACGGGTTTTAGGAATCCACCCCCACCCAGGATGGCACCAACGGTGTCGATATCTGACCAGACTGGATAGCATTGAGCAGCCAGATAAGCGGGTGAATCAAATCCCCCAGCGGTGAAGAAAAATCCCGACAAACGCTCCCCCAAGCACAAGCCAGGCGGAGTTCAGCCGGGTCTTGAAAAGCAACATGCCGCTGGCAGCCGCAAGAAACAATCCAGGCACATTCAGGACCGCCCCCTGCCCAAGCCGCAAGGTGACCACAAACATGAGGGCCAGCGAAGCCGCATTGAGCCCATCCAGAAAGGCCCCAGCCACCGCCGACCGCCGCAACAACGGGATCACCGGACCACTGACGGCAACAAAGAAGAACGCAGGCAGGAAAATCCCCACCGTGGCCGCAATCGCACCCGGAACATCCCCCAGCAGATAGCCAATAAACGTCGCCGTGGTGAACACCGGGCCCGGGGTAAACTGCCCGATGGCAATCGCGTCCAACAGCTGCCCCTCACTCAGCCACCCCCACCGTTCCACCAGGTCGGCCCGCAAAAAGGCGAGCAGAACATAACCACTGCCAAAAAGGACCGACCCGACCTTCAGGAAAAAGCCGAAAATGGATGCCACACTCGCGGGCACCGCCACCGGAGCCACGACACCTGCAGCGACCACCGGCGGCCATGACGGAACCCATGCCGTCCGCGGCGTTCCCAATTCGTTGGGCGAATGCTGCGACCTCAACCAAACGCTCGCAATCAGGCCGGCAGAAAACAACACCAGCAGCTCATGTCCTCCCAGAAAGTTGGCCAGCGCTGATACCACCCCGATCACCAACAGCTCACGGCTCTTCAGCGCGCTCTTCGCCAGCCGCCAAAGCGCCTGGATAACAACCGCAAGGATCACCGGTTTGACGCCGAACAATACCCCTTCCATGCGTGGCGATTGGCCCAAGTGGACATAGACCGCCGCCAAGCCCAGCACCAGCAGGGCGGCAGGCAGAATAAAGCACGCGCCCGCTACAAGAAGCCCCAACCACCCCGCCCGACGAAATCCAATGTGGATCGCCAGCTCAGTGGAGTTCGGCCCCGGAATCAGGTTGGTGGCCCCCAACAAATCCAGAAACTCCTCACGCGACAGCCATTGCCGCCGGGTCACCACCTCGTCCTCCATCATGGCGATGTGCGCCGCAGGTCCCCCAAACGCCGTTGCACCCAGCCTCAGGAAAAGACCCGCCAGCCGGATCAATGTCTGCTTGCGGTTGTCCATCCGTTGAAACCCCTGCCTGCAACAATAAGGACACTGCCAGTCTCAAACTCCCCTCACGCAGAAAAACTCGCGTCCGGCTCCGGATCAGGACCAGGCTCGCAGTCCGGCGGGATGGCTGCAGTGAAAACGCTCGCAGGACAAAGGCCAGTCTCCGGGGTGTACACGATGCTGTTGAGAAACGTCGTCGGCCAGTACGGCGTAGATAACGCCACGTCATCCATGTCCCGGGCCAAGGTAAGCACCTGGCGCATGCGACCGATCAGCGTGCGATCCGGACAGGTGGCATACAGGAACGGCTTCAGGTCTGGCACGATCAGCTGGTCAAACACGTGCCCGAGCTTCTGCTCATGCAAAACGACCGCAAGGGTCTCGATGAGGCGGACGGCAAACGTCCCCATGTTGCCCAACCGACCGGCCGGAAACAATGTGGAGTAAAAGGTCGTCGCATGTGTCAGCAGAATGAAGTTCTTACGACGGATCTCCACAAGGTTCGCCGCCCACTCCACAAACGGATTCTCGGCCGACGGAACATCGGCGTGAGGCTTCACGTTGATCTTGGAGGCCAGCTTTCCGGTGATGCGCAAAATCATGGGCGAGCACACATATCACGTCCGCCAGCCAGGTGCCACCTCCAGATTCCAAAGGATGCCCTCCGTTGTAGTGGCGAACCGATGCTCAGGGGAGTAGGTTCGCCCCACTGCCATGAAGAACCACATCCAGGTTGTCGCCTTTCTCCATATCGCCCTCGGCGTCATGTCACTGCTCGCCGCCATCATCCTGTTCAGCATCATCGGCCTGGCCGGCGGTATCGTGATCTCGCAGGGCGAAGGGACGGCCGCCGGAATCCTCGGTATCATCGCCGTCGTGCTCGGCGGCTTCCTCGCTGTCACCGGACTCCCCGGCATCATCGGCGGTTGGGCCCTGCTCACCGGACGAAGCTGGGGCCGGGTCCTCGTGATCATCCTCGGAGCCCTGGGACTGTTCAATTTCCCCATCGGAACAGCCGTGGGCGCCTACACGCTCTGGGTGCTTCTGCAGGAACCCATCGCACCATCCATCCCCCCCGTGATGCCGGCAACCCCGCGATGATCTATGCATGCCACACAGGGTCCCCCTGCCAAACTGCGCCCTGATGCAACAGCATTCCGCAGCGTACACCGGGTCCGCAGCGCTGCGCTCAGAAAGGCCGAAACCTGGCTGCGCAACCATGAGTCACCCCGGTTGCACATGCTCATCATCGTGGCCGCCACCGGAGGCGCCGCGCTATTGTTCTCGTTCTTCCTGCTGCAGCTCGGCCTCGAATCCATGGGCTGGCGCTATGCGATCTCCACCAGCCTGGCCTACGGAGTCTTCCTGCTGCTCCTGCGCTTGTGGTTGAACTCAGTCGCCCACGACCAGTCCCTGCGCTCAGGAGACACCCATCTTGACGCAGCAGATCTGCTCCTCAACCTCCCACTGGACGCCGGACCGCTCGGAGAAGGCATCGGTTCAGGAAACAGCCTCGCCGGCGACGCCGCAGGCGGACTCGGACTGGATGAAGCCGTGTTCCTGGTGGTGGCCGCCGCCGCCCTGCTGTCAGGCGCCGCCGTCTGCGCATACGTGATCTGGACGGCACCAGTGCTGTTCGCGGAGGTCCTCGTGGACGGAGCCATCATGGCTCGCGTCTATCGCAGGATGCGCATCCGGATCGAAGCCGGCTGGGGCCTGTCGGCAATCCGTCGCACCTGGGTGCCCGCCCTGCTGCTGGTCGCATTCATGGCGATCGCCGGGACCGCCATGGAACACCTCGCCCCGGGCGCCCATTCCATCGGTGCGGTCGTGGATCATTTCCGCCTGGATCACTGAAGCCCGCGGCCCTTCGCACGAATGACTCCCCAAAACCCGTGCCGGGATGAGCGCCAGGAAAACAAACAGCGATGTTGCGTCGAAGCAAACCGCAAGTATGTTCGCCACCGTTTGAGCAGGACACTCGCTGAGGAGATTACGTATTTGACCTCCCACCTGGACGTGATCATTCGCGAACAGGCGGGAAACAAGACTTTTGAAACCCTCGATCGCATCCGGCAGCTGGCCGTGCTGTCCCGGCGCGAAGGAGAAGACGGAGCATCGCGCCGCAGCAAAAAGGCGCTCCTGCGCCGACTGACGGTCAGGGAAGCCTACGCCATCGCGCATGCCTTCAGTCTTTTCTTTCAGCTAACAAACTTCTGCGAGGAACGCGTCCGGATCCGCAACCTCCGGGCCCATGCCGCCCCCTCCATGTCGCTGCGCCGGTTGTTCCAGGAACTACAAGCAGCAGGAGTCACGGCGGATAGCCTGCAAACCTGCCTCGACAACCTCGAGATCCAGCCGGTCCTGACCGCCCACCCCACCGAAGCCAAACGGCGGGCCGCCCTGGCCCAAGTCTGGCGCCTCACGGAAAGCTGGGATAAACCCGACGAAGCCCTGGAAGCACTATGGCAAACGGAAGAGGTGCGCGAAAGCCGCGTCGGACCACTGCAGGAGGTCGAAAACGCGGTGTTCTACTTCGACCGCACCATCTTTGAAACGGTCGCCAGCTTCTACACCACGTTCGATGCCGCGCTCGCCGAATTCTACCCGAACGTCAAACGAAAGCACCACTTCCTCAGCTACGCCAGCTGGGTCGGCGGCGATCGCGACGGCAATCCCTTCGTAACCCCCGAGGTCAGCGCGGAAGTGGCCCAGTGGCACACTTGCACAGCAATGGATTACTACGAACGGCAGGTCGCCAGACTCGTTCGGGAAATCACACACGCATCCCCGCCCGACCGCGGCTCCGAAGACACCGTGGACCAGTCGGTCATCCCCTTCCAACCCTATGAAGGATATCGCCGCCGATTGGCACAGCTGCGGCGCAAACTCCGCCTGGGCCAGGCAACCGCCCCCGAAATCCTGTCCACTCTGCGCCAGGTCCAACGAGGCCTCCTGCGCCAAAAAGCACACCGCGCCGCCAACGGCCGACTACAGCAGCTCATCAACCAGGTCCAGACCTTCGGCCTCCACCTCGCTGAACTCGACTTCCGCGACCATAGCGGAAAACTCGATTCACAGGAGGCAGAGCTTCGGGCCGAATTTCAAGCCATCCGGAAAATCCAGCAGCAGCACGGCCCCCGCGCTGCCCGACGCTTCATCCTCAGCATGACGCGCAGCGCCACAGACATCCTCCGCCTCCGCAGCCTCGCCGAAGAAGAGTCGCTCACCGAGGTCGACTTCGTCCCCCTCTTCGAGACCATCCACGATCTCGAACACGCATCCTCAACACTCGTCGAGCTCTGGGCCGACAAAGCCTACCGCCGGCACCTGCGCCACCGGCATAACGTGCAGGAGGTCATGGTTGGCTATTCCGATTCCAACAAGGACGGGGGTTACCTCGCAGCAAACTGGTTCCTCTACCGCGCCCAGAAGGAAATGTCCCGCGTAGCCGACGAGCACAAAATCAAGCTGCGCTTCTTCCACGGCAAGGGAGGCACAATCGATCGAGGCGGCGGCGCCAGCTACCGCAGCCTCCGCGCCCAACCCCACGCCGCCCACGGAGGCCGCATCCGCATCACGGAACAAGGCGAAGTCATCTCACTCAAATACGCCAACCCGGACATCGCCCAGCGTAACCTCGAACAGCTGACTTCAGCGGTCGTCGCGGTCCAGTGCCTCCCACCCCCAGTCCCCCTCACCGCCCAACTGGCACGCTGGGAAAATCACATGGCCGAATTGGCCAGCATCTCCTTCCGCGCCTACCAAAACCTGGTCTACGAAACACCCGAGTTCACCGACTACTTCTGGCAGGCCACCCCCATCGACCTCATCGAACACCTGCGCCTCGGCTCCCGCCCCAGCCGACGCAAAGCCACCCGGGATATCCGCCAGCTCCGGGCCATCCCCTGGGTCTTCGCCTGGACCCAGTCACGACACCTCCTCTCAGCCTGGTACGGCGTGGGCCACGCCCTCGAAACTTTCGTCAGCGCAGAATCCAACGGACTCGAACAACTGCGCGATATGTACGCCCACTGGCCGTTCTTCCGCTCCCTGCTCGATAACGCCGAACTCTCCCTCGCCAAAACCGACCTCGTCATCGCATCGCGCTACGCCGAAATGGTCGAGTCCCGCCAGGTCAGGCAACTCGTGTTTGGCCGCATCCGCGCCGAATGGGAACGCACCGTCCGTATGGTCCTCCAAGTCAAACAACGCAAAGCACTCCTCGAAGACCACCCCGTCCTCGCCCAGTCCATCCAGCTGCGTAACCCCAGCGTCGACCCCCTCAATGACCTCCAAATTCGCTTCCTCACCGAATGGCGTAATACCAGCCAGTCAAAAAGAACCGAAACCCTCCGTAGACTCCTCGCCCTCACCGTCCACGGTATCGCCTTCGGCATGAAAAGCACCGGCTAGAACGCAGCCCAACCACAGTTCGACTCCACCTAATTCAACGCCCCCTGAGCCCGAAGGGCCAGCCGGGCAAAGGTCTCCTGCGGAAACCGGTAGGGCTGGGGACCCATCGGAGTCCTGTTGAGCAAGACGGCGTTGGCATGCGGGTCGTCCTGGGTCTCCGGCCGAAACCCGATGAAGTAGTATACGAACCCGTTCATGCAGCCGGTTACCGACAGGTTCAACGACTTGGAATAGGAGATCGTCTGGGCTCCCGGAACAACGTGATTCTCAAAAAGCGGACCATACATGTCCCGCCTCAGCACCTCACCCAGCACCGACAGAATCCGCTCAACCAACCGCTCGCCATTGGTAACGCCCTTCGCCCGGAAGACCGTGGAGTACAAGCTCGCCGTGTTGGTCACCAAAATGTATGGCACACCCCCGGCAAAGAAGGTGTGGGCCGACCAGTCCAGCAGCGGATCCGGCTCGAGCGGCAGTTTTTCTTTCGGCTTCAGTTTAATCCGCTGTGCAAGTTTCGTGGTTAGCCGAAGTATCATGGGACAGGTCTTTACCGGATTGGCTCAAAACCGACAACAAAACAGCCCCGGCTCGTTCAGGCCGAGCCGGGGCTGATCGAATTTAAACCAGATCGGTGGCTTACTTGGCCTTGGCGATACCAATCACGCCACAGGCGATCCTACCACCAGCATTGCCAGTAGGCTGCCCGCCGTCATCGGGTTTGGCGTGAACGATGACGCCGCGGCCGATGATCGGGTTATGCATGCCGGCAAGCGTGACGTTCTCGACCACGATTTCATAACGGGCCTTGCCGTTGGCATCGGCCTTCACGTTGCCAAGGTCACCAGCATGGCGCATGTCCTTCTCAGGCAGCGCGTGATCATGACCCTCAGGATTGTAATGACCACCTGCGCTGGTGCCATCGCTAGCCGTAGCATCACCAAATTCATGGATGTGCATCGCGTGAAGCTGGTTCGGATTCAAGCCTTCCAGTTCCGCCACAATCTTCACCTTGTGCCCGTCTTGCATGAACCGCACCACGCCGGAACACTTGTTGCCGGCAGTAGGGTGCATGACGGCGACGAGTTCCTTCACGGATTCCCAGGCGGCACCGTGCGCGGCATCACCATGGGAGTGCTCATGGGCATCAGCAGCCAACGCTTTTGTCTGGATCATGCCGACGGTGAAACCGAGGGCGCACATTAAACCAAGGGTAGTCTTCATTTTCATAGTTATCTGGAGTCGTGAAACGGTGTTGTTTGTCCGGTCTACGCTGCCGGTATGGCCCCGAAAAGGGAGGCAACCTAACCCTTCGGATCGCCGCACGCAAGTCCGGCTAAGAGATGACATCAACAAGCCTTAACAAACACCCTCAGCCTCGTCCCGGAATCGCGGAGCTGGATCGAATCCGGGGTCCTGGCCCTGACCGCTGCAGTCTTGCGTGCCCAGGCATGCAGGATGCAAATGGCACGTATGCAATCCTCCCTCACTCGCAACGCGCCGATCTTTGTGGCGGAGAAGTCCGGCTTTCAAAGCCTTGCCTACAAGAAGTGCCTACCCGGCGCAGCCTGCCGCCGGATCGCAGCGTGGGTGTCATTGATCCTGTCGCTTGCCAGCATGGGCTGCACGGTGGAAGCAGGTTTCCCGAGCTCCTTGCCAGCACCGCCGTTGCCACCCCCATCAGGGCAGGTCATCCAGGTAACCACAGCGGGAGAGCTGTTTGCCGCCATCAACCGGCTGGAGTCAGGCGGAACGGTCATGATCCGCGCAGGGGACTATCTGCTGGATCACCCGCTGGTCCTGGATGCGAAGCACAACATCACCCTGCGCGGGGAAACAGGTCGACCAGAGGACGTGGTCATCCATGGCCAAGGCTGGGACCATCCGAACCAGAACGAAGACCTCCTCCATGTGGCACGCTGCGATGGCGTGATCATCGCAGACCTCACTTTCGCAGAAGCGCGCTCGTACGGCGTGAAGGTCGAGGCAGAAAACGGACCGCGCAACGTCCATATCCGCAACTGCCACTTCCGTAACCTCGGCATGAGGGCAATCAAAGGATCGGCCGGGCAGGACCCGTCGGTCCATGCCGTAAATGGCTCGGTGCGGTTTTGTCGCTTCGAAAATACCCGCGTCCCCCCGGCAGACTGGCTCTTCGATGGCGATTACATCTCCGCAATCGACATGATGGCACTGGAGAACTGGACCTTCAGCGACAATACCTTCCTGGACATACGCGGCCGCAACGGAGGAGGCCGGGCGGCAGTCTTCATCTGGGTGCGGTCGCGGAAGATCATCGTGGAACGCAACGTCATCGTTGATTGCGACCGGGGTATCGCATTGGGGAACCCTGGTGTCTCTACGGCGAACCGTGAGGGAGAGGTGCCCGTGTATGTGTTGGATGCGGTCGTGCGCAACAACTTCATCCAGGGCGGAGCCGACTGCGGCATGGAGCTCTGGTACGCCCGAAACATACGCGTGCTGCACAACTCCATCTGCCGGCCCGAACAAAACTGGCAGCGCGGTATTCGAGTGGGAACCGGCAGTTCAGATATCCTGATCCAAAACAACCTCATCCACGGAAACATCCGCCTGGATGGCGGATCCGCCAAAGAAACAAACAACCTTGTTGGACAGGTCGACCACTGCTTCGCCGATGCCCTCCACGGAGACCTGTCGCTAAATGCCGCTGCTGTCGATGCCCTAGACAAAGGCACTCCTCATCCGGAAGTCACCTCAGACATCCGCGGCCAACCGCGCGACGCAACCCCGGATCTCGGCGCATGGGAACACAACACGGACCGCTGAGCCCGACACCGGACTCCCCAGCAGCCCCCTGTGTCTGTGGCCCTCGTACGGATTATTGGGACACGTGTCCCAATAATCCGTACCCGTCTCAACCTCGAACCGCCTCGGGGTGGAGGCGATTAGGCTGCAGTCTACGGCCCGACCACCCGGTAATAGCGCCCCTCGGCAGACTGAATTTCCAGGATCAGAGAGGACGGCTCCCCGCTGATTTCCGCGACGCGGTCCCAAGGTCCGTTCACCAGATCAGCGGTGGACTCCACGCGATAGATTTGGCCCGGCACGCCGTTCCAGCTGAGGGTGAGACCGTTACCCGCGACTGAGCGTGACAACACAGCAAGGAGCCCATCCGGTGTCGGAATTATCAAGACGCGTAACACGTTTGTAACCTGTTACGGGATATGGTCGTCTCCATTTCAACAGGCCGTGCCCCAGATTCCCGTTGCACGGCTACGCAGCAGATACCGACAGCCCATGACCCAAAATCGAAGCCAACCCTCTCAGCCCGGATTCCGTCCCCGGCTCCTTGCCTTAGCCGCCACCCTGACAGTCTGCCTGTCGTTGCAGGCACGGGTCGTCATCAACGAGGTATTCTATAATGCTCCCGGCGACGATCAGGAGGACCTCCAATGGATCGAGTTTTACAACACCGGCGAAGCGGCCACTGACCTGAGCGGCTGGACACTGGACGACGGCAAGGTCTTCACTTTTCCGGGCGGAGCGACCTTGGACGCGGGCGCTTACCTGATTGTTGCCCTGAGTCCCGAACGCTTTCAGGCGACGTATGACCAGCCCGTGCTCGGACCGCTCAAGCGTCCGCTCAAAAGAGACAGTGAACGCCTGCACCTGCGTGACGGCCGCGGCGAGCTCATTGACACCGCCCGATACAAGGATGAGGCGCCGTGGCCCGTCACTGCCGACGGTGAATCGGCCTCAGTCGAGCGAATCTGCCCCGATGTGGATGGCGAACTTCCGGAGAACTGGGCGAGCTCCGTGTTGCCGGAGACACCTAAACCGGCCGGCTCGCCCGGACGCCGCAACGACCGCTACTCGGCAAGCCTGCCCCCCATCATCGTCACGGAGGACGGCCCGGTAGAACTTGAACCCCAAGAACCACTTGTTGTCCGCGTTGAAGTCGAAGGTGATCCAACTCAAGTCGAGCTCCTGTACCAAGTCATTAACGGCAAAGAGACCTCAAAGGAGACCGCCGTTCCGATGGAGACGAGCAACGGTCGCAAGTATTCAGTCACTATCCCCGGCCAGCCGAGTGGCAACCTGGTCCGGTATCGCATCAAAGCAGCCGGGAGAGACGAGGCAGTTCGCTTTGCGCCGGATGACCAATCGCTGCGGCCTACGTTCTCGGTTTATGTGCATGAGCCGTGGGAGAATGCAGAACTGTCCTTCGCGGTTCTGCTGTTGGGAGGAAGCGACAAGGAAGCCGCCAGCCAGCCGGGCTTCGGGGGTTTCGGGCCTCCAGGACGTGGCCCCGGCCGGGGAGGATTCCGCGGACCGCCCGGAGGATTCGGCCCGGGCCCCGGTCAGCCGGGTGAACGGAGGGAGGACTTCCGCGGTCCGCCCCCAGGAAACGGCGGGCCCCAAGGACAAGCTCCAGGTGCCCCCGGCGGACAACCCGCGCCGCAGGGTAGAGGACCTCGTCCAGGATTCGGCGGTCCTCCGGAGGGTTTTGAGCCCACCCCCGAAATGATCGCCGCTTTTGAGGAAATGATGCGCAACAGCGGTCCGCGCCCGGGAATGTTTCCCGGCGGCCCCCGCGGTGGCGGTTTCCCCGGGTTCGGCGGCCCGGGACAAGACACACCCAAACCCACCCGCGGCTCGTCGACGCTGGTCTACTATGACCGCGAAAAGGACAAGACGCGCGTCTTTGATCACATCAATACTCCGCCCCGCAACGGGATGCGCGGCTACAGGGTCTTCTTTCACAAGGACGATCGGCTGAAGAAGATGAGCTCGGTCAACCTGATCTTCGAGGGCAACGAGTATTCGCTCCTTGCCGAGGCCATGGCCTACGACGTCTACACCGCCGCCGGGATGCCCGCGCCCAAGTCCGATTGGGTCCGCGTCTGGGCCAACGGCGAAGTGCTTGGCTACCACGTCATGGTCGAGCGCGTTAACAAGTCCTTCCTGCGCCGACATGACATCAACGACGAGGGCAACCTGTACAAGATCCGCTGGATGGGCCGGGGACTGGAGGAGCAGCACGAGAAACGCACCCATGAAACCACCGGGCACGCTGACTTGATAGACCTCGTCCAGCAGCTGGAGGAGACCGCGAGTGATCCCACCCGTCAATGGCAAGTGATCCAGCAGCACTTTGATGTGGCGGAAGTAGCGAACTACTTCGCCGTCAACATGGTGCTTTCCCACTGGGACGGCTTCTTTAACAACTACTTCACCTACCATGACCCTGAACGCGACAAGTGGCTCATGTTCCCGTGGGACCAGGACAAAACGTGGGGCTATCACGACGGGCTTCGTCCCGGCGAGATCTTCTTCGACATGCCTCTCACCTTCGGCATGGAAGGCGACCAGCCTCCCGGGGGCGGGAGAGGTGGGACGGGAGGCGGATTCGGGGGCAGACGCGGATTTGGCGGTGGTACGATGTGGTGGCGGGCGGGCGGCTATTTCTCGCGCCCGCTACTCGCGAACCCCGAGTTCCGCCACGTATTCCTCCAGCGTGTTCGCGAGATTATGGAAACGGTCTACACCCCGGAACGCTACAACCCGCTGATCGATGCGGCAGTGACCAGGCTGGAAAGCGATGCTGCCCTGCGCTCCTCGCTCATGGGTGAGTCCGGGGAAGCCGGCACGGACTACCTGAGGGCCAACGCACAGGCCCTAAAAGACCACATCATCAAGCGGCGCGAGTTCCTGCTGAACCAACCCGAGCTCAAAGAGTAGGCCGCCGACTCTCAGTTGCGGCCGCAGCATTTCTTGTATTTCTTCCCGCTACCGCAGGGGCAGGGATCGTTGCGGCCGACTCCCAAGTTGCTGTAATCACCCGATTCCACTGCCTCACTCGATACGCTCTTCATCCACGCTTCGATTTCGGCGATGGGATCATCGATCAGCGTGGCGTCATCTGGCGCCACCGGTCCAGTGGCGCCGAGCCTCGCATTGAGCACACTCAAGGGTATGCTTCCGCCGTCCATCAAGCCTGCATCGTAGGCCGCATAGATGTCCGGAAAAAGCTCAGGTGCGGGCAGCTCCCCGGCCAAAAGCATGACCATCTCCCAGAGATGCGACCGCTTCCGTGGCAGACCCCCATCCAGCAAGTGCCGCAGATACGCCTTCACCTCAGCCGCCGGCATCAACCCCAGCGACTGCAGCACATGAAAGGTATACAGCGCAGCAGACCGCATTTCCACCTCCGCATCCTCATCCTCAATCAGCACCTTCAAGGGTGCCGGATTCCCGTCATACACCGATGCCAGAATCCGGGGGAGATCCCTTTGGACTTGCACCGCGAACACGCGGTCGAGGATGGCCTGGGGATGACGCATCAAATGAACCAGCACTCCGTAGGCTGCCGTCTCCCTCCAACCCGCCAGGAAATACGGTGCAGCCAGCATCGGTTCAGATTCCTCCCGCTCAGCATAGGCGTAGGCATCATCGATGATCTCCTTCAGGAGCGTAAAAACGAAGTACCGGGACTCCTGCTTTTGCTCGTAGGCCTCGCGCAGGCCAGCAAGCCAGGTCTCGGGCTTCGATTCAGCTGCAGGGGCAGTGTCTGGTGTGTCCATCGTGGTCGTGTGTCGTTCGCGGTTCGTCGGTCTAAGCACGAGGACCATGCCAGCCAAGCGGCCCACAAGCACGAGAAAAGCAAGTGCCGAACCCGAAGCCCGACTCGTGTCTCTGCGGCGGACAGCCTCGGATGCGTTCTGTACCCCACCTGAAGCAGGAACCGCTCCCGGGGCTCACTTCGCAGGTCGAATCCACACCCGCGAACGGGAAGGCACCCGCAGGCTGATGTGCCCCGACTGCGGAGTCAGCGTCTCGCCGCTGAGTACGTTCTGCAGCCGGGTCGCCGGGCTTGAGAGTTCGAGCGTCAGGCCAACCTCTTCCTCGTTGTAATTCTGAATCAACCACCCTGCTTCCTTGAGCGGCTGCAGTGTTACGCGCGTTGGCCCGTGCAGCACCACGTCCCCCGAACCTCTAAAGGCCTCCCGCAGCATCGCAGCGCAAAAATCGGGAATCTCAAGCAACCCCAGTGGAGTCGGGGGCAACAGCACCTCTCCCACCGCATCGAAATCCTGCTGAGAGTAGGTGTGGCTGTTCAGCACCCAGACACGCGCATCCTGAATTACATTCACGGTGAGAAAGGGATGACGGTCCGCTTCGAGCACAGTGGTGGCTGTGGATGGTGTCAGCTCGCCGTGCAGTCTCAGAGCCGGTTCAACGGTCTGTTGTGCCCCCGACGAGCTGAGCTGTCGGGCGTTAACCGTATCCGGAACAGGCAACTCCTTGACTCCGGCTAGCCGAGCCAGCTCAGCCGCGTGGGGGCTCGCCTTCATCGCCCCCAGAAAGCCCGCCGTCAGCACCAGGTCATGCCCATGCAGTATGGCCGACTCGATGTAACCGAAGACGTCGGGATCAGCGGCCGCCTGAGTCGGCAAAAAGGCAACATCGGCGTCCTGCGGGGGCCGCGCCACCGGTATGATCGGAATCCCCAGCATGCCCAGCGCGTCCATCAGATATAGGTCGCTGCCTGCATCGCTATTCACCGGTTTGTAGGCCGGCGTTCCAACCACGGGGTGCTCACGAACCCCTCGTGCAAGTTGAGCGAGTGCGGGAAAGTCCCGCCGCAACAGCTCATGTCCCGGATGACCCGAAGCCAGGTTGGAGTAGTTGAAAAACACAATCTCCCGTGCACCGGCGAGGACCGTCTGCCACGCCTGCTCCACAAAGTCAGGCCCGTCACAGTCGCCATGATCAAACCACGCTCCCCCCGGCGTTCGACCCGCCACGCTGCCGATCCAACGATAGTTCACAAATCCCTCGTAAGGTTGCGTAAACCCAAAGCGCTGGGTCCGGGCTCCCCGGGTCTCCGTCCCCACCCAGATCGCATCAAACAACGGAGACTCCCGAGCCACATCATACCCGAACAAATGAAACCGGTCATACCACTGGGGATATTTGATGATCATGTGGATGCCAGGATTCACTTCCCTCGCCGGTTGAATAAACACCTCGCCCGCCAGTCTCGTCAGCAGATCACGGCGATACTCCGACCAGGAGCGATCCCCCTTCGCAGCTGCCGACTCATCGCTCAGATCCCCGGTGCAAAGGAAGTCGTCGACGATGAATTCATCAAACACCGCAGCTGCGGTCCGGACCACCTGCCGGAGATCTTCCTGTGTCTTGGCAGCCTGCCAGTTGAACCAGGTGAGTCCGGCATTGGCCGGGACACCAAAATCGCCTCCGGGCACGGTTGCGATACCGGCTGCGACGGGATAACCGCGCCCCACCAGGAAATCCCGAACCCGCTCAAGCCGATCTCTGGAGACCACCAACCCACTGCGGTAAACCTCCACATAGACCTTCGTAATGCCCATGGAACGCAGCACCGGGACCATTCCCTCCAGCGCATCCGCGTCGTCCGCCAGGGCCTGCACGGTATGCGCAGTGATGTAAGTGCTGAGCCGCAGGTCGCCCTGCTGGGAGCGGGCGGTCTCATCAAACTCGACCGCCCGGGATGAAGGAACAAAAAGCAGGCTGGCCACCAGAACCAGCAGCAATGCAGTTCGTGTGTTCATGGAAAGTGCAGGAGTGAATCAGTTCGCCGACCGGCCCGCGCTGTCCGGTGCCTCGGCCGTAACAGGCCTGCGAGGCAAGAGCAGCACAATTCCGATCATGGTCAGGACCATAACCCCGGTAACGCCCAGGTAGAACCAGAATCCAGCCACAATCCCCATGTGGTTGGAAATCGCCGACATGATAAATGGAAAGATACACGCACCCAGCCCGCCCCCGGTCGAGACGACCCCAATGGCCACGCCCTGCTGTCGGGGGAAAGCCTGACCAGTCATGGTCATCGCCAACGGATACACCGCCGAATAGCCAAGCCCGGTTCCGAAGAAAAGCAAAACAGACAAGGTGTGGTTGGCGGCAAAGATCACCCCCAGCAGGCAGACTGTCGACATCACCCCGAAAAGCACCAATGCCTTGGCAGGCTGCCTACCCCGGTAAAAGGCCGACGTCAGGACTCGCCCGAGCAGAATCCCCAACCAATAAGCCGATACACCGATGGCACCCGCCGAGGCCGTCGCAGAGAACGTCTTCACCAGAAATTCTGATACCCAGGCCGAGATACCCATCTCCGCCCCCACATAGAGCAGGACCACCAGGGCAATCAGTCCCAGCAACGGCTCCCGTGCGATCAGGCCAAGCGAGGCTCGCGAAGACTGGGCTGAAGGCTGGGGATCAGCAAAAGGCAGCGTACGCAGTTGGACTATGCCGGACACAAGCAGGGTCAACCCCGCCATCACCAGATAGATCAACCGCCAACGACCCGAAACCTCGATGAACCCGGCCGCGAGGGCCGGAGTCGCCACCGCCCCTATGGTGAAAGCGGCATGCATCAGGTTCATCAACCGGCTCGAACCCGACCGTTCCATCTGGACCACCGAATAGTTGGTGGCCAGTTCCGTGCTACCCTGCCCTATCCCGACCAGCACCAACGCACTCATGTTGAATGCAACCTGCGGCAGAATGCCGAAACAACCCACACCCAGCGCCTCAAGCAAAAGCCCAAACGTCAGCAGTCTCCTGGGGCCGGCACGGTCAATCACCAGACCGGCAAGAAACGTCGTGGTAAAGTAGCCCACGGTCCCCGCAGCAAACACCAAACCCGCCTCCAGGTAACTCCACCCAAACTCACGGATAACCAGCGGAAGCGTGGCACCCACCAAGGTCGTAACACCCCCGTAAACCAGGAAGTTGCCGAACAACAAACCATAGAGATGACGGTCGCTTAATCGCCCCATGCAGGAGCGGCAACCATGCTCAGGAAACCTGCGGGTTGACCAGTGGAATCAAAGCCCACCCCTCGCCGCTCGCAACGAGAGGTTGCGAAACCGGATGGCTCCACGGTTTCTGCCGGTCACTTCCCAACCCAGAATAAAGGAGGTGACTTCGAAATCTGCGGGGTCTTGCGACGCTGGAAGATAACCCTTCTCTCCCGCCACCTGCAGGCCCTTGAGCAAATGCGGCAGAAGGTCGACATCAATGCGGACCCAGCCGCCAGTCGACAAAGTGGAATCGGTATAGGCTTTGAGTCCGGGATTATAGATGAGCTTGGCTGACGGGTCCGCGGTGTCCATGGCAACATGCGCCGGCGGATACTCCCAACGGTCATCATACAGAGGCACCTGAAACCAGAAGAAGTCACCATAGCCCGGCGACCCAACCTTCCTGTTTTGCACAATCAGCACGAGAGGGCATTGAGCACAATGCAGGGCCGGGTCATAGCCGTCGTCGTCATTGTCCTTCCCCACCAGGCAAGCCTCAATAACGAGGCGCAACGAGGAAAGACCGGCGATGGGAGGGCACCGGGTCACGGCCTGCTGGACCAGAAGATGGGGCCAGGATTCGCCCGCCTGGCGCGGACGTTCAAACTCACGCGTCCCATCCAACTCAAGGATGATGCTGTCCGGCTCACGGTCTCCACGAACCCTGCTGACGCGCTTGGATTGATCATGGAGCGACCACACCCCGTCTGCGGATGTAACGGGGTCGCTCCGCGACAAGTCATGCCGACTGTTCCATTGTGCAATGTCCCAGACTGGATCGAGGCCCGCCTGATCCCCAATCACCGTCCTCACAACCACCCGCTGTCCAGGCTGCGGAGAGAGCACGTGGAAACCCCGTTCGAAGCAAACATCCTGCAGGAGGTCCAGGGTTTGCCCGCGACCGACATTGGCGGTCGTCAGAAGCAGGTAGATGAGGAACACGCTCGAGCCAGAATGCACGTCTGCGACACTGACACCCCAATCGACCTGCGTCGATGCTCACCCGCGGCGATCTTGCCGTCGTCATCCAACCCGTGGTTCAGCACAATGAAGCGCTAGGCAAAGCACTCAATCACCCCATCCACACCGCTCTCCGCTTCACCCTTACCGTTGACCTCCCCATCCTCAGCCCTTCCCCCGCCGTCCTCTGGACTATGGCGGACAAGCAGCCCTCCTCACTTCCCGCTCTGCGCTCAGCGCTCAGCCCTCAGCCCTCAGCGCTTGGCGCTTGGCGCTTCCCGCTTCGCCCTGAGACTGGGCATTGCACCGCAAAGCTGCCTCTGGCAGGGTGCGCGCCTTGGTGCATCGAGGAGATTTACCACCCATGCAAAAGGTACGGTCCACTTGCCGCCAACTGGCAGTCTCATTCGTCCTGCTGACCGGGCTGATCCTGTTCAGTTACTCGGCGCTCGGCAGCGATGTATTTGCCTCGTGGAACTCACTCACCCTAAAGACGCTGGACACAGAGTACGTGGACCTGATCACGTCGGCCGAAACGAGGTTCTACGACAGCGAGCAGGGCTTTCGGCAGGCGCTCATCAAGCAGTCCGTATCGACCCAGCCGGCACCGTATTTTGCCGCAAATGTGAATTACGGGTTTCTGCCGACCCGCACGGCTCAGGATCAGGGCTGGATTGAAGAGCATCGCCTCGAGATGGAAGCGGTCCCGAGGTGGAGGGCAAACAGGGACCTCACGCTTGAATTCCGGAATCGGCTTGAGTTGCGCTGGATTGAAAATCGTTCAGGACTAAACGAGCGCAGTCGTCACCGGGTTAAGGGAATTTTGAAAGTGAGCGGCTTGGATCCCGTTGATTCCATTTTCGCCAGCGAAGAAGTGCTTCTGACATACTCGGACTTCTGGTTTCAGCAGAATTGGCTGATTCCATTTGGAGTCACTCTGAAGCTCCACCCCAAGGCAAAGTTCAGCGCCTATTACATGCTACAGAGTGCCCACGTCCTTGAATTTGAGTGGCGGCACGCGCACATCTTCGGCACGGACCTCTCCCTGTCCTTCTAACCCTTCCCGGCCCGGGACGGCTTCCGGGCCGCAGCTTCCCAAAAAGTTTGGGTGTTCCCCCATTCAGAACCCGCCACCTGCCACCATACCTCCCCGCAAACATCCGTCTTGTCAGCCACCTGCAGCTCGTAAGATCCGGCATCCACGGATTTGGTTTCGCCCAGGTCCGGTAGGCGAAACAGCACCAGCGACCGGCGCAACAGCATCGGACCAGCCGGAACCTGACCCCCGTCAGTAAACCTCGCTCCGGCAAAGAGCGGATGTCGCTTCAGGTCAAAGTAGCCGCGCAGAACAAATTCCTGTTGCTGTGGAAGCCTTGATGCCTCGAAGGCCTCCAGCAAAGCCAGCCTCGCTTCCTCCACCCGGTTGACATGCGCACAAAGCTTAGCCAGATAAACGTAGGCCTCGTAGTCTCCGCGCCGTTCCTTGAGCTCAATGCGTAGCCGGTCAATCGCCTCTTCCACCATGTCCTGATCCGCCAGCTGTCGCACAGGGCGCAAATCTATGGGGGCACCCCTGTCCTTCCAATTGGCCTGGTCCAGAAATTCAACCAGCCCGTTGGCTGCAAGTGATGAAATCACGGGCTGGTAAACCACCATCATGACCACTCCCACCCCAAGGAGATAAGGCAGATTGGGGGAATAGTGCTTCAGCAGCACCCCAGCCAAATACTGCGTAATCAACGGCGTCAGCAGAACCAGCACCGGCCGCTTGTGCGCCAATTCCGGAGGGCCGGACATCCAAAGTCCCAGAAGAAACCCAAACCCCACAGCGACACCCAAAGCGAGTTGAATATACAACGGTCCTGTAAACATAACGGCCGGACTCTGGCCAGTCTTCTACCAGCACGCTTTACCTCCAAACAAGTCACTTCCCGATCTGTCGGCGCCACCCGCGGGAGGCAACCTACGATGAACCTCTTAAGGTGATACCACAACATGACGATCCTACTTGGGACGGATCCCACTCCATGACGGGCAATGAGGTCACGTCAAGTTGGCTTTCCCGCCAGCACGCCAGCGGAACAGCCAGGGATAATCCGGCCCAAGGGTTCACAATGAAGATATTCAGGACAATCGGTTGGCTCTGCCTCCTGCTGCTGCCAATCCATGTCTGGGCACAACTCCAGCCTCATCGCATTGATATCGACGACCAGACTTACGACGTCCTCTACCAGCAACCTAACGTGCAGGGCCAGCTGCAGGCCCTGCTTGTCAACGACACGGGTGTCCAGGGATCGCTCCTCCTCCTGTTACGAGATGAGCGCTCAGTCGGACACGTCGTTCTGGGTGAACGGCGCTTCGCCGTCAAGGCAACCGCACACGGTGTTTCCCTTCAGGAAGTCACGGAACCACCGCCGCCTGAACCCCTGCTCATCGATGAAGAACCGGCGTTGGACGATGCGCCCTTGAAGGCACTCGGACGGGCAGCCACTGACGATAATCCTGCCATACTCGATGTCCTGGTGCTCTATACGGCCGCAGCACGCAACTACCTCGGCAGCGAGCAGGCCATGCTCGACAAGATCGACCTGGCAATCGCTGAAGCCAACCAAACTTACGCGGACAGCGGCATCCACGCAGAAGTCAACCTGGTGCACGCCATGCAGGTTCCCTTCACCGAGACCAGCGACATGGCCTCCGACCTCTACCGGCTTCGCGGTGACGCGTCGATACGCAGCCTGCGCGAGCAGTACCACGCGGACATGGTCTGCCTCTTCAACGAAACCACCGGACCCTATGCCGGGATCGCCTTCCTGCTTAAAGGCTCAGGAACCGATGCCTACAGCATCGTGCAGGCGAAATATTCTGTGGGCTATTTCACCTTCGTCCATGAACTGGGCCATAACCTGGGCTGCTCGCATGGCCGTGACAATGCCTCGTCGGGAGGTGCCTTCTCCTACAGTTACGGGAACCGCATCACGGTATCAGGCACCCTCTACCGCACGGTCATGGCCTACGCCCCGGGCTATCGGATCGGACACTTTTCATCGCCTCTCAGGTCCTACCTCGGAGCAACCACAGGAACAGCGACGGAGGATAACGCCAGGACCATCAACCAGCGCGCTCCCGTAATCGCGGCGATCTATGATTCACCCACGGTAACATTCAGCCTCCATCGCAACGGCACTGGCCCGGTATACCTGAACGGCCAGTTGCTCACGTCCAACCAGGTCCAACTCAACCGCGGCAGCCTGGCGGTGCTCGAGGCCAGGGGCGACTTTCTCGCCTGGACCGGCGCAGCCAGCTCCACCAACCACACCATCACGCTCACCATGGATGATCAGGCCAGCCTGACGGCGCATTTCGCCGACGGCACCGAACCCCTGGCCCCGGTGGTAATCCGCAATCCCATCAGCCAAAACGTCGCGTTCGGCGGAAGGCTGCAACTTGAAGCCGACGGCTTCGGATTGCCTGAACCGGTCTTCACCTGGAAGCGCGACGGCGCCGACTTGGGAATCTCCGGCAGAATGATGACCCTCGACAACGTCACACCCGACTCGGATGGCAGCTACACATGTGAGCTGTCCAACGCCGCAGGAAGCACGACGACCACAACCGCGATTGTCCGCATCACCGACGCCCCGGGTTTCACCCAGCAACCCCTGTCCCAGCTCGCTCAGCCCGGCGATAATGTCGTGTTCACCGCCATCCTGAACACCGCCCAACCCGTCACCTACCAGTGGTATCACGACGGCCAGCCCATCCAGGGAGCCAACTCCCCAACGCTCACGCTGTCCGCCGTAAACGAACAGGCCGCAGGCAGCTACATCCTGCTCGTCACCTCGGGCACGTTCGAAGTGCTGAGCGATGAGGCCCTGCTCGTGCTCGTGGCCCCACCCATCATCGTGCACCAGCCCCAGAGAACAGTGGCCATCAGCGGCGATACCGCCGTGTTTACGGTGGATGTCGATGGGCTTGCCCCCATCAACTACCAATGGCGCAGGGACGGCCACATCCTGCCGGGACAGTCCGGCCCCGTGCTGGTGCTCTCCAATGTGCAACCCGGGGACGCGGCCTACTACACGGTGCACGTCAGCAACCCCTACGGCATATCCGTCAGTCAGCCGGCTTTCCTCGAGGTATACGACCCGCTCGTCATCACAACGGAACCCGTTGACCTCGTCGCCAATGTGGATGAAACACCCGTGTTCCAGGTCGTCGCCAGCGGCAGCGCACCCGTCACCTATCAGTGGAAACGAAACGGTGTCGCTCTGGAGAACCAGGTCTATTCGATCTGTCGCCTCAAGGACGTGCAAACACGCGATGCCGGCATATACACGGTCGACATCAAGAACCCGGTCGGATCACTCACCAGTCGGGCCGCCGTGCTCACGGTACTGGACCCTCCCCGAATCGTGTCCAACCCCGGCAGCCTCGTCGTCCACGAGGGCTTGCCCGCCCTGTTCGAGGTCAACGCCACCGGAGCCCTGCCCCTGAACTACCAGTGGCAACGCAACCAGACAGAGCTCCCGGGCGAGACCGGGCCCACCCTCACGCTTCCGTCAGTCAGCCCCCAGCACGCCGGTTCCTATTCGGTGCGAATCACCAACCCCGATGGGTCCATCCTGAGTGCCGCCGCCACGCTGTCAGTCGTAGCCGCACCCGTGGTGGTGCGCCAGCCGCTTCCCGCAGTCACACCACTCGGAGGCACCGCCACTTTCCACGTGCAGGCTTCAGGCACAGAACCCCTGACCTACCGCTGGCTGCACAACGGCCAGCCTGTGGGAGGCAATTCCCCGGTTCTCTATGTGCAGGACGTCACCCTCGAGTCTGCAGGCAGTTACCGTGTTGTCGTCAGCAACCCCGCCGGCCAGGCCACCAGCGGTGCGGCCGATCTCCGCATCAGCCAGCCACCGGCCATCACCGGACCCGTGATGGTCACGGTCGATGAAGGCAAACCACTTCTACTCCAGCCGCAAATCCGCGGCCTCCAGCCCTTCACGTATTCGTGGAGACGCAACGGGAACGTCACTGGAACCGGAGCAGCTCTGGAAATCCCCAACGCAACCCCTGCCGATGCCGGTTACTACACGTTGAACGTCTCCAACCCCGATGGATCGGCTGCCTACGCCGTGCAGGTAGTCGTTGCGGAAGCCCCGCGTATCCTCACTCAGCCGACCTCAACCACGGTGGGCATTGGTCAAACAGCCATGCTCTGGGTGCAGGCCACCGGCTACTCCCCGCTCACTTACTCTTGGACCCGAAACGGCGAACCCATACCCGACGCAGAAGGCCCCACCCTCATCATCCCGTCCGTCACCGCATCCCACGCAGGCAACTACGTGGTCCACATCTCCAACCGCTTCAGCAGTATCTCAAGCGACGCCGCCACGCTGCAGGTCAGCCAACCTCCCGTCATCACCGCGCAACCGGAATCGCGTCAGGTCGCCGAAGGACAACACCTCGCTCTCACGGTCGGGGTATCCGGCGCCGAACCCATGTCATTCACCTGGTTCCGGGGCCTGGTTACCCTGGGCACCGACAAGCAGCTCAACCTCGGACCCGCCCTGCCAGAACACTCAGGCAGTTACTCGGTCAGGATCACCAACGCGGACGGAACCGTGATGAGCCGACAGGCCCTCGTCACCGTAGTGTCCAAGCCGGTCTTTACCACGCAACCCTCGCCCACCACCGCGCGTGTTGGAAGTGCGCTGTCGCTGCGCACCACTGTCGACAGCGCCGCCAGTGTTTCGATCCAGTGGTTCCGCAACGGTGTCGCAGTCACCGGCGCCAACAGCGCAAGCTTCAATGTCTATCCGTGTTCCCCACTGCACGCCGGATCCTACCACGCCGAAGCCACCAACCTCGCAGGAACCACTCGCTCAACCACAGCAACTGTCACGATCCATGACCCGCCCCTGCTGATCAGCCAGCCGGCCGGCATCGCCGCCAACTACGATGAAGCCGTCTCCTTGACGGTCGAAGCGCGCGGCGGCGAACCACTCGCCTACCAGTGGTACAAGGACGGATCCCTGCTGACCGGCAAAACCGGCCCCACGCTCTCCCTGTTCACCGCGTCCAAACAGGTCCAGGGACTCTATCATGTGGTGGTCAGGAACACGGATGGCGAAACCAGCAGTCGCCCCGCTCAACTATCCGTACTACCCGAGCCGCCCGTCATTACCCGCCAGCCGGATCGCATCGCCGCACGCCCTGGCGAAAGGGTGGTGGTGTCCGCAGAAATCGAAAGCCGCTTTGAAGTCGCCCATAGCTGGCTGAAAAATGATCTCGTTATCTCCACGAATCAGGCGCTGGTGATTCCAGCTCTGTCTTCCAGTCAGGCCGGCACCTACATGCTCCGCGTCTCGAATGAGGACGGCACCACACTGAGCCGACCGATCGAGGTTCTCGTGGCCACCAGCCCGACAATTACCACCCAGCCCGCCGACCAGCTTGCAGGCCTCGGCAAGACAGCCACGTTTGTAGTGATCTCGGATGATCCCACAGCCCGCTTCCAATGGGAGAAAAACCGCGTTGCGATCTCCGGGGCCAACCAGGCCTCACTGCAGCTGCTCGCTGTATCGGCTGATGACGAGGGTTATTACACAGCCCTGGTGTCGAATGATTTCGGCGAGGTCTACAGCCGCGAAGCCCGCTTGCTGATCGCCCTGCCTCCAGTCATCACGCAACAACCAAGCGATGCCACGGTCGACGTGGGCGGAACCGCTACTCTGGGCACGACGGCCAGTGGTCTCGGGACTCTGTCCTACCAATGGTATGGTCCATCAGGCCTCATGCCGGGCGCGACACAGTCCGCGCTCCGGATGACCCAAACCCACGAAGGACATGCCGGCACCTACTCCTGCCAGGTCAGCAGCATCGGAGGCACGACCACCACCCGAACAGTCCGGGTCGTGGTAAAGTCACCACCGATCATCACCCGCCAGCCCCTGTCCCAAACCGTCGCTCCGGGGGATGCGTTGTCGCTCGATGTGGCCGTGACCGGCCTCAGCCCGCTGGCTTATCAATGGTTCAGAAATGATATCCCCCTGTCCGGAGCCACCACTGCCACGCTGGTGATTCCCCAAGCGACCACTACCGATGCCGGCAGCTACAGGGTTTCGGTCAACAACACAGACGGCACAACCCACAGCGCGCCAGCCCAAATCACGGTTGTGGCCCCACCCAAAATTACGCGCCAGCCCACCGGCGCCACGATCCAGCCCGGCAGCAGCCACACGTTGACTGTTCAAGCACAAGGCACACCCCCACTCACCTACGCGTGGATGCGTGACCACTCCACGATAGCCACAACCACCACCCTGACGCTGACCGATAACCCCTCGCTTGAAGGCAACTACTCCGTCCGCATCACGAATGCGGGGGGCAGCGTCACCAGCGCCTCCGTCACGGTTCGTGTCTCGCAACCCCCAACGATCACCTACCAGCCTGCGGGCGGCCAGGTCCACATCGGACAAACCTTTACTCTATCCGCGAATGCCACAGGCCGACCCCCGCTCGCCTACCAGTGGGAAAAGGCAGGCAAACCTCTCCCCGGTGAAACCAGCAGCACTCTGACCCTGTCAGGCATCGTCAGTGAGGACGTTGCAGGGTTTCGCGTCCGCGTTTCCAACACGGACGGCCAGGCACTGAGCGACACGGCCGTGCTGACACTCGCCCCGGGTGAAACCGTGGCACCAGGCATCACTCTTCAACCGGAAGACACACAAGCTCTCCGCTCCACCACAACCGAGCTGACAATCGAAGCTTCGGGCACCCCCACGCTCTATTACCAGTGGTTTAAAAACAACCAGCCCGTGGCCGAAGCCAGCTCCGGCACGCTGCCCATCACCATGACCGACGATGCCCCGGGCAATTACCACGTCGTGGTCATGAATACCTTCGGCTCCGTTACATCGCGTGTGGCCCGGGTGGACTTCGCCTCCCTGCCCGGCTTCCTCACACAGCCAACTCCAACCGAAGGCGTCATCGGCGACATCGTGGAACTGGATGCACAGGCCACGAACGCCTCCTCCTTCGCCTGGATTCACGACGGAGCCTTCATTCACGACGCAACCAACAACACGCTCCTCTTCCCAATCTCCGGAGCCGATTCCGGAGGAACGTATACCCTCCGCGCCTTCAATGCCTGGGGCTACGCCAACAGTCAGTCGGTGCAGGTAAAAGTTCATCTCCCCCCGGTAATCCAGACGCACCCCAATAGTCTCAACGTGAACCGTGGGGACACCGCCACGCTCCGCGTCATCGCCAGCAGCGAAGGGCAGCCCACCTATCAATGGCTCAAGGACGGAGAGATCCTTCCCAATGCCATCAACTCCTCCCTGCTGCTAAGCCCGGTGGAACCCACCCATGCAGGACTCTACCAGGTCGAGATCAGCAATGCCTTCGGCCGCACTCTCAGTATTCCTGCCCTCGTCGTGGTGCGCGATCCCCCCCGCATCCTGCAAACCCCCTCGTCCGTTACGATCGATGAGGGCGCGCCCTTCTCCCTCGCTGTCCTCGCCTCCGGCCGTGCACCCATGAACTACACCTGGGTGCGCAATGGCTCTGTCCTGCCCGCAAATGGCAGCACGTTGTCCGTCTCCTCAGCCAGTACTGCTGATGCCGGCACCTATTCGGTTCGGGTCGATAACCTCGATGGAAGCGCCGTCGCCAGCCAGATCATCGTCGCAATCCGCGCCCTCCCCCGCATCAGCACCACGCTGCGAACTCTAACCTTCAATAAAGGTGACACCCTCTCCCTGTCCGCCGGAGCCACAGGAGCAGCTCCCCTCGAATACCAGTGGCTGTTCAACGGAAGGAAACTGAACGGGGAAAACGGAGCCACGCTGACACTACCCAACCTGGCTGCATCTAACACCGGCACCTACGGAGTTCGAATCACCAACCCGATTGGCACGATCTCCGCCAACCTCGCCCTGGTCACGGTGCTGGACCCACCAAAAATCCTGCAGCATCCACTCCCTTACATAGTCCCCGAAAATACCGCAGTGACCCTGTCCGTCGAAGCCACCGGACGCTCGCCCCTCACCTACCAGTGGTATCGCAACGGCCTGCCGCTCTCAGGCGCTATCGGCCCCAGCCACCTCATGCAAAAGGTCACCGCCGACCAGGCAGGCCAATACCACGTGCGCGTCTACAACCCCGACGGCTATGTAGATAGCCAGAAGGCCGAGATCACGGTGATCACTGCCCCCATGATCGTCACCCAACCCCGCTCCACACGAGTCACCCCCGGCGGCACCGCCTACTTCCTCGTCGATGCCCGGGGCAGCACCCCGTTGACCTACCAGTGGTATCACGATGGTGCCCCCCTTGAGTCAGCCACGGAATCTCTGCTGACAATAGACAATGTTCAAGCCACCGACCTCGGCGCCTACACGGTCACGGTCTCGAATCCGCTCGGCTCAACCACCAGCACCGCCGCCTTGCTCACGCTCAGTGACGCCCCCGTCATCGTGCAGCAGGTTCAGGGCAAAACCGTCAGGCAGGGCGAAACTCTCTTCTTAGCAGTCATGGCCACCGGCGGAGGAACACTCCAGTATACCTGGCGCCTCAATAACGAGGTTCTCGTCGGCCCCTCGGAACGCATCCTCACAATCCAAAATGTACAGCCCGCCCATGCCGGCACCTACACGGTAACGGTAAGCAACGCCGACGGCTCAATCACTTCCCAAACCGCACAGATCCAAGTTCGAAGCCTCCCGCTGTTCCTCCATCATCCGGAGGTCAACATCGTGACCGTCGGCGACCCCATCAACCTCTCCGCCAGGATCGCAAGCCAGGAAAGCCTCACCGGTTACCACTGGCTGAAAGATGGCAAACCCATCGATTACGGTCAGACCATCGTCAGTGAAGCCGCCGGCCTGACCACACTCGACTGGGAGGCCGATTCCGCGAGCTTCGAAATGGCCGGAGCCTACCAGCTCGAGGTCGCCAGCAACGTCGGAATACAACAAAGCGAAACCGCCATCGTCCTGGTTCTACCTGTCCAACCTCTGCAAATCCCCGAAAACCAACCCGAACCCGTAGCCCTCGGCCTCGTCGACCTGGAACAAGGTTCCAAAGCCTTCCTCTTCCACGGAGGTATCGGCTACTCATACGAGGTCCAGTCCTCCTCAACTCTCGAGACCTGGCAGACGGTTCATGAAGCCACCAACCTCCAACAGAACATACAGCAGTTTATCGACTCCCCCTCAGGCCAGCGAACGAGATTCTACCGGGTCATGCTCAAGCCCTGATACCGCATCCCCGCCCCCGCCCGAATGCGCTTGGAACTCGCCGGACGGCAAGCCACGCTGTGCCCCGTCATGAAAGCCCTGTTCCCCGCCATGCTGCTGGCATCAGTCTGCCTCGCCCCAGCTGCTACGGTTCATGTTCAGATTGTCGACAACTCATCCGGCACCACCTCCCCGGCCATGGCCTGCCTGACCGATGCCGACGGCCATGTTCGATTACCACCCAACGGCCGCATCCTCAAAGCACCCTCCAGCACACGGGATTTCTACACCGGGGTAGACTACGACGCAGATCCGAACTGGATCGGCCCGGTGCGAAAAATGCAGGGCCGCGGGGACAACGACGACCGCAGCTACGTCTACGAGGACCGGCCTTCAATTCCCTATTGGCAGGAACCGGTGATCTACCAGGTATCCGGGGACTTCAGGATCGAGCTACCCGAAGGTCGCTACCGCTTGGCAGTAGAACATGGCATGGAATACGTGCCGCAAGTAAAGACCTTCGAGGTCAGGGACACCGAGACGCAAACAGTGAAGGTGGAACTGGCACGCTGGATCGACCTGCCCGCGCGCGGCTGGTGGTCGGGCGATGTGCACGTGCACCACCCCACGGCCACCCAGGCACAACGGGATTTCCTCCTGAGCTATGCGCAAGCCTCCGACCTGCATGTAGTCAATGTCCTCGAGATGGGACACCACCAGGGCACCGATTTCAAACAGGCCGGCTTCGGCGTGAATGCCCGCGTGCACCGCAATGACCACTGGCTCGTCTCCGGCCAGGAAGACCCCCGCAGCACGTTCGGACATATCATCGGCCTCAACCTGACCAGCATGGTGCGCGACCTCAGCACCTACGATTTCTACGACCTCACTTTTCGCCGCATCCACGAACAACCCGGCGCTCTCGTGGGATTCGCCCACCTCGCATGGAACGGCTGCGACCTCCCCCGCGGCTTCCCCTGGTACGTCACCACCGAAGAACTCGACTTCGTGGAACTGCTCCAGTTCGGCCAGGTCAACCAGCTGGATTATTATGACTACCTGAACCTCGGTTTCCGCCTGACCGCCGCCGCCGGAAGTGACACGCCCTGGGGAAGCACCATCGGCGAGGTCCGCACCTACGTGCATACCGGACCCACCCTCGATATCGACGCCTGGTTTGCAGGCCTCAAACAGGGCCACACTTTCGTAAGCAATGGCCCGGTGCTCGATTTCACGGTCAATGACAGGCTCCCCGGCAGCGAGCTCCAGATCAACCCCGGACAACCCGTCCATATCCAGGCACGGGTAACATCCCACCAGGCTATCGGTCGTCCAATCGCCCTCACGCTGAACGGCAACCGCGGTGTCATCCAGGAAGCCGCAGGGGATGGCTCAACCACCGAGCTTCAGTTCACCCTCGACCGAACCATCGACCAGAGTCAATGGCTGGTCCTCAGCACGCTCTGCGACAACGGTGCCCTCGCCCATACCACCCCGGTTTATGTCGTGGTTAACGGACGCCCCACCTGGTGCCCGGAGCAAGGCCCCTCCATCATCAAGCGCCAGCTCTCCGCAATCCAATCCATCGCCAATGAATTCGACGCCTCCAAAGGAACCCGCGAAACCGGCATCCATCACCGCCTCAATGAAGCACGCCAATACTACCAGGAACTCCTGCAACGCATGACCCACTAACCCCTTCCCTCCTACCGCCTACCGCCCAGCGCTTATCGCTTGCCGGTTACCGCTTACCGAAGAAATCGGCACAGCCGATTTCTTCCACCTCGGCAAATAGACTCCGCTTCTGCTGCGCGGTAAGCCGCTGCACCGGCGGCCGCACCGGACCACAATCCGCCCCCAACCGCTCCATCAAGGCCTTCCCCGCGGGCAAAACACCATAACGCAACAAGACCTGCACCAACTGCACCGACCTGAACTGCAAGGCCCGCGCCCGCTCCATGTCACCGGTCTCAAACGCTTCCATGATGCCCAGATACAACGGCGCCGCATAATTATACGTGCTCCCCACGGCACCCCTCGCCCCCAAGGCCAACGCACCCAACAACATCTCATCCAGCCCGTGCAAAATGTCGTAAGCCCCCTCACCGAATTGCAGGCACTCCTGTAACCCCATGAAGTTGCTGCTCGTATACTTCACCCCCGCAAAATTCGGCACCCGCTCACTCAACCTCCCCAACAATTCCGGCATAGGAAATGTCACGCCCGTCAGCCCCGGAATCTCGTAATAATAAAACGGCAGCTCCGGCGCAGCACCAGCCACCGGCTCCAGAAAATCCACCAAATCACCCACCGACCCCGGCTTGAAATAACTCGGCGCCACCGCACTGATCGCATCCGCACCGGACTCCATCGCGTGCCGCGCCAGCCTCACCGCATCCCCCTGACAGTTGTGCCCCACATGCACCACCAGCTTCAAACTACTCCCCCCTATCACCTCACGCCAACGCGCCACCACCTCCATCCGCTCCTCCACCGTCAACGAATGACTCTCCCCCGTCGTACCACAGGCAAAAACCCCACGCACACCGCTGCGCACAAATACCTCAGCCTGACGCTCCACTACCTCCAACCGCAACCCACCGTCGTCGGTCATCGGTGTGTGCGCCGCCGCCACCAATCCCCGCAACCTCTCAATCGCTCTGCTCATCGTCCCCAAAGCATCGCCAACCCCACCCCTCCCCGCCATCACAAAGTCAGGAGTCGGGCGCGACTCCGTCGCGCAGGAGCTCGCACCACGCTTACCCCTTGCCGCTATGCTCTCTGCCCTCAGCTCTCAGCCCTATGCGCACAGCGCAAATCCAACCGAAGCCAGCAACGCGGGCGACCGACCGCGACCGCAAGAACGCGGTACGGAAGGGGACCTGCCCTGAGCCTGTCGAAGGGCCGACCCGCCGGAAGGCGATCACAGGGATTTGCGCCGTGCGCTCCGCGCCATGCACCAACCTCGCGCAGGTAGGGTAACGCTGCCGCGTGACCGCAAAGTCATTGCACCAACCCATACAGTCCGTAGTCGGTCCCGCCCTGCACCCTGCTTGGGCACATGCGGGACCCGCTGTCGTCCGAGGCCTCAAGCCGAAGGACCGTAGTCGATGCCGCGACAGCGGCATCGGTTGTCGTTCCGCCCAACGGGCAGGACCGTGGTCGGTGTCACACCAGCGACACCCGTAGTCTGCGCTCTGCTCTTACCCCTTACCGCTTGCCGCTTGCCGCCTACCGCGCGGCGCCTGCGCCGTGTCGCCTCCCACCCCACTGTCTGCGTTCTCCACTCTCCTGTCTTGCCGCACCGGAACGCGCTGAACCACGTCGACGCGCCCCCGCTCTCGACGGCCCGCCGGATGACCCGCGCCGGGCACCGCTCCCCCCGCGACCGCCTCCCCCCGTCCGACCCTGCTGCGCCACGGGCAACGGCTCAGCCTGAACCGGCTCCAGCCCGGGAATCACCTCCCGCTCCAGCCGCCTCCCGGTCAACCGCTCAATGTCCTTCAACTTGCTCCAGTCCTCCGGCCCCACCAGCGATATCGCGATGCCGTTCACACCCGCCCGACCCGTCCGGCCAATCCGGTGAATGTAATCCTCCGGCACATTCGGCAGGTCAAAGTTGAATACATGACTCATCCCCTTGATGTCCAAACCGCGCGCCGCCACATCCGTGGCCACCAGCACACGCACATCTCCCCGACGCAGATTCTCCACTGTCGCTCGGCGCTTGCCCTGACGCATGTCACCATGCAACGCCGCCGTCCGATGACCATCCGACGCCAGTGCCTTTGCCAGCTTGTCCGCCTTCCGCTTGGTCGCCGTAAACACCACCGCCTGCGTCACACTCTGACACTGCAAATGATGATCCAGCAACCGACGCTTATGCGTCGCGTCATCCGCACCATGAATCCGCTGTTCAATCAGCGCATGCCGATCCTTCATCGCCGCCAGCTCCACCCGGGCCGGCCGCTGCAACATCTCCTCCGCCAAACGTAAAACCCGACCCGCCAATGTTGCGGAAAACAACAGGGTCTGACGTGTTGATGGTGTCGCCGCAACAATCTCACGAACCGGTTCCACAAATCCCATGTCCAACATCCGGTCGGCCTCATCCAATACCAATACCTCCAACCGACGAAAATCCACCCGACGCGATCCCATGTGGTCCAGCAACCTCCCGGGTGTAGCTACAAGAATATCCAGAGGCCTCGACAAAATCCGCTCCTGCGGACCATACGACACGCCTCCGATCACTGTGCCGAGAGTAATCGAGCTAAACCGCCCAAACTTCCGCACGTCATCACAAACCTGAGTCGCCAGCTCACGCGTGGGCGTCAGCACCAGACACCTCGGACCATGCCCCGCTACCGCCGGCTTCCTCGCCAAACGCTCCAGCACCGGTAATACAAACGCCGCCGTCTTGCCCGTCCCCGTCTGCGCCGACGCCATCAAGTCCCGCCCCTCCAGCACAAACGGAATAGCCTTCGCCTGAATCCCCGTCGGTTGCTCAAATCCACACGCCTCCACGGCACGCAACAAAGGCTGCCCCAGCTTCAATTCACCAAATGTCATAACTAAAAACCCTCCTCGCCCGGGACAAAGCAGCAGATCATACGATGCCGAAATCTCTCGGCAGAACAAGGCGGTGGGTCATTCCAGCGCGTGGTTCACAGCGGGCTAATCGATCGGATCAAAATCATCCGTCACAAGCCTCCCGTTGCTAACCAGCCGTCAAGGGAATCCTAACAAGGGGTCAGAAACGTCTTCGTCCTCCCGTAAGAGGAAGGCGTAACCTAGGCACCACCCCAACCAAACACAAGCGGTATCTTCACTATTCTCGCCGGAGCTTCGTTGTTTCAGCAGCGCTACGCGACCGCGGGGGAGCCGTTGTCAGGGCTCGCCCACGCGAGCCCCTCAGTCAGCGAGGCACAGCCGAGCCTCAGTCCGCGCGCCGCAACGCGGCGCGCGCTTGCCGCTTGGCTCCCCCCCGCATGCCCCTTATCCTCCACCCCACGCCCATCACCATGAAAGCACTGCACACCACCCTGCTCACTCTCACCAGTCTCATCACCATCTCCCACGCCGCAACCCAACCCTTCACCGGCATCCAGAAAACCGTCCTCCAAAAACAAGGCGACAACGACGTCCACACCTACCGCATCCCCGGCCTCACCACCACCAAAGCCGGAACACTCATCGCCGTCTTCGATCTCCGACACAAAAACGCCGCCGACCTCCCCGGCGATATCGACATCGCCGCCCGCCGCAGTACCGACCATGGCCAGACCTGGTCCCCAGCTGCCCCAGTGCTCGATTTCGATAACACAATCCCCAACTCCCACGGCAACGGCGTCGGCGACCCCTGCATCCTCGCCGACCTCCAAACCGGCACCGTCTTCGTCGCTGGTCTCTGGTCCCACGGCAACAAAGGCTGGAACACCTCACAACCCGGCATGTCACCCGATGAAACCGGACAGTTCATCCTCACACGCAGCGACGATGATGGCCGCACCTGGTCCAAACCCATCAACATCACCACCCAAATCAAACAACCCGAATGGCAACTCTGCCTCCAGGGACCCGGCCGCGGTATCCAGCTCAAGAACGGCACCCTGGTCATGCCCGCCCAGTTCAAGGAAGGCCACGGCGACCGCATCCCCCACTCGTTCCTCATCTACAGCGAAGACCACGGAAACACTTGGAAACCCTCACCTCCGGTCGTCGCCCCCGGCCAGCTGCCCTGGACCACCGAAGCCCAAATCGCCGAACTCAGCGATGGCCAGATCCTCATCTCCATGCGCAATCATCACCCCGATAAACAACGCGCATGGGCCACCTTCCAACCCAACCCCACCACCGGAGGCCTCGACGACGGACAATGGTCGCCCATCCGCTACGCCCTCAACGACCCCACCTGCGCCGCCGGACTTGTCCATATCCCCGCCTCCTCCTCCCAACCCCACCTCATCCTCTGCTCCCACGCCGATTCCAAAACCCACCGCGAAAACATGACGGTCCGACTCAGCCGCGATAACGGAAATACCTGGCCGGTGTCCCGACTTATCGACCCGCGCCCCAGCGCCTACTCCTGCCTCACTATCCTCGCCGATGGCTCAATCGGCCTGCTCTATGAATCGGGCAACAACCACCCCTACGAAGAACTCGTCTTCGCCCGCTTCACGCTCGATTGGCTCAAAGAAAACACCTCCACCCCCTGATCAACACCCAACACCCGCAACGCCATCCCCACAAACTCTTCGTCCCCGATGTCGCCAGCCCCACACCCTCACCTCCCCGGCCCACTGCGCCATCTGGCGGTCACGTTGATCACGCTCTTCATCCTGCTCGATACCCCCGCACTCGGTGCCGACCTCCACTGGCAACAACTCCCGCCTCTCCCCAATCCCGTCGGCGTCGCCGGCCCCTTCGCCGGCCTCACTCACGACCACCCCCTCGTCGCCGGCGGCGCCAACTTCCCCAACCGCCTCCCCTGGCAAGGCGGCACCAAACAATGGCACGACACGGTCTACGTCCTGAACACCCCCGGCGGTCCCTGGATCAACGCCGGCAAGCTCCCCCGTGCCACAGCTTATGGTGTCTCCATCACCACACCCGATGGCGTGATCTGCGCCGGTGGTAACGATGCCACCCAATGCTATGCCGACGTCTTCCGCCTCGATTGGACCGATGCCGAGCTGCACACCACCCCGCTCCCGCCACTGCCACAACCCTGCGCCAACGCCTGTGGCGCCCTCCTCAACAACACAGTCTACCTCGCCGGAGGTGAAACCGCCCCCGGCACCACGGAAGCCCTCCACACGTTCTGGGCACTCGACCTCAGCCAGCCCAACGCAACCTGGCAACAACTCCCGCCCTGGCCCGGCCCCGCACGCACTCTCGCCACCGCCAGCTCCCAGTCCGGTGCCTTCTTCCTCATCGGAGGCGTCAGCCTCCAACCCAACCCCGACGGATCACCCCACCGCACCTACCTCAACGACGCCTACCGCTTTGACCCCAAAACCACCACCTGGTCTCCCATCGCCAATCTCCCCCACCCCGTCGCCGCAGCACCCTCCCCAGCTCCCGCCCTCGGCCAATCCCACCTCCTCCTCATCGGCGGCGACGACGGATCACGCTACGGCTTCCAGCCCGCCGCAGAACATCCCGGTTTCAATCATGCGATCCTCGCTTACCACACCATCACCGATACATGGTCACCCCTCGGCGAAACCCCCGCCGCCCAAGTCACTGTGCCCGCCGTCCCCTGGCGCGACCGTATCCTCATCCCCAATGGCGAGATCCGCCCCGGCATTCGCACCCCCGCAATCCACACGCTCCAAATCACCGGACGCAAAACCGGCTTCGGCTGGATCAACTACACCACGCTCGCCCTCTACCTCGCCGCCATGCTCGTCCTCGGCTCCTCGTTCGCCAAAAAGAACAAGTCCACCAACGACTTCTTCCGCGGCGGCCAACGCATCCCCTGGTGGGCCGCCGGCGTCAGCATCTTCGCCACCATGCTCTCCTCCATCACGTTCATGGCCATCCCCGCCCAAGCCTATAGCGTCGGCTGGAACCTCTTCCTCGCCAACTCCTACCTCCTCATCACCCCGCTCGTAACGCTCGTCTTCCTCCCCTTCTACCGCTCCCTCAATGTCACCTCCGCCTACGAATACCTCGAGAACCGCTTCAATGCCGCCGCCCGCATGATCGCCAGCGCCCTCTTCATCGCCTTCCAATGCGGCCGCACCGCCATCGTCCTCTTCCTCCCCGCCCTCGCCCTCTCCACCGTCAGTAGTATCGATGTCGTCACCGCCATCCTCCTCATGGGCCTGCTCTGCGTCATCTATACGGTCCTCGGCGGAATCGAAGCCGTCATCTGGACCGACCTCATCCAAGCCATCATCCTCCTCGGCGGCGCCCTCTGGGCCCTCATCACCATCATCCTCAAACTGAATCTCCCCCTGGGCGACCTCATCACGGAAGCCTCCAACCACAACAAGTTCTTCCAAACCGTCCCCTGGAACCTCGACATCCTCGTCGCCTCCGGCTGGATCATCCTCCTCGGCTCCATCTTCACCAACCTCTTCCCCTATACCGCCAGCCAGGACATCGTCCAACGCTACGTCACAACCCCCGACCAAAAAACCGCCGCCCGCGCCATCTGGACCAACGCCATCCTCTCCGCCCCCGCCCAAGCCATCTTCTTCGCCATCGGCACCGCACTCTTCCTCTTCTACCGACACCACCCCGAACGTCTCGATCCCACCATCCAAACCGACGGCATCTTCCCTCTCTTCATCGTCAATGAACTCCCCGCCGGGATCGCCGGCCTCATCGTCGCCGGAATCTTCGCCGCCGCCCAGTCCACCCTCGCCGGCAGCCTCAACAGCGTGGCCACCGCCGCCGTCACCGACTTCTACCGCAAATGGAAACCCCACAGCCCCGATACCACCTGCCTCCGCCTCGCCCGCTGGATCACTGCTGTCGTCGGGATCATCGCCACCACCATGGCCATCATCCTCGCCAAGGCCGATGTCCGCTCCATCTGGGAAACGTTCCTCGCCGTCATCGGCCTCTTCGGCGGAACCATCTCCGGACTGTTCCTGCTCGGAATCCTCACCCAACGCGCCCACGGCACCGGCGCCCTCCTCGGCGCCACCGCCAGCGCCTCCCTCGTCGGCTTCGTCTACTGGCAGCAACTCACGGTCTTCTGGCTCTTCCCCGTCATCGGCGTCACCAGCTGCTTCACGCTCGGCTACCTCCTCTCCCTCCTGATCACAAACCAGAAGAGGGAAGAGAGTAGAGTGTAAGGCACGCGCGCAAGGCGCGTCGCAGTGAGTAGTTGGCGTCTATGAACCAGGGGAACACAATCCCTGCAACACACGCCTACCAGAAGGAACGACCTGTCCCGCCGCGCGGGAGCCGCCAAGTCACTGCCCCCATCGTAAAGTCCGTAGTCGCTCTCGCCATATGCGAGAGCTGTAGTCCGTTGTTGTTCCGCCCAACGGGCGGGACCGTAGTCGGTGTCGCACCAGCGACACCCGAAATCCGCCCTCAGCTCTTGGCGCTTCCCGCTTTCCGCTTTCCGCTTGGCGCCTCACACTCCATCCCCGTGATACCCGAACAACTCCAGGAACTCTCCGCGTTCTACCGCCAGAACCTCCTCCACGATTGCCTCCCCTTCTGGTTCCCCCGCTGCCTCGATACCCAGCACGGCGGCTATCTCCATTGCCTCAACCAGGATGGCACCATCGTCGATACCGACAAATCAGTCTGGGCCCAGGGCCGCATCGCCTGGATGCTCCTCACGCTCTACAACCAGCTCGAACGCCGCGACGACTGGCTCCATTGGGGCAAGTCCGGCATCGACTTCCTCGAACAACACGGCTTCGACACCGATGGCCGCATGTTCTTCCACCTCACCCGCGATGGCCAACCCATCCGGAAACGACGCTACGCCTACAGCGAATCCTTCCACGCCATCGCCTGCGCCGCCTATGCCCAGGCCACCCAACAAGCCCAATACGCCGATCGCGCCCTCCAACTCTTTGACCATTTCACCGACTGGAACTTTACCCCCGGCAAAATGCCGCCCAAGTTCACCGATACCCGCCCCCTCATCGGCATGGGCCCCCGCATGATCACCCTCATCACCGCCCAGGAACTCCGCACCAGCCTCGGACCCCAACCTCGCCTCGAATCCTGGATCGATCGCTGCCTCGACGAAATTGAACGCTACTTCGTCAAACCGGACCTCCAATGCGTCATGGAAGCCGTCGCGCCCGATGGCTCCGTCGTCGACCACTTCGACACCCGCACGCTCAACCCCGGCCACGCCATCGAAGGCGCCTGGTTCGTCATGGCCGAAGGAAAACACCGCAAGGATTCCCGCCTCATCCGGCTCGGTTGCCAAATGCTCGACTGGATGTGGCAACGCGGCTGGGATACCGAGTTCGGCGGCCTGTTCGAATTCGAGCTTTTTGGCGGCCGCATTCATTTCCTTTTCCAGTTGGGCAATCAGGCCGTCGACATCCCCATCCGGCTCATAGGGCGATGCGGTTTCCTTCACCGCCGTACCCACCGTGACATAGTCCGATTCGTAGACCGAATCGAAAATCGTGCCGATCTCCTTCTTGACCGAGGCCGGCGTTATGCCGTGCCGCCGGTTGTAGGCCTGCTGAATCGTTCTTCTGCGGCGGGTCTCTTCAATGGCATGGTGCATGGA
>JBJOII010000011.1:0-80138 GCA_046047235.1 Verrucomicrobiota bacterium | reverse complement strand
TGGCCGATGGATGTAGCGCTTGGGTAGGTGGGCTCGGATTGGTCGTGGCGTTTGGGGCGGCAGGGCTAGATTGTTTTTTTATAGCGGGGGAGGTTGAGGATAACGGGGAGGGAGCCTGGGGCGATGGTGCCGAGGGTTTTGGTGGGGATCTGGATGAGGTAGATGTATTGGCCGGCCTGGAGGAGGCATTCCTGGTTGCCGGGGAGGAGGGCGACTTCGTTCATGGGGATTGTGGAGAGGTGGAGTGTCCCGGGATTGAAGGCGATCCGGAGGATGGGGGTGTAGGGTGGTGTGGAAATGTTGAGGTGGCTACCGAGCCCTGGTCGTGCCGTGGCGGTGAGGGTGGTGTTGGTGTCGCGGTGGAAGGTGTATCCCCAGGTTGAGCCGGCGTAGCTGCGGCCGTTATCGCCGGTGCGCCCGTAGCATTCCAGCAACTGGGGCGGGTGGGTGGCGGGGAGGGGGAGAAGTTGGGGGATGCCGGAGGGGGAGATTTGGATTTGGGAGACCGGGGCTTTGGGGGAGGGGCGCAAGTAGAGGGTGTTATCGGTGGAGGACCAGGCGATGGAGGGGAGGTCATAGGCGTCGGTTTTTACGGGGATGGCCACCTGGGTGTGGTTGGAGAGGTTGGTGATGGTGAGAGTGGAGTTGGCGGAGTGGGAGACGTAGGCGACGAGGGTGGCTGAGGGGGAGAAGGCGACTTGGTCCATGAAGAACTTTTCCTGCGTTTTCCAGATGGGGTGGGTTTGGTCTTGGTGTTGGAGCAGGAGTTGGCCGGAGGTGGTGCGGTAGAGGCAGGTTTGGAGGTTGGTGGAGACGAGGTAATCGAGGACGGTATTGGTGACGAGCGTCTGTGGGGTGGTGGAGTTGAGAGTGAGCGACTGGAGGTGGTGGGTATCGGGTTGAGTGAGGAGGATGCGGGTTTGCGGGTTGAGGGTCCAGGTGACGTCATGGGTATAGCGTTGGATATCGCTGATGGGGCGCGTGACCGCGTAGTAGAGGGGAGCGAGTACGATGTAAGTGGCGAGGTTGGCGAGGAGGATGGGTTTAAGGATGGGCTGATCATGTGGATGGTGGAGCCATCGTTTTGCGACGGCGGTTTCCGTCAGGACAGTGACGACGAAGTAAGTGAGGGTGGTGATTGCGGCGACGAGTGGGTAGCGGTGGAAGGCCGAGGGCAGGTTGGGGGGGAGGAGGTGGTAGGCGATGAAGAGATTGAGGATTTTTGTGGGGATACCGGCGAGGACGGACCAGAGGTTTGTGAGCAGTGTCAGGCGGGTGAGAGGGCGGAAGGGAGTTTTCCAGCAGCGGCTGAGGATCCAGGCTTCGGTAGTGACTTGGAAGAGGAGTAGGGGGAGGAGGATGCCGATACCGAGGATGAGGACGAAGGGCAGGTTGATACCATTGGCGAGGAGAGGCTGGGGGGGTGCTGGCATGGAGGCGGGGGTAGTTGGAGGTAGGTTGGTTGTGGGGGGGATGGATGTCGATGGAGAAGTGGGGGGCGGGGCGGGTGGGTTCGTTGTTGGGGGTGAGGCGGGGGGTGAACGATGGCGTATGTGTGTCTTGTTTGACGGGTTGGGGTGTAGTGTTTCCTTGCAGTGAAATGTTCTGGTCAGTTTGGTCGGGTGCTTGACAGGGGAGGAGGCGGGGGGAAGGTTCGGGAGTCACATGCGGGTCAGGCTTTCAACGTTGCGTCGTCCTGTTCGGGGTTGTTCCAGACCGGGGAGGTTCTTCTGTTGCATTGGCTTCACCTTGATTGAGCTTTTGGTGGTAGTGGCGATTATTGGGATATTGGCGTCGATGTTATTGCCGGCATTGAGCAAGGCGAAGGGGAAGGCGCAGCAGATCAGTTGTTTGGGGAACATGAAGCAGCTAAATTTGGCGGTATTGATTTACGTGGAGGACAACGGGGATTGGCTGCCGCCGATGCAGGCGCGGATGGCGCAGTTTGAGACGAGCTGGAGGCCGTATTTGTTCAATTACCTGGGGGGCACGGCGAGCGTGTATGATTGTCCGGCGGAGAAGAAGGAGGTCTATGCCCGAGGTGTGACTGCTTTGGGGACGAATACACTGTTGGAGGTGGTGGGGCAGTTCCGTGCCGGGGAGATCATGATACCGAGCGGGATTGGGGCGGTGAACGTGCACTGGACTGCGGGAGGTGCAACGCCACCGTTTGGACGTCCGGAGCCGTATGAGAACAACATGTGCCGGTATGCGATGATTGAGTCACCGACGCAGACGTTACTTTTCGGGGATGGGCACAGTGATGTGTTTCAGGCGTGGCCGACTGACCGGTGGTGGATTTGGAAGGAGGTAGGCAATGCGAACGGGCCTGGGTTTAACCGGTTGGTGCAGGGTGATGGTGGGGCGGTTCGGCATGCGCGGAGGTCGAATTACGGGATGGCGGACGGGAGTGCGGGGGTATTGGATCCGGGGCGGATTCCGTGCAGTACGAACGAGTGCTGGTGGTCGGCGAAGATGGATCCGCATTAGGCGGGGAGGATGAAGGATGGAGAGCGAGCGAACTCAATCGGTTTGGAAGGTATTGGGTGTGGTGTTGTTGCTATTGGTTTCGGGGGTATTGGTGTATCGGAGTTTTTTGAGCGGGGCTGGTGGTGGTGAGAGGGCATTTTTTTATGATTTGAGTGAGGGGGAGTTGTTTGTGGCGTCGAGGGAGTTGATTCCGCCGATACGGGGGGTGAACGATGAGGTGGAGGACGGGGTGAGGGCGGTGGTGATTTCGACGAATGGGGATGTGAGGGACAAGTCCAGCTGGGTGGTGTCGTATTTGGAGATGTATACACCGGAGTTGAAGGGGCAGATGGAGCGGGCGCGGGAGACTGGTGTGGCGCCGGAGATGGGTCGTGGGATGGCGCAGGCGCATCGGTTGGTGCGCCGGGTGGAGGGGGGGGAGTGGTATTCGATGAACACAGCGGAGGCTGAGTTCATTATTGGGGGGTGGTTGACGGCGGGGCCAGGGGGAGGTCCTGCGGTGGTGTGTGTTCCTTGAGGTTGCGCAGATTTTCCTGCCCTGGAGAGGGGGAGGATTGGTGAGACCAACAACGACAGGAGACTGAATGAAAGCGATGACAGACTGGGCTGGCAGGTTGAGGATGTGTGGCGCGAGGTTGCTACTGGCGATGTGCGCGGCGGGTTTTGTGCTGGCAGGGGTGGAGGTGGAGGCTGCGAGCGTGCGGCCGAATCACACTGAGTATGCGACTGGGGAGGACATTACAGTTTACTTTAGCGGAGGGCCGGGGAACTCGAAGGACTGGGTGGGGGTTTATCCTGAGGGTGTGGTTCCGGGTGATGTGGGATCGACGCGGTGGGCTTATGTGGACGGCACGCAGGGTGGGGTGTCCGGGCTTTCCGAGGGTTCCGTTACCTTTGGTGGGGGGGTGGGGAGTGTAGGGACCTGGAAGGCGTATTTATTGGAGAACGACGGGTATACCGTTTTGGCGGAGGCGACCTTTACCGTGGTGGACGCGACGGTGGCGGTGCTGGTGCGGACGGATTCGACGTTTTACCAACCTGGGAAGCCGATCACCGTGAGTTTTTCGAATGGTTATGGGAATGCGAAGGACTGGATCGGGGTGTATCCGGCGGGGGCGACTCCGGGGAGTGTGGACTCGTTGTTATGGAGTTATGTGGATGGCACGCAGTCGGGGAACAGCGGGGTAGTGGATGGGAGCGTGGTATTTCCCGGGGGGTTGCCGGAGGTGGGTTCGTATGTGGTGTATTTCATGATCAACGACTCGTATGGGATTGATGGGACGGAGGAGTTTGAGGTGGTGGAGCCGCCGGCGATTCCGCGTTTGCTGACTGTGGTGCCGTCGAATGGTTCCGTGGGCAATCCACCGGTGGTGAAGTTTTCGGCGGTTTTGACCAACGGGATATCGAGTGTGGATGTGGCGAGTGTTGGGTTGAAGCTGGACGGAGTGGATGTGGTTGCGGGGATTCGGCAGGAGAACGGGGCGACGTTCATTGGGTATACGAATGCGGGGTTGTTTGCGTCCGGGAGCACGCATCGGTTTGATTTGGTTTATTCGGACGATGCGGTTCCAGTGGTTGACTATGCAGAGGTGGTGGAGTTTACCGTTGGGGACTATCGCAACGTGGTGTTACCGGAACCGTTGTATTTTGAGGATTTTGATGGTGTGGCGGAAGGCGGGCTGCCGGCGGGTTGGACGGAGGAGAGTTTTACGGAGATTGTGAATCCGTTGTTCAACCTGGGGAACCTGGATTCGGCTTCCTATGCGACGTGGGTGGTGGTGGGGGTGGATCGGTTTGCGGGTGAGTTGGAGGGGTATAGTGACGGCAACCTGATGACGGACTACCAGCGGGTTTTGACGCCGAACAGCCTGAATGTGGTGAATGGTGTGGTGTTGGAGGGGCCTTTGGCGAGCGGGCAGATGGTGTTCAGCGATTCGGGATATCGTCAGGGACAGAGTCAGGTGATGTATTTGTATACGCCGGATTATGACCTGAGCGGACAGACGGATGTGCATGTGTCGTATCACTCCTTGTGGGAGCAGAACCAGGACAGCATGGGTGCGGTGGAGTATTCCATTGATGGGGGTGTGAGTTGGCTGCCGGTGGTGTATATGCTGGACGGTCCGGACGTGGTTTTGGATTTGGACGGCAATGTGGATGCGGAGGCGACCTTTAATGCGGATCACGCGGATGTGGCGTTTTATTTTGATCCGGATTTGGGGGGTGAGATTGGCGGGCGTTATGGGGATTTCATTGCGGCGCCGATCAGCGCGGCGTTGGCGCCCTACATTAGTGTGCGGGTGAATGATGACGCGGCTGAATCGAAGCGGGTGGAGCTATTCCGTTTGGATGAGGCTGATAGTCAGTCCCGGGTTCGCTTTCGTTTTGCGCATGCGGGGACGGACAGCTGGTATTTTGGCGTGGACGACTTCGGGTTGTATTCGATTCCGCCGGTGGCGGATGCGCCGGTGTTGAGCACTGGTGTTACGGGTGGGAGCATCACCTTGTCTTGGCCGGCTGAGGCAGTGGGGTATGTCTTGGAGGTGAGTTCTGATCTGGGTGGTACCGTCTGGCAGGCAGTGGACACGCAGGGTGCCAATTCGTATACCGTGACGCCGGAGGGGGTGGCGGGATTTTATCGGTTGCGCCAGTAGAGTGCGACGGTGGTGGCATCTGGTTTGAGGGGCCGGGAGAGATCCCGGCCCCTGTTTTGTGGGCTTGGTTAGTGGGGGGTGACATGCGAGGTGTTGCGTCGTGGTGGTGGTGGGGTATGGTTGCGGGCTGGTTGGGATGTTTAAAGAAAGCAGATGATTTGGAAGAGAAGGTGATCAAGCAGGGGGAGCCATTTAGCGAGGCGCCGGCCTGGCGAGCGACGCGGGGCGGGTGGCGTCCGTTATTTGGGGGGTATCGGAATTTGGGTTTTTGTTTTGAGTGGCATGATTTCTCGGTATCGGAGCGGATTGACTGGGCGCGGAGTTTTCATCCCGGGGGCGTGGAGTTGTGTTTGAATTTGGAGGGGAGAGGAGTACTGAGCGAGGGAGACGCGAGGGTCGAGGTTGGGGCGAGGAGCAGCGTATTTTACCGGCAGGGGGAGCCTCCGTTGAGGGGGGAGCGGGTGAAGGGGGAGCGGCATCGGTTTATTACGGTGGAGTATGCGCCCGGGTTTCTGAAGGAGCATTTGGGGGGAGAGGGGGCTCAGTTGCATCCCTGTGTGCGGGGGGCGATTGAGGGTGGTGGTGAGGGTGTTTCGGTGGTGGCGGAGCCTCAGCCGATGCGCGCGGGGATGATGCAGTTGGTGGAGAGTTTGCGGAGCTGTCCGGTTTTCAAGTCGGCGCACGAGACGTGGTTTCGCTGCAAGGCCCTGGAGTTGGCGGCGCAGACATTTTTCCAGGCGCCGGAGGGGGAGGAGTTATTTTGCACGCGGCAGCAGAGGGCACGTTGTGAGCGGGCGGCTCGGGTGCGGGAGATTCTATTGGGAAGGCTTGAGAATCCGCCTTCCTTGAAGGAGTTGGGGCAGATGGTGGGGTGTAGTCCGTTTCATTTGAGTCGGCAGTTTTCTGAAGCGACGGGGAAGACGATTCAGCAATTTTTGCGGCAGGCGCGTTTGGAGCGGGCGGCGGATTTGTTACGCAGCGGGAAGTGCAACGTGACTGAGGCGGCGATGGAGGTGGGTTACAGCAGCCTGAGTCATTTCACTGTGGCATTTCGTGAGCAGTATGGGTGTTGTCCGGGGCTGTATCCGAGCGCGCCTGCGGCGAGTGGCGCGGCGCCGCAGAGAGAGGGGAGAGAGTAGAGGGGAGAGAGTGGGAGAGGCGCGGCGTGGGAGCTGGTAGCTAGTAGCTGGGAGCTAGGGGACAGGCGCTGCGCGCGAGGTGCCAAGCGGGAAGCGCATAGTGAAGAGGGTGAGCGCTGAGGGGGGATTTCTGCACGCTGCGAACCGCGGGGATATGGGATATCGGAGATGGGATATCGGAGATCGGAGATGGGAGATGGGAGCGGGGGTTAGGGGGAGGGGGGTTGGGTCATGAGGTCCTCGATGATTTGGGCGAGGTTTTCGGGGGGTAGTTTTGGTGTGAGGTAGTGGTGGGGTTGCGTGGGGGAGGGGATCCATTCTGTGTAGCCGTGGGGGGTGGCGGCGTGCATGAGGCAGCGGCCGGGTTCGGAGAGGGACCAGTAGGGGGAGTGGCCGCGGACGGCGCAGAGGACGGCGGTTTGGTCCCAGGATTCGCGTGGGCTGAGGTTATTGTAGTGGAGGTAGCAGGCGCGGACGGGGTTCGATTCGGGGGTGTTCTTGAGTCGGCTGCCGGTTTTGATGGCTGCGCCGATTTTGAATCCGCTGAAGAGGATGGGTGTGGGCCAGTCATTGATGGCGCGGACGGAGGCGATGGTATCGTACATGACGTTGTATTCTCCGCCGCCGTTGGCGAAGCGGCCTTCGGGGAAGATGCCGCCCATGCAGACCCAGCGGAGGACTTTTTGGGTGACGAGCGATTCACCGTTGAGGGGGCTGATGTTGTCGGGTGGGGAGTTAAGGAGGGTGCGGAGGTTGGTGAGGAATCCGACGGTGACTATGGTGACACTGTGGTCGGGTTGATTGGCGAGGAGTTGTCGGCAGAGAGTGGTGGCGTTGGGGGCATCGCTACTTTGGTTCAGGTCATGGGGGAATTCTTTGGCGACGCGTTCGGCATAGCGTGAGGGTGTGGGGCGGTGGGGGTCGTGGGTATTGAGGTAGCCGTATTGGTGTTCGGATTGGTAGCCGATGGGGAGGTTGGGGCGACCGTAGTAGGTATTGATGGCGTCGACGCAGGGGCCGACCCATTCGTTATTGGAGGAGATGAGGATGCCGAGGATTTCGGCTTCGTTCTGATTGGCGAGGGCGTGGAGGGTTGCGATGGCGCCGATGTCGTCGACATCTTCGGCGGCATCGACATCGAGGATGATCTTTGGGGAGGGTTGTGCGAGGGTGATTTGGGTGAGGAGAGTCAGGAGAAATAAGTACAACGCTTGCATGGGATTACGCATGGTAGTTGGGAGTGTGGGGTGGCTGCTTAAGACGGGTGGCGTATTGTCCGATAGCTGTCTTAGGTGTTACGGAGCCTACATGGAAAGAGAAGGGCAAATGCTGGGCGAACAACAAGATAAAACCGTGAGGCGACCTGGGGTGATGGTGGTGGAGGACGAGGCACCGATCCGGAATTTGGTTGTGACGTTATTGAAGCGTCAGGGGTATGCGGTGGAGGGGAGGGAGAGTGGTGAGGCGTGTTTGGAGGCGGTGCGGGGAGGGTTTCGCGGGGTGATTTTACTGGATTTGAATTTGGGGAGTGTGAGTGGGTGGGAGGTATTGAGGACGATAGTGGAGAATGGTTGGAATGAGGGGATGGCGGTTTGCATGTTGACTGGTTCATTGATGGAGGGGGAGGTTCCTGATGGGGTGGGGGGGCTGGCGGAACACGTGACGGATTATTTGGCGAAGCCTTTTACGCCGGGGGCGTTAGTGGAGTTAGTTGAGCGTGCGGGCCAGACGTTGGAGTTGCAGCGGGTTGGGGGTTAGGCGGGCGGGTTGAGGTTGGCGAGGTTTTGGGCTGCGTTGAGGAGTTTTTTTCGGAGGGTGGTGGCGGTGGTGGCGATGGCTTGTTGTTCTTCGAGGTAGGCGTTTCTGCCTTGTGGGGTTTCGATGGGGATGGGGATGAAGCCGAGGTGTTGGAGGTTATAGGGGCTGGCGCGCATATCGAGGGAGCGGGCTTGGGCGGCGAGCTGGAAGGTTTCACCGACGAGGGAGCTGCCGATGTGGGGCCAGAGTTTATAGGACCACTTGAAGAGGTCCATATTGGCGTGGAGGCATCCGGCTTGTTCCAGTTGGGGTCGATTGGCGTGGGTGGGGTGCAGTGTATTTTTGGGGGAGGCTTGGGGAGTGAAGAAGCGGTAGGCGTCGTAGTGGGAGCAGCAGAGTGTTTGGGATTCGACGAATTGGTTAATGGAGTTTGGGGGGAGTCGGAGTGGGGTGGAGTTATGGCGGATTTCTGTGGGGTTGAGTTGGTAGACCATGGCCCATTCGTGGAGGCCGTAGCAATTGAAGCGGGGTGGTCGGTTGAGGATTTCGTGGCAGAGGTTAGCGATCCAGCTGGCGAGCTGGAGGTTTTTGGCATGTGGGGGGTGGGTGGTCCAGAGAGTGGAGTTGGGTAGGTTTTCGGTAGTGGTGGAGGTTGGGCGGGGGTTGCCGTTGGGGTCGACGAGGCCGGGGACGTAGGTGAGGAGTCGGCGGATGGGGAAGGAGTAATAGGTGAAGAGGAAGTCCCAGACCGGGTGCTTTTGGTTATGGGAGCGTCGGGTGAGGGCGGGTTCGGCGAGTGGTGCTACGCGTTGGTGATGGGCGGCGGCTTCCGAGTCCCACTGGTGTTTGGGGAGTTGGATGCAGAGGGGTTGAGTTGGGGTGGGCTGGGTTTTCAGGGGAGGGGTGCGAGGAGGTTACGGGCTTGTTGGAGGTCGGATTGGATTTGGAGGCGGAGGGATTCGAGGGAGGCGAATTTTCTTTCACCGCGGAGGAACTGGAGGGGTTGGACTTCGAGGTAGGCGCCGTAGATATCTTGTTGAAAGTCGAGGATATGGGTTTCGAGGCGGAGGGAGGGTGTGGTTTGGTTGAGGGTGGGGCGGATGCCGAGGTTAAGGACAGCGGGGTAGGATTTGTCATTGAGGATGGCGTTGGCGGAGTAGACGCCGAGTGGGGGGAGGGCGAGGTTTTGGACGTTGAGGTTGGCGGTGGGGAAGCCGAGTTGTCGGCCGAGGTGGTCGCCGTGGATGATTTCGCCGGTGATGGAGTAGGGTCGGCCGAGGAGGTTACTGGCTTCGTGGAGCAGGCCGGCGGCGATTTTTTCGCGTATGATGGTGGAGCGGACGGGGCAGGAGTTGAGGGAGACGGGGGGAAGGATATGGGTCGTGTAATGGAGTTCGCTTTCGAGGTCTTGGAGGAGTTGGCAGGTGCCGGAGCGTTTATGTCCGAAGGTGAAGCCTTGTCCGATGCAGATTGAGGAGAGGGTTTGGAGGTCTTGGGCGAGTTGGCGGATGAAGGTTTCGCCGTGGATTTGGCTGAAGGCGGGGGTGAAGGGGGTGACGATGGCGGCGTGGATACCGGTGGTTTTGAGGGTTTGGAGTCGGGTTTGGAGGTTTTGGATAGCGGGTGGGATGCGGTTGGGGGCGACGATGTGATTGGGGTGTTGATCGAAGGTGAGGGCGGCGGCGATGCCGTTATTGGCGGATGCGTTTTGGAGGGTGAGTTGGAGGAGTTGTTGATGGCCGAGGTGGACGCCATCGAACATACCGATGGCGAGGTGGACGGGTTTTGAGGAGTGGAGGAGTTCCTTTGGGGAGGAGACGACCTGCATGCTTGGGTGTGTGTGGGGAGTGTGGGCGGGGGATTAATTCTCGGTTTTCACTTCGACGACGTCGTGGGGTGCGGCTTCGCGTTGGCCGGCGGGGCTGACTTGGATATAGCGGGCTTTTTCGCGGAGTTGGGGGAGGTTAGCGGCGCCGAGGTAGCCCATGCCGGACTGGATACCGCCGACGAGCTGGGTGAGGATACGGTCGACGGAGGCGGAGACTTCCTTGAGGGCTTCGATGCCTTCCGGGGCGACCTTTTGGGTATTGGAGGAGGAGTGTCCGTAGCGGGCTGCGGCGCCGGCTTTCATGGCGGGTAGGCTACCCATGCCGCGGTATTGTTTATAGAGTTTGCCGCTGATTTCCATGATTTGGCCGGGGGCTTCGGGGCAACCGGCGAGGAGGCCGCCGCACATGACACCTTGGGCGAGAGTGAGGGCCTTGACGATATCGCCGGATTTGGTGATGCCGCCGTCGGCGAGGATGGAGACGCCTTTCTGTTTGGCGGTGCGACTGGCGATGAAGAGGGCGGTCATTTGAGGGATGCCGACACCTGCTACGGTGCGGGTGGTGCAGATGGAGCCGGGGCCTTGTCCGACCTTGATAATTTGGGCGCCGGCGTTGGCGAGGAATTCGACGCCGGAGGCGGAGGTGACATTACCTGCGATGATGGGGAGGTTAGGGAAGGCTTGGTGGAGTAGTTGGACTGTATCGCCGACGCCGCGGCTATGGCCGTGGGCGGTGGAGACGGCGACGACATCGAGGCCGCGTTCCACGAGGGTGCTGACGTGGTTGAGGATACGGTCGCGGTCGAGTTCGCCGAAGGCGTTACGGGTGGCGGATACGGCGGCGCCGCAGATGAGGCGGTGTTGGGTATCGCGGGCGGGTTTAAACTGGGCGTTCCGTTCGAGGGCGATGCGTTCGACGTCACTGAGGGTGAAGAGGCCATGGAGGTGGTCTTGGGCATCGACGACGAGGAGTTTATGGATGCCGGGGTGTTCGGTGAAGAAGGTATCGGCGGTGGCGACGGGGTCGGGGCCGAGGTCGTTGACGAGGATTGTATGGACTTGGGTTCTGGGGGTGAGGGCTTCGACGGCTTTCCGTTTGGCGTAGCGGGGTTTGACCACGTGGCCGGGGAGGAGGCCGAGGAGGGTGCCTTGGTCATTGACGACGGGGAAAGTGCTGAAGGAGAAGCGTCGTTTTTCGATCATTTCGAGCACTTCACCGATGAGTTGGTTTGGGTTGACCTTGATGGGGTCCTGGATGAGGCCGTGGACGTGGTTTTTGACGCGGCTGACTTCGGAGAGCTGTTGTTTCTCCGTCATGTTGTAGTGGATGAGGCCGAGTCCGCCGTTGAGGGCCATGGCGATGGCCATGGAGGATTCCGTGACCGTATCCATATCGGCGGAGACGACGGGGATATGGAGTTCGAGGTTATCGGCGAGTTTGACGTCCAGTTGGGTATCGCGGGGCAGGACTTCGGAGTAGAGCGTGGCGAGCGAGACGTCGTCGTAGGTCAGCGCGGTATTCGGGAGGCTGGGGAAGAACGAGTCAGCGTTCTGGTAGAAGTGCTCATCCCAATTTGCGACGTTGTTGGTGTCTGCCATGGGGCATGTTTTGGGAAGCGGGGGTGGTGAGGCAAGCGGAAAGCGTTGCGCGTCCCGCATGGTTGCGTGACGCGGGGAGAGGGGGGGCGCTGCGCGCCTGCGGCGCGCGGGAGCTGGGAGCTAGAAGCTGGGAGCTGGGGGACAGGCGCCTGCGGCGCGGAGTAGGTGGGGGAGGGTGGGACACGGACACACGGACTGGCACGGACTGGCGGTGGGAGATTCTCGGCCCTTGACTGCTGGTCTTCACCTTTGATTTCTGGCCTCTGGCCTTTGGCCTTTGGCAAGGCTTTGGCGGACAGGCTGGCCTCTGGATTTCGATACCGATAGCGATTTCGATTTCGATGCGCTTGGTTTGGATCAATGACTTGGGAGCATGCCGAAGAGTGCGCCTTTACCTGAGGGGGACACGGACGGGCGGTTGGCCGCTGACTCCTGACTCCTGACCCTTGACCTCTGGCTTCTGGGAGGGTTTTTACCAGCCTTGTTGGAGGGCGAGGTGGATGGCGCCGATGAGGAAGGCGCTGGCGGCGGTCATACTGGAGAAGGAGGAGCAGAAGTAGGAGGCGGCGATGATGAGGATGCCGCCGATGGCGGGTGGGAGGGACTGTTGTTTTTTTCCGTAGATGAAGTAGCCGAGGCCGACGGAGCTCCAGATGAGGGAGGCGAAGAGCGTGCCTGGGTTAAAGATGTCCATGTAGGTTTAGCGGGGTTAGGGTGGTGGAGTTTTGAGGACTCCGATGAACGGGAGGTTGCGGTATTGTTCGGCGTAATCAAGTCCGTAACCGACGACGAAGGCATTGGGGATAGTGAAGCCTGTGTAGTGGGGTTGGATGGGGTGGGTATGTGGGATGCGTTTTTCGAGGAGGACGCAGGTGCGGAGGGTTTTGGGTTTGAGGCTACGGAGTTGGTTGAGGATGGCGTGGAGGGTTTGGCCGGTATCGAGGATATCGTCGATGAGGAGGACGTGGCGGTTGTGGATATTGGTGGAGAGGTGTTTGGTGAAGTGGAGTGGGCCGGCTTGGGTTTGGTTGCGGTAGCTGGAGGTGCCGATGAAGTCGAGGGTGAGGGGGAAGTTGAGGTAGCGGATGAGGTCGGCGGTGAAGACGACTGTGCCGTTGAGGACGGAGATGATGACGGGGTTTTTATTGTGGTAGTGGTGTTGGAGGGAGTAGGCGAGTGATTTGACGCGGCGGGAGAGGGTGGTGGTGGGGATGAGGATGGATTGGATATTGGGGCGCCAGTGGTGCGGGACGGGGGAGCGGGAGGGGTCTTGGACCACGACTGTTCCCTCCGGGCGGGGCTTTTGGGGTTGGGGCAGTCGGGGCATGGAGCTGCTTTAGATGTGTTTGGAGTCGTTATGGTCCTTTTCGGTGTAGCCGGACTCCTGGCGTTTGAAGTTTACCGCATTCTTTTTGACGTAGGCTTGGAAGACATCGTCGGCGCTCATACCGAGGACTTGGGCCAGGCTGATGAGGAAGTGGAAGAGGTCGACGACTTCGACCCGGGCGTTTTGTTCATCGAACTTCTGGTATTTGGCCCACCATTTCCAGGGGACGCTATCGGTGAGTTCGGCCATTTCCTGGGTCATGGCGCGGCAGTAATTGAGGACCCATTTCGTTTTTTCTTCGTCCGTCATGCCATCGGTGACGACGCCGATGCGTTCGTTGAGGGCTTTTTGCATACGGAAGAGTTCGCGGAGTTGGTCGGGTTCGTTCATGGGGGGAGACGATTTCTTGCGTGAGGGGTGTGGTGCAAGCCTAATGCGCCAGGCAACAGCCTGGCGCAGGGAGAGGGAAGATAGGAGATGGGAGATAGGAGATAGGAGATGGGAGATGGGAGATGGGAGATGGGAGATGGGAGATGGGAGATGGGAGATGGGAGAGGGGAGAGGGGAGAGGGTGGGAGAGGCGTTTCGCACGAGCGGGGGGCTTGGGGGTAGGGGTGGACGCTGGTGAACGGGTGAACACGGGCACACGGACTGGCACGGACGGACCTTTGACCTTTGGCTTTGTTCCTTCGCTCCAAGAGCTACGGCGGACAGGCTGACTTCTGGCAGGGGGGGTAATGAAGCCTCTTTGCAGCGGGGCGGGGAAGGGGTATAACCGCCGGCATGTTACCGGTTTTGCTGAAGCACGGGGGTCCGGCGGTGTGGTTGTTGCTGGTGCTGAGTGCCGTTATGTTGGCGACGTTTATAGAGCGGTTTTTGCATTATCATCGCGCGCAGATTAACTCCTTTGAGTTTTTGAACGGGATTCGGAACGTGCTGAAGCGGGACAACATTGTGGAGGCGTTATCGATTTGTGATGCGACACCGGGGCCGGTGGCACGTTTGGTGAAGACGGCGATTTTGAATCGTGAGCGGGGTCGGGAGGGGGTGCGGGAGGTGTTGGAGGAGGCGGGTTTACAGGAGGTTCCGAGGTTGGAGGAGAAGCTGAACTTTCTGGCGACGGTGGCGCAGATTGCACCTTTGATTGGTTTATTGGGGACGGTGATGGGTTTTCTGGATTTGTTTCAGAGTTTGCAGGGCAGTGGTCCGTTTGCGAACGCGGGTGATTTATCGGGAGGTATTTGGCAGTCTTTGTTGTCGTTGGCGGTGGGGCTGGCGGTATCGATTCCGGCGTATGCGGGCTACAACTATTTGGTGGCGAGGGTGAACAGCATTGTGATCGACATGGAGAAGAGTTCGACGGAGGTGCTGAATTTGGTCTCGAGCCTGAATTTGACGAACGGCAAATGAGATTTCCGCGTCATGCGAGGGTATTTCGGGGGCCGGCGGACGGCTTTTTGTTTGCGGGGGTATTGTTGCTGTTGCTGGTGATTGTGCTGTTGCATTCGAGGCTGACGTTTATTGGGGGTTTACCGATTGAGTTACCTGAGGGGCCGAGGCTGCCGGGGGTGACGAATGCGACGGTGACCGTGGCGGTGGATGAGCGGGGGCAGTTGTATTATCTGAACCAGATGACTTCGTTGGAGGATTTGGAGCGGGGATTGGCGAGGGCGGTGAGGTCGGCGGATGGCCCGTTGACATTGGTACTGCTGGCGGACCGGCGGGTCTCGCAGGAGACGCTGGTACGGTTGATGAACGCGGGCCGGGTGGCGGGAGTGAAGAATGCGTTATTGGCGACGCGGCCTACGTCGGGTGGTGGACGACCATGAGCAAGTCGGGGTTGAGTGATTTACAGGCATGGAGTGAGCGTCAATGGACTGGCGCGGTGGTGATGCTATTTTTGGCTCAGGTGTTTTTGTTGGGGGTGGTGGCTGAGCGGGAGGCGGCGCCGATGGTGGTGAGTCCGCCCGGGGGCGGTTTGGAGGTGGTTCAGTGGCCGGTGGGGGTAGAGGATGCTTCGCGAGAGCTGGGGGTGCGTGATCCGATGTTGTTTGCGGTTCCGAATGACTTTGGTTTTTCGGGCGAGGCATGGAGGATGGCTTCCCGGAGTCCTTTGCCTCGTTTGGAATGGAGCGAGCCGACGAGGTGGTTATCAGCGCGAACGAATTGGTTTGGGGTGGGATTGCAGGGGCCGGGTGCGGGGTTGGGGTCGCCAAGTGTGATGTCGGGTTTGCGGGTGCCGGTGGGAACGAGGGTAGAGGTTCCCGGGGTGGCTTTGGCGCGGGTTTCACGATTGGAGCTGGATGATGGTTTGGCTGCGAGGGGGGTGCAGAGCTGGCCGGAGGTGCCGGTGTTGAGTCATACGAATTTGCTGCAGCCGACGTGGATACAAGTGGCGGTGGAGCCGGATGGCATGGTCTTCTCTGCGGTGGTTTTGAAGAGTTCCGGGTGGGAGGAGGCGGATCGGCAGGCGGTGGCCTTGTTGCACGGATTGCGTTTGACGCCTGAGTCGTCGGGGGTGGATCCGGTGGTGGAACGTCTATGGGGTAATATTGTTGTGCGTTGGTCGAATGCGACGACCACGAAGCGGGAGCCGGGTCAACCTGCTGGAGGTGGAGCTACATGAAGACCAGCACGCTGCTGTTTCTTTATGTGTTTAGCATGCTGGTTCTACTGGTGAGTGTGTCGCGGTATTGCGACATACGGCGGCGCCGGTTTGAGCCTGAGCCCAGCGAGGACAAGGTCTTCCGCTGCGAGGAGTGCAGCTATGTGTATACCGACGATCCGGATGTGGACCGGTCGCGGTGTCCGCAGTGTGGTCGGGTGAACGAGACCTTCAAATTCTGAACCGTGAATGGACGCGAAGGGGGGTGGTTCTGGACCGCGAATGGACGCTATGGATGTGGTTCTGAACCGCGAATGGACGCGAAGGGGGGTGGTTCTGAACCGCGAATGGACGCGAATGGACGCGAATGGATCTGTTTCGCAACCGCGAATGGACGCGAAGGGGGGTGGAGGCTTCGGGTGGTGTTTTTGAACTACGGGAGCGTTGGACCTCTGTTTTTGGTTTGTGACCTTGGCCTAGTGTATTTGGGGGGGTGATCCGTGGTAGTGGAGGACTTGGACGGTATCGGTGGTGACGAGTCCGCCTTGGAGCATGGGTTGGAGGGTGGGTAGGAAGGCTTGGACTTTTTCGGGGGAGTCAATGATCTCGATGACGACCGGGAGGTCGGAGGACAGGCGGAGGATTTTGGCGGTATGGAGGTGGCTGGAATGGCCGAAGCCCATGGGGCCGCGGAGGACGGTGGCTCCGGCGAGGTGGGCTTCGCGGGCTTTGAGGACGATGGCTTCGAAGAGGGGTTGGTGGTGGTGTCGGTCAGATTCTCCGAGGTAGATGCGGAGGCGTTGGGCGGACTGGGGAGCGTGCATGTTAGTGGGTGAGGTTGATTTTGATGGCGGCGGCGTGGCCGATCCAGACGGCGAGGAGGCAGAGGAGGACGGAGCAGAGGATATTGCTGATGGCGGGGAACCACTCGCCTTCCTGCATCAGGCTGAGGGTTTGGAGACTGAAGGAGGAGAAGGTGGTGTAGCCGCCACAGAAGCCGGTGAGGAAGAAGAGTCGGGTGGTATTGGGGACGAGCCAGCGGCCATCGGGCGCGGTGAGTGTGGCGAAGAAGCCGATGGCGAGTGAGCCGGTGACGTTGGCGACGAGAGTGCCCCAGGGGAAGGTTTCGCCCCAACGATTAGCGATCCAACCTGACAGGCCGAAGCGGGCGGCACTGCCGAGCGCGCCGCCGAGGGCGACCCAGAGAGTGGCGATGAGGTTGGCTAGGGTCATGTTTGTGCGGGGTGGAGTCTAGAGAGGGCGGGAGGAATGGGGAAGCGGGAAGCGCAGAGAGCAGAGGGCTGAGGGCTGAGGGCTGAGGGCTGAGGGCTGAGGGCTATTGTGGTCCGCGTGGCGGACCGCAGGGAGAGAGGAGAGGGGAGAGGGTGCCACTGTTTTCTCTCTACGGTCTCCTGGCTGCACGTGCTGCCGCGTAGAACGCGGCAGGGAGGCGTGCTCGATACCGACAGCGATAGCGATTTCGATTTGGATGAGACGGTAGCGCTCCGCGCAGAGGGGTGCTCAGGTCGGTGTTCCGAAACACTGAAACTCTGGGCGCGGAGCGGCGTCGCAGGTAGAGGGGAGAGGGGGAGGGGTTAGGGGTTAGTGTGGGTGAGGACGATGCGGAAGCCGAGGTCGCTACTGCGGGTGGATTCGCTATAGGCGTCGCGGTTGGCGGAGCGGGCGGCGCGGGCGCTGTGGAGCCAGGAACCGCCGCGGGCGATGCGGAGGAGGCCTTCAGGCGGGGTGAGGGGGTTGGTGACGGAGTTGCCGGGGAGTTGGCTGGAGGCACCGTCGAGGCACCATTCGAGGACGTTGCCGTGGAGGTCGTGGAGTCCCCATGGGTTGGGTTGGCGGGAGCCGACGGGTTGGGTTGAGGAGTCGCTATTGGCATTGAACCAGGCGTAGTTTTCGAGGTCATGGGCGAGGGGGTCGGTGCCGTGGCTGAAGCGGGTTTGGGTATTGGCGCGGCAGGCGTATTCCCATTCGGCTTCGGTGGGGAGACGGTAGGCGTGGTTGGTGGGGATGAGGGATTGTTCTGTGTGGAGTTGGGTGAGGCGCTGGCAGAACTCGGTGGCATCGCGGTAGCGGACGCGTTCGACGGGGCGGCGGGGGTCACCGAGGAAGAGGCTGGGGTTGATTTGCATGACGGACTGGTATTGGGCCTGGGTGATTTCGCAGCGGGAGATCCAGAAGCCTTGGGTGAGGGTGACTTGGGTTTGGGGGCCTTCATCGAGGTCGCGGTCGGGTTCTTCGTTGGGGCTACCCATGGTGAAGTGGCCCGGGGGTATCCAGACCAGATCGAAGTTACCGCCGGGGCCGGTGGGTTGTGCCGGGGTGGTGTTGTTGGTGGAGATGGGCGGGTCGATGGAGCCGATGTGGGCTGGGTGGATGGAGATGGATGGGCCGCAGAGCAGCTGCAGCGAGAGGTTTTGGGGTGGCCAGGAGCCGTTGATGGTGGTGTGCGTGCGGGTGAGGATTTGGGCGGTGACGGGGTAGGAGGGGGTGAAGCGGGCGGAGGCGAGGTTGGTGGCGGGGAGTTGGATATCGGTTTGGGGAGTGGTGATGCGGTAGGGGCCGCCGGTGATTTGGGCATGGAGCGCATCGCCGTTGCGGAGGAAGACGAGTTGTTGGTTGGTAGTGGGGCTTGGGGGCTTGGGGTGGATGAAGGCGATGCGGGTGAGGTCGGCGCGGTGGAGCGTGAGTTGGGGGCCGTTGGCGGGTTGGAGCTGGAGAGAATTGAGGAGGATGAAGCCGGAGATGCGGTCGTTCTGGGTGGTGGTGATGCGGTCGATTTGGTCTGGGGGTTGGGCGAGGTCGATGGATTGGATGGAATGGATGGGGAGTTGGATTTGGGCGTAGGGGGTTTGGATGGGGAGGGATTCGAGGAGTGGTGTTCCGGAGAAGGGGTCGCCCTGGTGGGACCAGATATTGCAGGTGGGGGCAGCTGCGAGGGAGGCCGAGCTGAGGAGGGAGGCGAGCAGGAAGCTCAGGAAGGCGTGTGGGGGCATGGTGTTATTTGGGTGGGTCGCGGGAGATGAAGAGCGTGAGGGCGAGGGAGGCGAGGCTGAGCGTGATGAGGGCGAGCCAGGCGAGTTGGGTGAGTTCGTGGGTGGGGTTACTGACGCCGCTGAGGACCTTATCCATGGTGCGGACGAGTTCGAGGTAGGAGAGGTCGGGCAGGCCGGCGAAGTCGAAGGCGAGGTTGGAGAGGTGCCAGAGGCCGATCGTTCCGAGGATAGCGATGAGCTGGGAGCGGAGGGTGGTGAGGAGCAGGAGCGTGAGGGTGGTGAGGAAGGCGGCGCAGCCGAGGACGCGGCTGAGGCCGAGGAGCATGGAGGGGATACGGACAGAGGCGGAGGTGGACTGGAGGTCATCAGTGCCTTGGCCGGTGAGCGTTTGGTAGAACTGGGTGATGGCGGTGGTTTTGGATTCGCGCGGGGGGAGTTTGAGTCGGACATCGGCATTTTGGCCGAGGAGACCGAGCGTGCCATCGCCTTTAAAGCGGACGAGGACGTAGTTACTGCGGCGGCCGTAGGTATCGGGTGAGGTCATGGCGCCGATTTGGTGGATGGATCCGGTGAATTCCGTTTCGCCGATTTTGATGGAGGCGGGGAGGTTTTGGCGGAGTCGTTTAAACTCTTCGAATTCGTAGATGGGGACGCGGACCTGGAATTCGTCGAGCGGGGCGATGGTGAGGAGGTGGGAGCCGAGCGTGACGTATTGGGCGGACTGGACGTGGAGTTCAGTGATGTAGCCGGAGATGGGGGCGGTGATGGTGGCGCGGCCGAGGCGGAGTCGGGCATCGCGGACGCGGGCCTGGGCGTTTTCGACCTGGAGTTCGGCGGCGGTGATGGTATCGCGGGCGATTTGGAGTTGGTTATGGGCGGTGCTGAGGTCGCGTTTACGGGAGCGGAGTTCCGTTTCGCGGTCGGCCTGTTCGAGTTTACTGAGGAGGTCTTTACCGATGAGGGCGCGTTCGGCGCGGGCGAGGGCATCTTCGGCCTGGGCGACATTGCGTTGGGCGTCTTCGTAGCGGCGTTGGGCGTTACTGACTTCATTGCGGGCGGTTTCTTCGGCTCGGCGCTGGGTTTCGAGCTGGTCGAAGAGGGGTTGGTCATCGATTTGGGCGAGGACATCTCCGGAGGCGATTTGGTCTCCGACTTGGAGGGTGAAGTCGAGGAGGCGTCCTTCGGTGCCTGCGAAGATCTTTTTAGGTTCCCAGGCTTCGACGGTGGTATCGCGGGCGTTGGAGCTGACGAAGCCGGATTCCGTTTTGACGAGCTGGTCTTGTCGGATGGCCCAGAAGCTACCGGGGAGGAGGACGAGGGAGATCATGCCGAGGATGGCGATGAAGCGGGCGAGGATTTTGCCGGAGAAGTATTCACCGCGGGTGATGCCGCGGCTGAGGACGGCGTCATTGAGGCAGTCTTGTTCGCGGGAGAGGGAGGAGCCGGCGAGGAAGACGACGGCGTGCATCCAGAGGACGATATAGGTGGAGTAGAGGGCTTCGAGCATCTGGCTGGCGGGTTTTTGTTCCGCCTGCATGCCTTTGAGCATGAGGATGCTGAGGAACGCGGAGGTGAGGAGGAAACCGCGGGCGAGCCAGGAGGAGGATACGGAGGCGATATCGGCGCGGGCCATGACCCAGGTGGACTGCCAGCGGCTGGGGATGTGGCGGGTTGGCTTGGGTTGGCTGGGGTTAGCTGGCATTGACGCGAAGGAAGCCGCGGAATTCGTCTTCCGTGATGAGTTTGAGGTAGGCGTCTTCGAGTTGGCGGGCGGTGGAATTGACGGCGAGGACGGTGGTTTGGGTTTGGCGGGCGGTTTGGAGGATTTGCTCGATGATGGTGCCGGCGATTTCGTTGGCTTGGAGTTCGAGGCGGATACGGCCGGGGTCGGGCTGGATGGGTTCGCGGCGGAGGGTTTGGCGGATGGTGTTGGTGAAGGCGTCGATATTGCCGCTCACTTTGATTTCGAGGACATTTTTGGGGAGGAGATTTTCGAGGTCGTTGCGGGATCCGTTGAAGAGGAGTTGGCCCTGGTTGAGGATGAGGAGCCGGTCGCAGACGCGGTCGATATCGCCGAGGATATGGGAGCTGAGGATGACGGTTTTACGTTGGCGGAACTGTTCGAGCAGGCCGAGGGTTTGGCTGCGGCTGATGGGGTCGAGTCCGGAGGTGGGTTCATCCCAGACGAGGAGGTCGGGATCATTCATGAGGGAGGCGGCGATCCCGAGGCGGGTGCGCATGCCGGTGGAGTAGGTTTGGATTTTGCGGCCTGCGTCATCGGTGAGTCCGACGGCGCGGAGGAGAGTTCCGATGCGGGCCTGGTGGTCGCGTTTGGGGAGGCTGAAGCATTGGCCGACGAGGTTGAGGTAACCGATGGCGGTGAGGTCGCGGGGGAAGGCTGGGGAGTCGGAGAGGAAGCCGATACGTTGGCGCAGGTGTTTGGCGCCGGGGTTCATGGGTTGTTGGAAGATTGTGACTTGGCCGGCGGAGGGGGAGATGAGGCCGAGGGCGATACGGAGGAGGGTGGATTTGCCTGAGCCATTGGCGCCGAGGAGGCCGATGGTGGATCCGGCGGGAAGTTCGAAAGAGACATCGGCCAGGGCGATTTGGCGTCCGGAGTAGACCTTGGTGACTCGGTCGAACTGGATCATGCGGTGGGGTGAGCATAGGCGTGGGGGGCGCAAAGCGGCAAGCGCATAGCGCTGAGGGCTGGGGGCTGAGGGCTGAGGGCTGAGGGCAAAGCGGCAAGCGCAGAGCGCAGAGCGCAGAGCGCAGAGCGCAGAGCGCAGAGGGTGGAGGGTGGAGGGTGGAGGGTGGAGGGTGGAGGGTGGAGGGTGGTGCCGCGTGCGCGGCGCGGGGGCTGGCAGCTAGGAGCTAGGAGCTGGGGGTGGCTCTGCTGTTCGGTCGCGGGCGACGCTAACCGATCCCCGATATCCGGTATCGGGTTCCTCCAAGAGCCAAGTTCAGCATGCGATACCGATCCCGATAGCGATAGCGATTTCGATGGGGCGGGAGGTTTCAGCGTTCGCTTGTGTGCGGGGAGGGGGTGGTGTATGGGGATGGCTTCAACCGATGTGTGTCAGTGCTAATGCTGAAAGTTACCGGGTGAGTTTATGAAATTGAAGAGCATCAAGTGGGTGGCGGGTGTTGGGGTGGTGGGGGTGAGTTGTGGGTTAGTGGCGGGGACGGTGGATTTCAGCCGGGATATTCAGCCGATTTTGAGTGAGCATTGTTGGGCGTGTCACGGGCCGGACGAGGCGACGCGGAAGGGGAGGTTGAGGTTGGACACGGAGGATGGGGCAAAGGCGGAGGTGGTAGTGGCGGGGCAGCCGGAGAGGAGTGAGTTAATTGCGCGGGTGGTGACGGAGGACAGTGTGGATATGATGCCGCCTCCGGAGGGGGGGAAGGAGCGTTTGAGTTTTGAGCAGGTGGCTTTATTGGAGCAGTGGATTCGGGAGGGGGCGCCTTGGGCGAAGCACTGGGCATTTGAGCGGGTGCGGAGGCCGGTGTTGCCGGAGGTTGGGCATGCGGGGTGGGTGCGGAACGAGGTGGACAGGTTTGTATTGGCGCGGCTGGAGGAGAAGGGGTTGATGCCGCAACCGGAGGCGGATCGCGAGACGTTGTTACGCCGGGTGACGTTGGATTTGACGGGGTTACCACCGACGCCGGAGGAAGTGGATGCGTTTTTATTGGATAATACGGATGGGGCGTATGAGCGGGTGGTGGATCGTCTGCTGGGTTCGGAGCGTTATGGTGAACGGATGGCGATGGACTGGCTGGACGGGGCGCGGTATGCGGATTCGAACGGGTATCAGAATGATTTTGGTCGGGACATGTGGCCTTGGCGGGACTGGGTAATTGCGGCGTTTAACGAGAACATGCCGTTTGATCAATTTGCGGTGGAGCAGTTGGCGGGGGATTTATTGCCGAGGCCGGGGAAGAGTCAACTGGTGGCGACGGGGTTTAATCGCAACAACCATTCCGTGACGGAGGGGGGATCGATTGAGGAGGAGTGGTATGTGGAGAACCGGGTGGATCGGGTGGAGACGACATCGACGGTCTTTCTTGGTTTGACGATGGGGTGTGCGCGTTGTCACGACCACAAGTATGATCCCATTAGTGCCCGGGAGTTTTATGAGTTTTATGCGTTTTTCAACAGCACGGAGGATCGGGGTTTTTACGAGGAGCAGCGGGGGAATACGGGGCCGACGGTAGCGTTGCCGACGGAGGAGAATGAGCGGGAGTTGGCGGCATTTGAAGGGCGGATTGAGGCTGCCCGGCGTGAGGTTGAAGCGTATGAGGGGCGGCGGGAGGTGGAGTTGGCGGAGTTGCGTGCGGGGTTAGTGGACGGGGGTGGGGTGGAGCTGGCGGATCCGGTTTTTCTGGAGCTTGCGGGTGGGGCATTGCGGGACGGCAGTCATTATGCTGGGGAGGGGGAGGTTGTATGGGCTGAGGGTTTAGTGGGGAAGGCGCTGGTATTGGATGGTGGGGAGGCTTCCTATGTGGACACGGATTTGGGTGAGGTATTTGGGCGGGATCGGGCGTTTGGGGTGACGGCGTGGGTGAGGCCGGAGTCACACGGGACCGTTTTCAGCAAGATGGAGGGGGCGCCGGGGTATCGCGGGGTGGACACCCTGATCATGGAGGATGGCAAGTTGGCGGTGCATATTCTGAGCACGTACAGTGAGGATGCGTTGAAGGTGGAGAGTGTATTGCCGCGGGTGGGGATGGGGGTTTGGTCGCATTTGGGTGTGAGTTATGACGGGAGCGGCAAGGCGGCCGGGGTTCAGGTGACCCTGAACGGGGAGCTGGTGGAGATGAAGACCGTTTTGGATTCCCTGAAGGGTGAGATCGGGGTGGAGCGGTCATTTCGGATTGGGCGGCGGGCGGAGGAGCGGTCGTTGAAGGGGCAGGTGGCTGAGGTGCGGGTGTTTGACCGGGCGTTGAGTGAGGAGGAGGTTCGGGCCTGGGCGGCGCGTGATTTGGCGAGGGCGGTGGGGGTGGGAGGTGAGGGAGTGGAGCGTGCTTTGGCGGAGTATCTGGGGGGGGTGATTGAAGGGCGGCTGGCGGTGAAGCGGGAGGTGGTGGAGGGGTTGAAGCGGGAACGCGATGCGTATCGCCGGGACAAAGTTCCGACTGTGATGGTGATGCGGGAGTTGGCTGAGGCGCGTCCGACGTATCGGTTGGTGCGAGGGGTCTATGATGCGCCGGACAAGAGTGAGGTATTGGGGCCTGGGGTGCCGGCGGCTTTGCCTCCGTTGCCGGGTAATGCGCCGCGGAACCGGCTGGGTTTGGCGCGTTGGATTGTGAGTCCGGAGAATCCGTTGACCTCGCGGGTGGCCGTGAACCGGTTATGGGCCAAGTTTTTTGGGAATGGGTTGGTGCGGAGTCTGGATAATTTCGGGACGCAGAGTGCGCCGCCGTCGCATCCGGGTTTACTGGACTGGCTGGCGTTTACATTTATGGATGGCGGCTGGGATTTGAAGGCGGTGCAGAAGAGTATTGTGATGAGTGCCACCTACCGGCAGAGCTCGGTCGTTCCGGCGGAGGCGTATGAGACTGATCGGGAGAATGTTTTCCTGGCGCGGGGTCCGAGGTTTCGGGTGCCGGCTGAAGTGGTGCGGGACACGGCTTTGGCGGTGAGCGGGTTATTGGTGGAGAAGATAGGAGGGCCTCCGGTGAAGCCGTATCAGCCGGCGGGGTTGTGGGAGGAATTGGCGGGCGGGGCGAGTCAGGGTCCGTATGTGCAGAGCGAGGGGGAGAATTTGTATCGGCGGAGTTTATATATTAACCGGAAGCGGACTGTTTCGCCGCCGATGCTGGCGACGTTTGACGCGCCGGGCTGGGAGATTTGCACGGTGAAGCGGCCCCGGACGAACACCCCCTTGCAGGCCTTGGCGTTATTGAACGACGTGGCGTATGTGGAAGCTTCGAGGCATCTGGGTTATCGGATGCAGGTGGCTGCTGAAGGGGGGGATGTGTTGGCGGGGCTGAGGTATGGTTTCCGGCTGGTGACGGGGCGTTGGCCGGGGGGTGCGGAGGAGGAGCTTTTGCGGTCGGGTTATGAGGGGTATCTGGGTGTTTACGGGCAGGATACTGAGGCTGCGAAGGAGTTTTTGTCTCATGGTGACAGCGAGGTGGAATTGGGTGAGTCACCGGCGGAGTTGGCTGCGTATACGGCGGTGGCGAGCGTATTAATGAACTTGGACGAGACGCTGACGAAGAACTGAGGGGAGACGGGTTAGGCTTTATCTACGGAGGAAAATATGGAGTTTTTGCATTTGGCTCAGCAGATGAACCGGCGGCATTTCCTGCAGCGTGCGGGGTGCAGTTTGGGGTCGGCGGCGTTGGCGGCATTGGCGGCTTCACCGGCCGGTCGGCTGGTGGGTGCGGCGGGTAAGGAGGGTGGATTGAAGCTGCATCACAAGCCGACGGCGAAGCGGGTCATTTACTTATTCCAGTCGGGGGCGCCGACGCAGCTGGAGACATTTGATTACAAGCCCGGGCTGGACAAGTTGCACATGTCTGAGCTGCCGGATTCCGTACGGATGGGGCAGAGGTTAACGGGGATGACGGCGAACCAGTCGAACTTTCCGGTTTTGCGGTCGACCTTTTCCTTTGCGCAGCATGGGCGGAGCGGGGCGTGGGTGAGCGAGGTGTTGCCGCACACTGCGGGGATTGTGGATGACATAGCGATAGTGCGGTCGATGTATACCGAGGCGATCAACCATGATCCGGCGATTACCTTTATCCAGACGGGATCGCAGATACCTGGTCGGCCCAGCATGGGGGCATGGGTTGCATATGGCCTAGGAACGGCGAACCGGGATTTGCCGACCTTTATGGTGATGATTTCGCGTGGGACCGGGCGGTCGGCGGGGCAGCCGTTGTATGATCGTTTATGGGGGAGCGGGGTATTACCTTCGAAGCATCAGGGGGTGAAGTTACGGAGTGGGGCGGATCCGGTGTTGTACTTGAGCAATCCTGCGGGGTGCAGCAGTTCGACGCGGAGGCAGATGTTGGATCAGTTGCGTGGGTTGAATGAGATTCGGCATGCGGCGACGCCGGATCCGGAGATTCTGACGCGCATTGAGCAGTATGAGCTGGCGTTTCGGATGCAGACGTCGGTGCCGGACTTGACGGACATTTCGGATGAGCCTGAGCACATATTGGAGATGTATGGTCCGGACGTGAGGCGGCCGGGGACGTATGCACGGAACTGTTTATTGGCGCGGCGGATGATGGAGCGGGATGTTCGTTTTGTGCAGTTGTATCACATGGGTTGGGATCATCATGACAACCTGCCGGATCATTTGACGAAGCAGTGTCGGGACACGGACCAGGCTTCGGCGGCATTGGTGAAGGACTTGAAGCAGCGGGGGTTATTGGATGACACGCTGGTGATATGGGGGGGTGAGTTTGGGCGGACGGTTTACAGCCAGGGCAAGAGCACGGCGACGAGTTATGGTCGGGACCATCATCCGAGGTGTTTCTCGATGTGGCTGGCAGGTGGTGGGATCAAGCCGGGATTGGTGTATGGGGAGACGGATGATTTCAGTTACAACATTCTGGACAAGCCGGTTCACGTGAATGATTTGAACGCGACCGTATTGCACTGCCTGGGGATGGACCACAAGCGGTTATCGGTGAAGTTTCAGGGGTTGGATCTGAAACTAACGGGTGTGGGTGAGCATCGTGCGGTGACTGACTTGTTGGCGTGACGGGTTAGCGTTGGCTGGCTGGGGTTGAGTATTTGTCAGCCAGTGGAAGAGGGAACGGGCGATGCGGTCCGGGGGGAGCAACATTTCGGCACCGCCGGCTTTCCAGGCCTCTTTGGGCATGCCGAAGACGGCACTGGATTCCTCGTCTTGGGCCACGGTGCGGGCTCCGAGGCTGCGTAGGTGGACCATGCCATCGGCGCCGTCGCGGCCCATACCGGTGAGGAGCACTCCGGCGAGGGGTGCGGGCAGGAGGGGTGGGAGGACGGATTTCATGGTGACATCGACGGCGGGGCAGACGTAGTTGACCTTAGGGCCTGGGGTGAGGCGGAGGATGCGGTTTTGTTCGAGGACGCAGTGGAATTTGGAGGGGGCGACGAAGATTTTTCCGGCTTGGAGGGGCATGCCATCGGTGGCGAGCAGGACTTCCATCGGGGTATTTTTCTGCAGGCTACGGACGAAGGACTGTTGGATGTAGTCTGGCATATGGTGAACGAGGACGATGGCGGCGGGGACGGGGCGGAGGTTTTGGAAGAGCGTGGTGAGCGCGCGGACGCCGCCGGTGGATGCGCCGATGATGGCGAGGCCTGCTGGAGTCTTTCCTGGGGGACGGGTTGATTCCGGGGATGGCATAGGGATCAGGCGACGAGTTGGCCGTTGGCGAGGTGGACGATATCGAGCAGTTGGGGGCCGTCGAAGGGTTTTGCGAGGTAGTCGAAGACGATTTCTGAGAGGTCTTCGTTACCGGGGGTAGGTTCGGTGAGGGCGGTCATCATGCAGATGAGGTTTCCGTCGAGGAGGTTGAGGTCCTTGATTTTGCGGATGGTTTTCCAGCCGTCCATGCCTGGCATCATGACATCCATGAGGACGAGGCCCTGGAAGCCGTCCAGCAGTAGTTGGAGGCCTTGCTCTCCGTCGGCTGCGGTGGAGACGGGGTAGCCGGCGCCTTTAAGGATTTTGCTGACTGTGCGGGGGATGGATTCATCGTCATCGACGATGAGGACGGGGATTTTATTTGGGGGATTATTCATGATTGGAGGGGGTTATTGTGGTTGGGGATGGTGTTTCGTTTGTGGTTTCTGTGGGGATTGGGAGGCTGATGACGACTGAGGCGCCGTGGATGGATCCCTGGCTTTCTGCCCAGATTTGGCCGCCGTGGTGTTGGATGATTTCGCGGCTGATGGCGAGTCCGAGGCCGTGGGTGCGGCGTTGGTGGCGGGAGGGGTCGCCGGTATGGAAGGGGTTGAAGATGGTTTCGAGTTCGGCGGGGTCGAGTCCGCAGCCGTAGTTGGTAAAGCGGAGGAGGAGTTGGTTGTTGTGGGTGGAAGCTGTGATGGAGACGTGGCCTTGTGGTGCGGAGTAGCGGAGGGCGTTATCGAGGAGTTCGATGACGGCTTTTTGGAACCAGGTTGGATCGGCGAGGATGCGGATATGTTTGGGGATGGAGACGGAGGGGTATGAGTTGTAGGAGCGGCGTTGCAGGAGTTGCTGGATGGCTTCCTGGATCAGGGGTTCGAGCGGGGTGGGTTGGGGGCAGAGCGTGGAGTCGAGTTCATCGAGGCGGGCGATGAGGCGGATGCGGTCGGCGAGGTAATGGAGGTGTTGGACTTGTTCGTGGCAGAGCAGGAGGGAGTCGCGTTTATCGGGGTTGTCTTCTTGTTTGATGAGTTCGGGGAGAAGGTGGACGAGAGGGGTGAGTGGGGTTCGGAGGTCATGGCCGAGTTGGCGGATGAGCTGGTGTTTTTGGCTGAGGAGGGACTGGACGTTGGCGGTGCGTTCGGCGACGCGTTGTTCGAGGTTTTGGTTGAGGTCGGCGAGTTGGTGTTGGAGGGCGACGATGCGTTCGCCTGCCTGGAGTCGGGCGCGGAGTTCATCGGCGTTATAGGGTTTGGAGATATAGTTATCGGCGCCGGCGTTGAGTCCGTCGACGAGGTCGGCGGGTGATATTTTTGATGTCAGGATGAGGATATAGGGGGGGCGGTTGGAGTGGATGGATTTGATTTGTCTACAGGCCTCGATGCCATCGCAGCCTGGCATCATCCAGTCGAGGAGGGCCATGGCTGGAGGGTTTTGGTGGTTGAAGCATTGGAGGGCGGCGTTCCCGTCGGAGGCTTCACAGACTTCGTAGCCCCATTTGGACAGCGTGAGGCAGAGGGTGAGGCGTGTAGTGGTATCGTCATCTGCGACCAGGATTTTCATGGATTCGGGGGTGGGCTTATTCGGCGATGGCGATGGCTTTTTCGACTTCGTTGAGGGTGGTGAGACCCCGGAGGGCTTTTTTGAGTCCATCGTATTCCATGCCTTGGAAGCCCTGGTCTTTGGCGAGCTTCTGGATATCGAGGATGGAGGAATTTCGGGCGATGAGTTGGCGGATGGCTTCGGTGAGGATGAAGATTTCCTGGATGGCGATACGGCCTTTGAAGCCTGTTCCGCGGCAGTTGGGGCAGCCTTTGGCGTGCCAGAGATTTGGGGGTGTGGAGGTGAGGGGGCCGAAGAGTTTTAGGGCGAGGTCTGCGGGCATGGGTTGGGGTTCCCGGCATTGCGGGCAGAGGCGGCGGACGAGCCGTTGGGCGCTGACGCCGATGATGGAGGGGGCGACGAGGAAGGGTTCGACGCCGATTTCGACGAGGCGGGTGACGGCTTGGAGGGCGTTATTGGTATGCATGGTGGACATGACGAGGTGTCCGGTGAGGGCGGCTTGGGAGGCGATGCGGGCGGTTTCCATATCGCGGACTTCGCCGACGAGGATGACGTTGGGGTCTTGTCGGAGGAAGGCGCGGAGGGCGGTGGCGAAGGTCAGGTCGACGGTGGGGTTGACTTGGACTTGGGTGATACCTGGGAGGCGGTATTCGACGGGGTCTTCTATTGTGACGACATTGAGTCCGGGGCGGTTGATATGTTGGAGGATGGAGTAGAGCGTGGTGGTTTTGCCGGAGCCGGTGGGGCCGGTGACGAAGAAGACGCCATTGGGGGAGGTGACGACCTTTTTGAGGGCTTTGAGGTTGGAGGAGGAGAGGTTGAGGTCTTCGAGTTGGGGGACGGAGTTACGGTTGGAGGAGCCGAGGATACGGAGGACGATTTTTTCTCCATCCATGGCGGGGACACTGGAGAAGCGGAGGTCGATTTTTTGGATACCCAGGGGGAGGGAGAGGCGGCCGTCCTGGGGGCGGCGGTGTTCGGCGATATCGCAACCGGCCATGAGTTTAAGTCGTGCTGTGACGGGGGCTTTGAGGTGTTGGTGGAGGTGTTGCCATTCGTGGAGTTCTCCATCGATCCGGAGTCGGACGCGGAGGCCATTTTCTTCGGGTTCGAGGTGGATATCGCTGGCGCGTTCGCGGATAGCGACGAGGAGGAGGTGTCGGGTGAGAGTGACGACGTCATTATCCTGGGCGAGGTGGATGAGGTGTTGGGAGCTGGGGTTGGAGTGAATTTCGGGGGAGTTTTTCCGGGAGAGGTTGGATTCGAGTTCCTGAACGATGTTGAGGCTGGCGAAGTGGATTTCGATGGCTTCGAGGATTTCGTCGGGTGGGCTGAAGACGGGGGCGATGTGGGTGCCGAGGATTTGGGTTGCGTCGTCGATGGCGGTGAGGTTGAGGGGGTTGGATGTGGCGACTGTGATGGTGTTATCGAGCCGGTAGAGGGGGATGATTTGGTGTGAGGAGGCGAATTGGAGGGGGAGGAGGGTGGCTACATCGGGTTGGATGAGGGTTTGGTGGAGGTTGACGTAGGCGGTGCCGAGGGAGTTGGCGTAGGTTTGGCAGAGCGTATGTCTGGGGATACTACCATCCGAGAGGAGTTGGGAGAGGATGGAGAGGTCGTTACCGGGGAACTTTTTTTCCAGGTTCCGGGCTTTTTCGTGGTGCAGGTGGCCTGGGGCAACGAGGTCCTGCGTGAAGCTTGGCCTCTTCATGATTCTGGATTGTGGGGGGGTTGGGTGTCTGGGGATTGCCGGCGTTTTTTGACGATTTGGCGGATTTCGTCGCTTGAGAGGACGCGTTTTGCGGTTCGGTCGCCTTGTTCATCGGCGGCGATATCGGCGAGGACGGCTTGGAGGTTATAGAGTGGAGTTATGGGAGCGCTCATGGGGTTTAGCGGGTGGGGTGGGGGGTGGGCTGGAGGCTGGAGAGCGTTTGGTGGATTTCCTCGATCGTGGCGTCTTTGCGGAGGTAATCTACGGCGCCTTTTTCGAGGCAATCGACGACTGTGGCTTCATCGGCGATGGAGGTGAGCATGACCACGAGGGTTTTGGGGTGGGCGGCGAGGATTTCGGGGAGGGCTTCGGGGCCGGTTTTGACGGGCATACTGACGTCGAGGAGGACGAGGTCGGGGTGGTGGGTGGTGACGGCCTGGACGGCTTCCTGGCCGTTGGCGGCTTCGCTGACGACCTGGAATCCGATTTTTCGGAGGACACCTTTCAGCCAGCAGCGGCAGGTGAAATCATCATCGACTACGATTGTATTCATGGGAGGGGTGTAGTTGGGGTTTGGAGGGATTCGAGTTGTTCTTCGAGGGCTTGTTGGAGGAGGTCGTATTGGAGTTGGACGCGGTTGGCTGCGGCGGTGATGGCAGGGGTGTCCTTTATTTTTGCGGCGGCTTCTATTTCGGCGGCGAGTGAGTGGAGGGCTTGTCCGCCGACGGCGCCTGCGGCGCCTTTGAGTTTATGGGCGATGCGTTGAACGGTTTCGGGATTGGGGTTCGTGGTTTCGAGGAGGAGGGATTCGACTTGTTGTGGGGCATCGTGGAGGAAGGCCTGGATGACGTCAGTGGCGAGCTGGGGGTCATCGAGCATACGGTTCATGAACTGGGTTTTGGCGAAGATGCTGGCGGGGTTTTCGGGGGCAGGTTTTGGGGTTGAGGCGGGTGGTTGGGTGCGGGTTTTTTCGTTGAGCCACTTGTTGAGGACGGAGTTCAGTTTAGCGGGGTCGATGGGTTTGGAGAGGTAGTCATCCATGCCTGCGCTGAGGCAGTTTTCGCGGTCGCCGTGCATGGCGTTGGCGGTCATGGCGACGATGGGGACGGTGGGTGGGGTGGGGGACGAGGCGTGGGTGGTGGTGCGGATTGCCCTGGTGGTTTCGAATCCATCCATGACGGGCATTTGGCAGTCCATGAGGACGAGGTCATAGGAGGTATTGCGGAGCATTTCGAGGGCTTCCTGGCCGTTCGAGGCGACATCGGTCTGGTAGCCGAGTCGGGTGAGAGTTTTGGTGGCGACGATTTGGTTGGTGGGGTTGTCTTCGACGATGAGGAGCCGTTGGTTTTTTACCGGGTTGGTGGTGGCAGATTGGGGTGGGGGAGTGGTGGGTGGTTTGGATGTGGATGGGGAGGGGGAGTGGCCGATGGCTTCGAGGAGTCGGGCGCGGCGGATGGGTTTAGTGATACAGTCTTCGAACCCGGCTTTGAGGAAGCGGGTGCGGTCGCCGTTGAGCATGAGGGAGGTGAGGAGGAGGAGGCGGGTGGTTTGGATGGTGGGGTCGGCTTTGATGTGTTGGGCGAGCGTTTCTCCGTCCATGCCGGGCATTTCGTGGTCGATGAGGGCGATATCGAAGGGTTGGTGATTTTGGGCGGCTTGGCGGAGGGTGCTGAGGGCGGTTGGGCCGTCGACGGCTTCTTCGAGGTGGGAAGCGATGGGGCGGAGGGAGGTGGTGAGGAGGAGTCGATTTGTATCGAGGTCATCGACGATGAGGATACGGAGGGGCTGTGTGGTTTTGTTGACTGTTGGGGTATGGGGTTTGGGTTTGGGGTTCTTTTTGAATTGTGCGGTGAACCAGAAGGTGGAGCCCTTGCCGTGTTGGCTTTCGACGCCGATGGTACCGTGCATCATTTCGGAGAGTTGTTTTGAGATGGCGAGGCCGAGGCCGGTTCCGCCGAAGCGGCGGGAGGTGGAGGCATCGACTTGGGTAAAGGGGGTGAACAGTTTGCGGATGTGTTCTTGGGGGATACCGATGCCGGTATCGATGATGCGGAAGCGGAGGGTTGCCTGGGTATCATCGGCTGACTGGAGGTCGACGTGGATGGTGACGCTGCCTTGGCTGGTGAATTTGACTGCGTTACCGCCGAGGTTGAAGAGGATTTGGCGGAGGCGGCCGGGGTCGCCGCGGAGTCGGGAGGGGATTTCCGGGGGTATGAGGCAGGTGAGTTCGAGGTTTTTTTCCTGGGCTTTGACGCTGAGGAGTTCGGAGGTTTCCTCGATGGAGGTGACGAGGTCGAAGTCGATTTCTTCCATTTCGAGGCGATTGGCTTCGATTTTGGAGTAATCGAGGATGTCATTGATGAGGGCGAGGAGGCTTTCGGCGCTGGAGCGGACGATTTCTGCGTAGCGGTGTTGTTCGTTGGAGAGGGGGGTATCGAGGAGGAGGCCGGTCATACCGATGACGCCGTTCATGGGCGTACGGATTTCGTGGGACATACTGGCGAGGAACTGGCTTTTGGCGATATTGGCGGTTTGGGCTTCGGTGGCGAGGAGGTTGGCTTTTTCGATGGCGAATTCGAGTTCATTGGTGCGGCTATGGACGAGGGATTCGAGTTCGAGTTGTTGGCGGCGGATGGAGCCGATGACGAGGGTTCCGGCGCAGGTGATGAGTGAGCCGGTGACGAGGGTCCACCAGAAGGTACGGATGGGGTAGGCGCTGGCGAAGGCGGGGCCGGGTTCGAAGGTGATGCCGAAGGCTTGGCTGAAGGCGAAGACGGGTCGGATTTGGGATTGGTGGGGGTTAGCTTGTGGGTGGTTATGGGGGGTATTGCTTGGAGGTGGCGGGAAGGTTGCGAGGATGGCGAAGTTTCCGTTGGTGTTGAGGTTATAGAGGTGGGCGGTGCTGATGTTTTGTTCGGTGGAGGACTGGGCGAGGGCATTTCTGAGGAGGTCCTGCATTCGGAGGGTAGTCCTGAGGAAGCCGCGCAGTTGGGTATTGGTTGGGTAGGTGGAGGTATGGACTGGGGAGAGGACTTGGATATTGAGGTTATGGGTGGAGGGGTTCGGCTGGGTTGCGGGTTGGGTAATGAGCTGTGTGCCGAGGGTGGCGGCGAGTTGCAGGGTTTCGGGGTCTGGGTAGGGTAGCGTGGGCGGGTGGTCTGGCTGTGGTGATTCCGGGGGTGGTGGGGCGGAGAGCAGGATTTCGGTATTGGTGGACTGGGTAGCGGGGATCCAGTCGACGGACTGGACGCTGCCATTTTCGAGGAGTGGGGTGGCATAGGTGACGAAGTCGGTTTCGGAGCACTGGGGTTGTTTTTCGAGGACACGGCTGAGGGCGGCGGTTTGGTGTTCGAGGGTGGAGAGATTATGGGCGAGGCTTTCGGCTTGTTGTTCGGCGACTTGGGAGAAGAGGAGGTTTTGGCTTTGCCGTTCGGTATCGCGCCACCAGGAGGCCATCGTGAGAGTGACGGCGATTCCGAAGGTGGCGGCGAGGGAGGTTTCGATGTGGTGGAGTTTTCGGTTTCTGCTGGGGTATTGGCGGGATTGGTAGCAGAGGAAGAAGAGGCTGATGATGGCGAGCAGGGTGAGGAGGGTGGTTTGTCGGACGGGGGTGGTTTTGGCTTGGGAGAGTTGGTGATGCCATTCGTCTGCGGGGATATCGATGCCGATTCCGAGGATGACCTTACCGGAGTGGGGATCGAGGACGGGGGAGGTTGCGCTGATGAAGGTGCCGTATTCATCGGTGACGGGGCCGAAGACGGAGGAGCGGGCTTTGAGGAGGCAGTCCCAGTCATTGGGGTTTGGCAATTCGTAGGGGGTGCCGGGTGGGGAGGCGAGGGGATCGCCGGGCAGGAGGCTTTCCGGGCCGAAGACGATACTATTATCGCGGATGGCCATGGAGTAGATGGAGCGTTGTTGGGTGAGGCGGGCGTATGACTGCAGTTGGCGTGAGAGGGTATGGAAGGCGGTATTGGTTTGGTCTTTTGGTGAGAAGAGGAGTTGTCGGGCGAGGGTGGGGCTGAGGGTTTGGGAGAGGGCGACTGCCTGGCTGAGCGCCTGATGTTTCATGGCGGCGTCGACTTCATTGGTGCGGTGGACGCTTCCTATCCAGCCGAGGCCGAGCAGGGCGATGGAGACGACGGCGAAGATAAAAGCCGGGGGTGTGTTAGTGGGGTTGCTGGCGTGTTTGCGTTTTTGCTGGATCACGGCGAAGGCGGTGAGGCCTGCGGTGAGGGCACATTGGAGCGTGAGCCAGAGGGAGTACATGGTGGTGGGGGTCAAGTAGTGGGGAGGCCCTTGGGGTGGGGGCGGGCGGGGTGTTGTGGGGCGCAGCGGTTTTGAGTGGCCACGCATGGCGATGGGAGGACGAGTGGCCTGCGGGGGTAAAGGGCAGGGGAGGGACCACCGGTTACGAGCTGGTTTGAACCCTGACGCGCCGCAGGGCCCGGATGGGATTGATCCGGGCCTCCATGGGCCAAGTTGAACGTACCTGCCGAACTAGCCAGTGTGGCCTTCTGGAGCACTCGTCCGTGTGGACGAGTTTGCTTCATACGAGGCAGATATCGGCATTGCTGCAGAAGACTTTAGCGCATGTGGGGATGCGCTGGGGTGGGGCGGGCGGCTTTGTGGAGCAGGGAGAAGCTATGGTAGTTAGGCGGGCGGGGGTGTAACGAGTTCTTCGTACATGTCGAGGGTTTTGCGGGCGATGGAGCTCCACGCGAAGTGTTCTTCGACGCGTTTACGGCCGGCGAGGCCCATTTCGCGGGCTTTCTTTTTATCGCGGAGGACCTGGTTGATGGCGTCGGCGAGGGCTTTGGGGTCTTGTGGTGGGACGAGCAGTCCGGTGGTGCCTGGGACGACGACTTCCTTGATACCTCCGACGGCGCTGGCGACGACTGGGGTTTCGCAGGCCATGGCTTCGAGGTTAATGATGCCGAAGGGTTCGTAGACGGACGGGCAGGCGAAGACGCGGGCGTGGGTATAGAGTTCGATGTATTGTTCTTCGCGGAGGAGGGTATTGATCCAGAGGACGCGGGGTTCACTGGCGACCTTTTCGGCGATTTCGGCTTCGACCTCCGGGGTATCCGGGGCGCTGGTGCAGCAGACGAGTTGGATGCCGGGGTCGACGTATTTCATGGCTTCGATGAGGTGGACCATGCCTTTTTGGCGGCTGGTGCGGCCGAGGAAGAGGATATAGTCCTCGGCGACATCGAAGGCTTTGCGTGTGGCTTCGCTGGTGCTGGGGTTCCAGACATCGAGGTCGATGCCGTTGTAGATGACTTTGACGCGTTCGGGGTCGACATTGAAGAGGTCGAGGATTTCGGCGCGGGAGTTTTGGGAGACGGCGACGACGCGGTCGGCGGCTTCGAGGGCGACTTTTTCGACCCAGGTGGTGAGGTGGTAGGATCGGCCGAGTTGTTCTTCTTTCCAGGGGCGGAGGGGTTCGAGGCTATGGACGGTGGCGACGAAGGGGGTATTGTAGAGCATTTTGGCCATGAAGCCGGCGAGTGAGCCGTACCAGGTATGGGAGTGGACGACATCGGAGTCGATGGGGTCACGGACCATGGACATATTGGCGGCGAAGGTGCCTAGGGCGCTGTTGAACTTGGGGTCGCCGTTTTCCCACATGCGGCTCCAGCCCTGGTAGCCTTTGACGTGGAAGCCCGGGGTGGGGTCGGTTTGTTCGCCGATGCAGCGGACATCGACGTTGATGAGTTTGGCGAGTTGTTTGGAGAGGTTTTTGATATGGACGCCTGCGCCGCCGTAGACGTTGGGTGGGTATTCGCGGGTGAAGAAGGTGACTTTCATGGCGTGTGTTGCTGGGTGGGTTTAGCGGGCGGAGAGGCTTTGACCGGAGGCGAGGGGTTTTTCCATGGCGGAGGCGGGGACGCCGTGGTGGATGATACATCCGCGACCGATGCGGGCTTTTGGTGGGATGCGGAGGTCGGCGGCGACGAGGGTGGCGCCGCTTTTGAGGGAGTTGGGCATCTCTTTGGAAACGACTGTTGGGCCATCGCCGACGGTGCATTCGGGACCGAACCAGGTACGTTTATCGGAGATGACGCGATCGAGTTTGGCGCCGGCTTCGACGACGACGTCATCGAGGAGGATGGAGTCGACGACGGAGGCGCCGGCTTCGATCCGGACGCCTGGTGAGAGGACGCTATTGCGCACGGTTCCTGCGATCATGCAGCCGGGGCTGACGAGGCAGTTTTCGACGTGGGAACCGGGGAGTTGGCGGGTGGGGGCTGGGGGAGCTGAGCGGCGGGCGAGGAAGTTGGAGCGTACTTCCCAGGCATCGAGGTCGATTTTGGGGTGGGTTCCGAGGAGGTCCTGGTGGAAGTGGAGGTATTCGTCGATGGAGCGGGTGTAGTGCCAGGGGCCGTGGTAGATCCAGCCGTAGGCGCGGCGTCGGGGGATCATTTGCCGCATGACTTCGTGGATTTGGAAGCGGCAGTCTTCGCCGGAGGAGGTGATGGCGCGTCGGAGTTCATCGAGCAGCACGTGGCGGCTGAAGAGGTAGACGCTCATGGAGGCGAGGTGGGTTCTGGGGTATTCGGGTTTTTCGGTGAAGTTGACGATTTGGCCCAGGGCATTGAGTTCACCGATTCCGAATCTGGAGGAGTCATCGGGTCTGGGGGTGAAGGCCATGGTGAGGTCGGCGTCATGTTCCTTGTGGAAGTGGATGAGCGGTTCATAGCTCATGCGGTAGGCGTGGTCACCGGAGACGACGAGGACGTGGTCGGCGTCGCTACGTTCGATGAAGTCGAGGTTTTGGAAGAGGGCATCGGCGGGGCCGCGGTACCAGTCGGCGGTTTCGGGTCCCATGTAGGGTGGGAGGAAGCGGAGTTGGCGGTTGGTGCCGACCAGGTCCCAGGCGACGCCACTGGCGACGTGATCCATGAGGGAAGCGGGGCGGTATTGGGCGAGGATACCGACGCGGCCGATTCCTGTATCGGCGAGGTTAGAGAGGGCGAAGTCGACGGTGCGGTAGCAGCCGCCCATGACGACGGCGGCTTTGGGTCTTTTTTCGGTGAGGGCGGAGAGTTCGCTGACGCGACCTCCGGCGAAGACCATGGCGATGGTTTTATTCATGGTGTGGGAGGAGGGGGTGGTTAGGGTTGGGAATTACTGAAGCGGAAGGAGGTGGTGCTGTGGAAGGTTTGGTTTGGCTGGAGGACGACGGAGGGGAAGTTGGGGTGATGGATGGAGTCGGGGTAGTGTTGGGTTTCGAGGCAGAAGCCGGCGTGTTGGGGGTAGCTGACTCCGCCGGTGCCGGTCATGGTGCCGTCAAAGCCATTGGCGGTATAGAGTTGGACGCCGGGTTCGGAGGTCCAGGTTTCCATGGTGCGTCCACTGGCGGGGTGGGTGGCGCGGGCGGCGAAGACGAAGTCGTTGGGGTTGGATTTATTGATGACGTAATTATGGTCGTAGCCGTTGGGGCGTGGGCGGAGCTGGTTGATGCGGGCGCCGATGGCAGTGGGTTGGGTGAAGTCGAGCGGGGTTCCGGCTACCGGGGCGATTTCACCGGTGGGGATGAGGCTGATATCGGCGGGCGTATAATTATGGGCATTGATTTCGAGGATATGGTCAAGGACGTCACCGGAGCCGCCGAGGTTGAAGTAACTATGGTTGGTGAGGTTGATGATGGTGGGTTTATCGGTGGTGGCTTCGTAGTCGAGGCGGAGTTCGTTATTTTTGGTGAGCGTGTAGGTGACTTTGACGTGGAGGGTGCCGGGGTAGCCTTCTTCTCCATCGGGGCTGGTGTAGGTGAAGGCGACGGAGGATTTGCCGGCTTGTTCCGGGAGGGGGGTAGCGGTCCAGATTTTGTGGTGGAAGCCTGCGCGGCCGCCGTGGATGTGGTGGGGGCCGAGGTTTGCGGCGAGCTGGTGGGTTTTGCCGTTGAGTTTGAAGTTGGCATTGGCGATGCGGTTGGCGACGCGGCCGATGGTGGCGCCGAAGGCGGGGTGGCCTTGGAGGTAGCGTTCGAGGTTATCGAAGCCGAGGACGACGTTGGTGACATTGCCTTGGCGGTCGGGGACGTGGAGTTCGGTGAGGATGGCGCCGAGCGTGGTGATTTTGGCGACCATACCGTTTTCGTTGTGGAGAGTGACGAGTTGGACGGGTTGGCCGTCGGTATTGCGGCCCCAGTTGGCGATTTCGATGGGTTTCATGGCGGGTTGGGTGGCGGCGTGGGCTTGGGTAACGGGCGGGATGGTCCCGAGGGTTATTGTGAGGAGGGTGAGGCAGGCCAGCTGACGGCCGAGGTGGCGTAGGTGGGGGTGCATGGGCGGCATTGAATTGGGGGACATACTACTGGTTGCCCTGAGCAAGGCAACTTTCATCGGTTGGCGGAGCGCATAGCGCAGAGGGCGGAGCGCAGAGGGCGGAGCGCAGAGGGCGGAGCGCAGAGGGCGGAGCGCAGAGGGCTGAGCGCAGAGGGCATAGCGCAGAGGGCTGAGGGCAGAGGGCGGAGGGCGGAGGGCTGAGGGCGGAGGGCTGAGGGCGCAGCGCGGGAGATGGGAGATGGGAGATGGTTGGCGGGGAGCAGGTTTGATTTGATTTGGGTGGGGGGTCTTTGGCAGGGTGCGCGGGTTGAACCATGGTGTGAACACCGTTATGACGAAAAAAGCGTTTTCCCGACGACGATTTCTGGGCACTGCGGCCACGGTTGCGGTTGCTCCGATGTTGCTTCCCTCGAAGGTTTGGTCTGCTCCGGTGGGCCCGAACAGCCGTCTCCACATTGCGTCTATTGGCATGGGGACGCAGAACCGTGGTTTGACTGGCAACATACTGCGGCGTGAGCAGTGCCAGGTGGTGGCGGTATGTGATGTGGACCGGACGCGGCGTGAGGCGGCGCGGGCGACGGTGAACGAGCGGTATGCGGAGGCGACGGGGCGTGGGGAGTATCGTGGGTGTGATGCCTACAATGATTTTCGGTCGGTGTTGGCGCGGTCGGATGTGGATGCGGTGGTGATTGCGACGCCGGACCACTGGCATGCTTTGATTTCGATTGCTGCGGCGAATGCGGGCAAGGACATCTATTGTGAGAAGCCGTTGTGCCAGTCGATTAACGAGGCCAAGGCGGTGGTGAACGCGGTGCGTCGGAATCGTCGGGTGTTTCAGGTGGGGAGCATGCAGCGATCGATGAGTGAGTTTCGGCGGGCGTGCGAGTTGGTTCGCAACGGTCGGTTGGGGCGGATTTACGAGATTGAGGTTGCGGTGGGAGGGCCGAGTGTTTGGTGTGATTTACCGGCGGAGACGACGGAGGCTGCGTGTGATTGGAACATGTGGTTGGGGCCGACGCCTTTGCGGCCTTACAATTCGGAGTTAAGTCCGAGGGGTGTTCACGGGCATTTCCCGAACTGGCGCAATTACGTGGAATTTGGTGGTGGGATGGTGACGGATTGGGGTGCGCATCATTTTGACATTGCGCAGTGGGCCTTGGGGATGGATCAGAGTGGTCCGGTGGAGATTATTCCGGCGAGTGAGGAGAATGCCACGCACGGTGTGCGTCTGGTGTATGCGAACGGCACGGAGGTGGTGCATCGGAACGGCAACGGGGTGACGATTCACGGGAGTGAGGGGAAGGTGTATGTGAACCGAGGCAAGTTTGAGGCGACGCCGGAGGTCTTGGAGGAGTGGCGATCGGGGCCCGGGGATGTGCGGCTTTACGAGAGCAACGATCATATTGGCGACTGGCTGAGGAGTGTGGAGACGCGGACCAAGCCGATCTGTGATGTGGAGGTTGGGGCCCGGACGGTGACCGTCTGTCATCTGGTGAACCTGGCGTATCATCATCGGGAGCGGATGCGCTGGGATCCTGTGGCGCAGGATTTTTCGCAATGGAGTGGCAAGTCGAAGTGGCTGGACATTCCGTTTCCGTATCGGTCGCCCTGGAAGCTGGAGAGCTGATGGGGCCTGATTTTAATTAGAGGATAGCGTTGAGAATCGACCGGTTAGCCGGTCGATTCTTGCATATGGGGAGGCGAGTGATGCGAGCGGAGCGATTGAAGGAGCTGGGACGGCCTGCGGCGGCGGGGCGGTTGTGGCGATTGGACCGGGGGGTGGATTTTTTGAACCACGGTTCCTTTGGGGCGTGTTTGCGGGAGGTGTTGGCTTATCAGCGTGGGGTGCGGGAGCGGATGGAGCGTCAGCCGGTGCAATTTTTTGTGCGGGATTTGGAGGAGTTACTGGATGAGGCGAGGGGGGTGTTGGCGAGGTTTGTGGGGGTGAAGTCGCGGGATTTGGTTTTTGTTCCGAATGCGACGCATGGGGTGAACACGGTTTTGAGGTCATTACGGTTTCGTCGTGGTGACGAGTTATTGGTGACGGACCATGAGTATAATGCGTGCAGGAACGCGTTGGATTTTGTGGCTGGGGCTGTGGGGGTGAGGGTGGTGGTGGCTCGTGTGCCCTTTCCGTTGCGGTCGGAGGAGGAGGCATTTGAGGCTATTGCGGGGCGGCTGACGCGGAGGACGCGTTTGGTTTTGTTGGATCATGTGACGAGTCCGACGGGGATGGTGATGCCCTTGGAGCGGTGGGTGCCATGGTTAGCCGGGCGGGGGGTGGAGGTTTTGGTGGACGGGGCGCATGCGCCAGGGATGGTTCCGTTGCGGTTGGAGAGGTTGGGGGCGACGTATTACACGGCGAACTGTCACAAATGGATTGGGGCGCCGAAGGGGGCGGCGTTTTTATGGGTTCGTGAGGATCGGCAGGATGGGGTGAGGCCCTTGGCGATTAGTCATGGGGCGAACAGTCTGCGTCGGGATCGTTCGCGGTATCAGGTGGAGTTTGGCTGGACTGGGACGATGGATCCCAGTGCCTGGCTGAGCGTGCCGGTGGCGTTGGGGGCGATGGCGGGTTTGGTGGAGGGTGGGTGGGTGGCGATTCGGCGGAGGAATCGTTTATTGGCGTTGGAGGGGCGGAGGTTGCTCTGCGAGGCGTTGGGGGTTGAGGAGCCGTGTCCGGCCTCGATGATTGGGAGCATGGCTTCGGTGCCGTTACCGTGTGCTGTGGGTGGGGTGCCGCCGGTATCGCCGTTATATTTGGATCCTTTGCAGGACCGGTTATTGGGGGAGGAGGGTATTGAGGTGCCGATTGTGCCTTGGCCGGCGTATCCGCGGCGGCTGGTGAGGGTTTCGGCGCAGTTATACAACCATTTGGGGCAGTATGAGCGGTTGGCGGGGGTATTAAAACGTGTGCTGCAAATGGATTGACCCGTTTTGGGGGGGGCGGGTAGGGTGCGCGTCTTGCATTTGCGCGGTCAACCTAGTGATTGACATATGTTTGGTACAATTCGACGCCATCAGAGCTGGTTGTGGATCGTCATCATTGTTTTGGTGATCATCTCTTTTGTTTGGTACATGGGTCCGGGCGGGTCTTCTCCCGGTGCGGCCCGGGGCACGGGCATTTACGGTTACGTGAATGGCGAGCCGATTGGGCGGGATCAATTTATGCAGGCGTATACTGAGGCGCGCCTGAGGTTTTTCATGATGATGGGTTCGTGGCCGGAGGAGTCGCAGCAGGCGCGGATGATGTTTGATGCGGAGAACGAAGTGGCTCGGCGGCTGGTGATGTTGGACAAGCTGGAGTCGCTGAATGTGTGGGTGGATGATGCTGAGGTGGCGCAGTGGTTGGCGCCGTTGTTTTCGGACCGGGAGACGGGACGGTTTCAGCCGCAGATGTATCGGCAGTTTTTGGACACGGCGCTGCCTCGGGGCAAGGTTACTGAGGAGGCTTTCAAGCAATTTGCGCGGCATCAGGTGGGCATTCAGCACCTGATGGAGGCGGGTGCGGTATCGGGTGCGCTGGTGAGTCCGCGTGAGGCGGAGGCGGCTTTTCGGCGTGAGAACGAGTCAGTGAAAGTGAAGCTGGTGTCGTTCAGCTACACGAATCAGGTGGACAAGGTTGTGGTGGACGATGCGGCTTTGGAGGCGTTTTACAACAAGGAAGCGGCGCGTTGGCGGATTTCTGACAAGGTTGTGGTGAACTATGTGAAGTTTGCGGCCTCGAATTATGTTGGGGCGGCGGAGACTCAGCTGGGTTCGAGCACGAATTTGAGCACGCAGCTGGAGGCGATGTATTTGCAGCGTGGCACGAACAGTTTTCTGGGGACGAACGGGGTTGTGATGAGCGCGGAGGCTGCGAAGCAGCAGTTGAGGGGTGAGCTGGTGGATCAGCTTGCTTTGTCCTTGGCTTACAAGGCTTCGACGGCATTTGGGGAGCAGCTATTACTAGCCTACGAGGAGGCTCCTCAGCAGAAGGATCATTTGGAGCGGTTGGCGGCGGGGCAGGCATTGGAGCATGGGACTACGGAGCCATTTGCGCGGTTGAGTCCGCCACTGGAGTTGGGTGTGGGGCAGGAATTTGGTACGGCGGCGTTTGGGTTGACTGAGGTTCAGCCGATGTCGATGGAGCCGGTGGTGAGTCGGGATGGTGTTTATTTGATGACACTGAAGGAGCGCGTGGCGGGGTATGTGCCACCGCTGGATCAATTCCGGGACCAGGTGGTGTTGGATTTCAGGAGTGCGGAGGCTCGGCGGTTGGCTCGCGAGGCGGCGGCTGCTTTTCTGGAGTCGGCGAAGGCAGGGGTTGCTGCTGCGAAGGATTTCGATTCGATTTGTGCGGAGGCGGGTGTGACGGTGATCTCACCGGAGTCATTTTCGCAGGGGACGAGCACCTTGGCAGGCCTGCCGTCGGGGGTGAATTTCAGGCAGATTCAACCCGCTGCGCTTGAGCTGAGTGCGGGGCAATTGAGCGATGTGGAGCAGACGGCTGACGGTGGGGTGGTGATTTATGGGGTGAGCCGTGAGCCGGTTAGCGAGGATCGGGTGAAGACGGAATTGGCGGGTTACATGGAGGATTTAAGGAACAGTCAGCGCAACCAGGCGGTATCGGAGTGGAGCCGCAAGGAGATGGAATTGGCGCAGGTGAACAGTCTTCCGGACTTGAGCAACGGCCAGTGAGCAAGCGACCTGGCTCTCTCATTCGGTTGGGGTTGGATGACGGGGATGACAAGCTCCGTTGGCAGCTACCGGTTTTGTTTGATGAACCGCATTTGCTGGTGGTCGACAAGCCATCTGGTCTGCCGGTTCTGGCGGATTCCGTTTCTCCTGAAGGTCCTTCTTTTCTGGGTTTGATGCAGGATGCGCGTGCGCGGAGGGGGGATTGGTTTTCTGGTAACGACCCTGGATTCTTGGCGACGCCGCAGCGGATGGATGCTGAGGCGAGTGGGGTTTTGGTGGTGGCGAGGACGCGTGCGTGTTGGCAGGCACTGGCCAATTTATTTGCTTCGCATTTGGCGCCGACCGTGACCTTGGCGCTGGTGGAGGGATCTCCGCAGGACGAGTTTACGATTAGTGCACCGCTGGCGAGGAAGCCAACTCCCACGGGTTTTTATCGGGTGGACAAGGAGCGGGGAAAGCGAAGTGAAACGCGGTTTGAGGTGGTGGAGCGTTTTCGGAAGTTCACCTTGTTGCGTTGTCGGGTGATTGGGGGGCGTCCGCATCAGATCAGGGCTCATTTGCGTCGGCACGGGTTACGGTTGGTGGGGGACGAGCTGTATGGCGGGCGTTCTTTGAACTTGTCGAGGTTGAAGCCGGGCTACCGTTTCAAGCGGGATTTGGAGGAGCGGCCATTGATAGGGCGGCCGGCTTTGCATGTGGAATCCGTGAGGTTGCCGGCGGTGGCAGCTGGGATACCGGGGGAGGTGGTGGTAGAGGCGCCTTTACCGAAAGATTTTGAGGTGGGTTTGAAGTATCTGCGGCGGTATGGGGCGCTGGGCGGTGATTCTGGGGGGGGGCAGTGGGGGAGCGAGGAGCAGGGAACTGATTCTGTGGTTTGACGTGATTGGGGTGTGGGGCGATATTCGCCGCACTATGGCCATTAAGATCACTGAGGCACTACTGGCTGAGCACGTCGTGTTCCACAACCTTTTCGATTCCATTGAGGAGGCGTTACCCACACTGAAGACGTTACGGGAGGTTCAGGTATTGGGGCGCGTTCTTGAGTCGATGCTGGACGCCCATTCGAAGGTTGAGGATGAGTTGATCATTGAGCCCTTGGATCATTGCTTTGAGCAGATTGGGCAGCACGACACATTTCATCAGGAGCATGAGGAGATTGACGCGGCGCTGGGGGCTTGTTTGGCGAGCTCGCAGGTTGGGAAAGCGCGGGATTATCTGCGGCAGGCCGTGGTGGGGTCGCGTCGGCATTTTGACAAGGAAGAGCGGTTGATTTTTCCGATGGCGGAGAAGCATTTGAAGGCGAAGACCTTGTTGGGGTTGGGGGAGCGGTGGAAGGAGGAGCGGAAGGCGATTGTGGGGTAGGGTTTTTTGGGAGCTGGGAGCTGGGTTATTGGTCAAAGGTTTGAGGTTTGAGTGTTCCGTTTTGGCGGGGTGGGTGGGTATTGATGTTGGGGTATGCGGGTAGGTTGCAGGCAAAATTTAATCGGCTTGGAGGTCGCTCTTTTGGGGGTGTTGTGATTCAGTGGAGGGGTTTTCCGGGTGAGGCGTGAAGTGGGGGTTGGTGGTTTTGACGGCAGTGGAGCGGGACCTGATGCAGCCGAAGAAAGACAAGCCTAGTCGTTGGCGTAGGGTCCTATTGTATGCTTCGGGGTTGTTGCTTCTGGTGGTTTTGATTTTCCCTCTGTGGTTGCCTCTGGTTTTGAAGGGGGTTTTGGGGGGGATTGGGATGCGTGTGGCGGGTATTGAGCGGAGCGGTTGGTTTGGTTTGGGGTTGCGGGGGGTGGAGTATGGTTTTCCCGGGGGGAACGTTCAGGTTGAGGAGGTTGATATTTCCGATTGGAGGGAGCTGGTGGTGTTGGGCTGGACTTCGGCTGGACAGCTGGAGGGTGGGGTGGTCCGGGTTCGGGGGTGGACGGTGATGCTTGATGCGGAGCGGGGTGATGTTGCTGAGGGGGAGGAAGTTGGGGTATCGGGGGTTGGCGGGGTGTTGGATCAGGTGGGGCAGGTAGGGGAGTTGCTGCGTCGGTGGGTGCCGCCGGTGGAGTTGGAGGATGGCGCGGTGGAGATGCCGGGTTTAGTGATTCGGGTGGGGCATTTGGTTTATCGGGATGGCGGGGTGGTGGCGGCTGTGGATGTTCCGGATCAGGGGATTGCTGGCGAGGCTCGATTAAATTTGGATGATACGAATGCGTTTCGGCTTGGGGTTAAGGTGGGCGATCCGTGGTTGGTTGATTTGGGGGTGACGGCGAGCGGTTTGATGGAGGGGTGGGATATTGTTGCGGGTGGTCGTGTAGAGGGGCAGGACTTGGGGCTGAGCGCGAAGTATTCTCGGGATGGCGGGGCGGTTTGGCCGGAGGAGTTTGAGTTACGATTGGAGGAGAGTGTTGATTCCGGTTTGGTTGAGCGTGTTCCGGGGTTGGAGCGGATGGGTGGGGTTATTCGTGGGGTTGGCGGCGGGGAAGAGTTGGGGGTGGACTGGGTGTTGACCGGGAAGCACGAGGAGCCAGTGGTGGGTGAGATCTTGGTGAAGGGAAGTGGTCGGGTCAGTTTGGCCGGGGGCGAGTTGGATGGTTTGGAAGTGGGGATGGGGGCCGGGAGTGTGGGTTTGGTTTCACCGATGCGGGTTGAGTGGAGTCATGTTCTTGAACAGCTGCGGTCGAGTTGGACTGTGCGGTTGGATTTGAGTCGGCAGAGTTGGGTGGAGGCGGAGGGTGTGTTGAGTGGGGATTTGGATTTTCGGGGTTTGGTGGAGGGCGGTGTTCAGGGGAGTCTGGTGGTTCGGGGCGAGGGTGTGCGGGTTGGGGGGCAGGAGGTGAGTGAGTTGGAGCTGGACGCGGGGTTGAGAGGGAGGGTGGTGGAGGGTGCGGCGCTGAATTTTGGGGATGCGGCGGGGAGTCGTTTTGGGATGGAGGTTGAGTCGTTAGATTTGGGTTCGTTGGAGGTGGGGCGGTTTACAGCCACGGGGAATTTGGGATCGAACCTGGTGGAGCGGTTGGTTGGGGGGAGGGGTGTGGGTGTGGGGGCGGTGCAGTTGGATGTGGCGGCGAAGGGGGCGATTGCTGAAATGCGGCATCAGGGGAGAGTTGTAGTTGAGAGTATTCGGTTGGCGGGGATGCGGGAAAGCAGGCTGGAGCTGGGTTGGGAGGGGGAGGGGCAGGAGCGGGTGCGGGGGCGTGTGGATTGGAGGACTGATGTTGGCTGGGTCACGTTGGGGGTGGAGACGGCCGGGGGGGAGGGTGTTCGGGTCACGGAGTTGGAGGTAGGCGGGGGATCGGACGTGCCGCTCAGATTGGAGGGAGTGACTGGGGTTGCGCTGACTGGTGTGGGTGGTGACGGGGTGCCTGGAGTGACTTTGGGGGCGTTGCATTTGACTAACGGAGTGCAGAGTTTGTTGGTGGAGGGTGGGGTGGAGTGGCCGGATCGTGGGAGTGTGAATTTGGGGGTGGAGGGGGTGGACAGCGGGTGGGCGGGAGCGTTTGTGTTAGGTGAGATGCCGGATGTTCGATTGGATCGGCTGAAGGCATCGGCGGTTTGGGATGAAGGTCCGATGCGAGTGGACTTGGAGGGCGCGGGTGAAGTGGTGGATGCCTTGGAGGGGGTGGCGGAGCGTATTTTTGTGAAGTTGGCGGGGGGTGGTGAGGGTGTGCGGTTGGAGCGGTTGGGGGTGGCGGAGGGTGAGCGGGAGTGGGTGAGGGCGGAGGGTGAGTTGCCGGTGGTGTTGGGGCGGCCGGGGTCGGGGGCCATGGTGCGGTTGGTTCCGGATGGCGGGATGCGATTTCATTTGGATGCGGAGCCGAGTCCGGCCATGGAAGACTGGTTGATGGTGGTATCGGGTTTGGAGTTGGAAGGGGCGCGATGCGAGTTCGATTTGGCGGGGACGTTGGTGGAGCCTCGTGGCAGGCTGAGTGCTACGGTTGGATCGGTGGGGCGGCCGGGGCAGAATCCTGGGGAGAGTGCGATGGTATTGCTGGAGGAGTTGTCCTTGGGGGTGGGGTTGGAGCCGGAGCGGCTGGCGTTGGAAACGATGCGGGTTCGGGTGGGAGGGCAGGAAATGCGGGTGTCGGCGGCTTTGCCGTTGGCCGCGGGGATGTGGGAGTCGTTGTTGGGGGGGGAGGTCAGGGTGGACTGGGGGCAGTTGGAGGGTGAGGCGGTGATGGATGAGTTGGCATTATCGCGGGTCAACCCGCAGTGGTTAGGGCCATTGCGGCCGGAGGGTGTGGTGGACGTGCAGGTTCGGATGTTGCCGGGGTGGAGGCTTGAGGGGGAGGGGGGGGTGAGTGGTTTATCGACGCGGGCATTTCCGTTATTGGGGCCGATAAGGGACATCAACGGTCGGTTGGCGTTGCAGGATCAGCAGGCGGTGATAACGGGGATGGAGGCGGATTGGGGGGGGGAGACTGTGCGGTTGAGCGGGTTGGTGGACACGGCGGTTTGCTGGAGGAAGCCGGGTGAGCTGCCTGCGCTGGATTTGCGGGTGACGGGGGCGAATTTACCGTTGGCGCGGCAGGCGGGTTTGATTGTGCGGGGTGATTTGGATTTGGCCTTGGTGCGGAGCGAGGAGGAGCCTGTGGTGGTCCGGGGGGCGGTGGATTTGCAGCGCAGTTTTGTATTGAGCGATTTGGATTCGTTGTTGGGGGTGAACGTTCGTCAGACGTCGTTACCGCCGCCGTATTTCAGTGTGACGGAGGAGCCGATGGCGTCATGGGGTTTAGATTTGCAGTTGAGGGCTAACCGGACGATTCACGTGAAGAGTCCATTTTATCGTGGGGTGCATTCGATGAACATGCGGCTTGGCGGGACGCTGCGGGATCCTTTGTTGACGGGGGACATTCAGGTGTATGAGGGGCAGGCGTTATTTCCGTATGCGAACATTCCGATACGGCAGGGCATTGTGAGTTTCAGTGAGCAGAATCCGGATGCGCCGAGGCTGGTGGTGATGGGGGCTTCGCGGACATTTGGGTATGACTTGCGGATGGAAGTCAGCGGTACGATGAGTGAGCCGGCGATCCAGTTTTCTTCGGTGCCATCGCTTTCGTCTGAGGAGATTGTGATGATGATTACGGCGGGGGAATTGCCGAGGCATGAGTTGACGACGACGACGAAGGATCGGGTGGCGAAGCTGGCGACATTGATTGGGAAGGACATTTTGAACAAGTTGGGTTCTCAGGATGCGGGGGAGGAGCGGTTGATATTCAGGAGTGGTGAGGGGATATCGACGGGTGGACGGGTGACGTATTATTTGGAGTATCGGTTGACGGACACGTGGGGTTTGGTGGGGGAGTATGACGAGTATGACGCGATCAACGCGGGGGTGAAGTGGAGGTTGATTCAGCGATGAGGCGGGTACTGTTCAATGGGTGGGGATGGTTCCAGGTGTTGTTGTGGCTGGGGTTATGTGTGGGTTGGGGGATGGGCGCGGAGGAGTTGGATTCGGGGGCGGATGGGGTGAAGGAGGAGTTGTCACCGGCGAAGCTGAGGGTGAGGGGGTATGGGCTGTTGGGGAACCGTCGATTGGCGGTGAACCTGCGGGTATTGCGGCCGGAGCAATCGAAGGATCCTTATTTGGGGGGGAGTACAGTTGAGGATGCGGCGTTATTGTTATTGGCGAGCGTGCAGCAGGACGGGTATTTGCGGCCGCGGATTGATGTGGAGTTGAGGCTGGGAGACGGGACATTGCGGCGTTATCCCTGTGAGGTGAGTTCGACAGAGCGGTTTGAGGTTCCGTCGGATTTGAAGGCGAGGGAGGTAACGTTTCAGATTCATGAGGGTGTGATGTATACCTTTGATCGTTTGGATTTCGAGGGTTTGGCGGCGATGAGCGAGTCATCGGCGAGGTCCTATTTTGTGATTGAGGATTTTGTTATTCGTCAGCGGGGGACGCGGGTTTTCAGTGAGTCCAGGTTGCGTCGGGGCTTGAGCAATCTGCGTGAGGAGTTGGTGCGGTTGGGTTATGGGGATGCGGAAGTGGAGGTGGAGACGGAGGAGCGGGATCACGAGACGGGTCGTGTGGATGTGGTTGTTCGGGTGTGGGAGGGGGCTCGGCACTTGGTGGAGGCAACGGTGGTCCGGGTTCGGGTTGTGATGACGAACGAGGTTTCGGTGGTTCGGGTTGGGGGGGTGAGGGAGCCGTATTCGAGGTTATGGGAGCAGAGGTGGGTGAGGGCCTTGAAGGCGCCGTTGTATGTGGAGGGTTATGCGGATGCGAAAGTGGAGGTGGGGGTAGCGCCGTGGAGTGAGGGGGTCTTGGAGCGGGGGTTGGAGGTGACGGCATTGATTGACCGGGGGCCGGTGGTACGGGTTGCCAGGGTTAAGACTGAGGGGTTGTTTCGGACGCGGGAGAGTGTGGTGGAGCGGAGGATTCGATTTGCCGAGGGGGATCCTTTAAATCCGGCGATGGTGGAGGAGGCGAGGTTTCAGATGTTGCGGCTGGGCATCTTTGACCGGGTGGATGTGGCGTATGAGGACACGGAGACGCCGGGATTACGCGAGGTGACTTTTGAGGTGGAGGAGACGAAGCCGGTGAGTTTGAGTCTGCTGGCGGGGTATGGCAGTTATGAGTTATTGCGTGCGGGTGCGGAGTTTGAGCAGGTGGATTTGTTTGGGTTGGCCCATCGGCATCGGTTGTTGGCGGTGCAGTCCTTTAAGAGCACGAAGGCGGAGTATGGTTATACCATTCCGCAGGTCTTTGATTCGCTGGGCGACCTGACGGCGATTGGCTATTACCGGCGTCGGGAGGAGACGACCTTTGTGCGGCGGGATTTTGGTGGGAGCCTTGGGTATAGCCGATATGTGCCGCAGTTATTGGCGGATGTCGGGATTCGCTATGGCTATGAGCGGTTGGAGACGGAGGATGATAATTTCAACCCGGCGTATGGCTTACAGCGGGCGAATGTGGCGTCGTTTGGGCTGACGTTTGACCGGAACAGGAGTGACAATCCGTTGTATCCGACGCGGGGGCATCGGGTTTATGCGACGGCAGAGTATGCGGATGAGCGGTTGGGTGGGGGTGCGAGGTATGGTCGGTTTGAGGTTGGGGGCAGCTGGCATGTGCCGTTGAGCAGGATGTTGGTGTTCCACTCAGGGTTGTCGCATTCGGTGATTTTGGTATCGGGGGAAGTCTCTGAGTATCTGCCTTTCAACCGTCGGTTCTTTTTGGGGGGGGCGACGAGTGTGCGAGGGTTTACCCAGGGTGAGGCAGCGTCGAGGGATGCTGAGGGCAAGCTAGTGGGGGATGAGAGCACGATGATTGGTCATTTGGAGCTGGAGCAGCGATTGACGCATCAATGGTCGGTGGTGGTGTTTACGGATGGGGCGGGTATGGCGAGGGAGATTGCTGACTATCCGGCGGGTGACTACGTGGTCACTGTGGGGGGGGGCATTCGCTATCGATCACCGGTGGGGCCGGTGCGGCTGGAGTATGGGCACAACGTGAAGCGGCGGACGGGGGATGTGGACGGCACGCTGCACTTTTCGATTGGGTATCCCTTCTGACGACGAGGCGTGTAGTGCGTAGCGCCGAGGGTAAGGAGAGAGGGAGGGAGCAGGTGCGGGGCGCGTTCAGGTGCCGCACTGGCCGCGTTGGCGGAGGGCGTGATCGACGAGCACGAGAGCGGTCATGGCCTCGACGATGGGGACGGCTCTGGGGAGGACGCACGGGTCATGGCGTCCGCGGCCTTTGAGGGAGGTGTTCCGGCCTTGGGTATCGACGGTGGGCTGCTGGTGCATGACCGTGGCGACGGGCTTGAAAGGGACGCGGAAGTAGATGGTTTCGCCATTGGAGATGCCGCCTTGGATTCCGCCGGAGCGGTTGGAGGTGGTGCGGATTCGGCCGCGTTGATTGCGGAAGGGGTCATTGTGTTCGAGGCCGGTGAGTTTGACGCTATCGAAGCCGGAGCCGATTTCGAAGCCGCGGGAGGCGGGCAAGCTGAGCATGGCTTTGGCGAGGTCGGCTTCGAGTCGGTCGAAAACGGGTTCACCCCAGCCCGGGGGGACATTACGTGCGACGCCGAGGACGACACCGCCGACGGTATTGCCGGTACGGCGCATCCGTTCGATGAGGCGGATCATTTTTTCGGCTGTTTTGGGGTCGGGACAGCGGACGATATTGGCTTCGACGTCTTCGGCGCGGAGTTGGTCGGGGTTGATCGTGGTTGAGATTTTCTGGACTTGTTGGACGGCGGCGAGGACTTCGACGCCGAAGAGTTCCTTGAGCAGTTTCTTAGCGACGGCGCCTGCGGCGACGCGGCCGATGGTTTCGCGCGCGCTGGTGCGGCCACCGCCCTGCCAGTTTCGGATTCCGAATTTGGCCTGGTAGGTGTAATCGGCGTGGGAGGGGCGGTATTTGCGGGCCATTTCCGAGTAGGCATCGGGGCGGGCGTCCTGGTTTTTGACCCACATGGAGATGGGGGTTCCGAGGGTTCGGCCTTCGAAGGTGCCTGAGAGGATCTGGATGGTATCGGTTTCCTTGCGTGGGGTGACGATGGAGGACTGGCCTGGGCGGCGTCGGTCGAGGTCGGGCTGGACATCGGTTTCTGAGAGGGCGAGGCCTGGGGGGCAGCCATCGATGACGACGCCGACGCCGCCGCCGTGGGATTCGCCCCAGGTTGTGATACGAAAGAGTTCGCCGAAAGTATTGCCCATGGCTGGCGGAGATTGCGGGAAAACGGGTTTAGCGTCAAATATTCGCGGTTTTGGGAGGGGGGTTAAGTGCATGGTGGTGAGCGGGGTGTGAGGTGGTATAAAAATGGGGCTTTGTTGGGGAGGGGGATTTGTGTGTAATCCGGCGCGAAGCGATATGGCAGGACACAGCAAGTGGGCGAAGGTAAAGCACTTCAAGGGTGCGATTGATGCGAAGCGGGCGAGGATTTTTTCCAAGCTATCGCGTGAGATTACCGTGGCGGCGCGGCAGGGTGGGGGTGACCCGGACATGAACGCGCGGTTACGGATGGTTTTATTGAAGTGTCGGAGTGCGAACATGCCTTCGGACAACGTGGATCGGGCGATCAAGAAAGCGACGGGCGAGGGGGGTGCTGCGACGTATGAGGATTTGACGTATGAGATTTACGCGCCGGGCGGGGTGGCGTTGATGGTGGAGTTGACGACGGACAACCGGAACCGGACGGCGGCGGAGATTCGGAATATCCTGACGAAGACGGGTGGGAGCATGGCGACGTCGGGTGCGGTGGCGAGGTTATTTGAGCGGAAGGGTCAGCTGATTATTTCGCGGGAGAAGGCTGGGGAGGATCAGTTGATGGAGCTGGCTTTGGAGGCGGGGGCGGAGGATTTCAAGGCGGAGCCGGAGGGGTATGAGATTTTGACGGATCCGTCGGCATTTGAGGCGGTGCACAAGCGGGTGGAGGAGGCGGGGTTGGAGTGTGAGGGGGCGGAGGTGACGTGGTTGCCGACTTTGCTGGCTCCGGTTTCGGAGGCGGATGCTCCGGCGGTGCGGAAGTTGATTGATTTGCTGGAGGAGCATGATGATGTGCGGGAGGTGTATTCGAACGGGGATTTACCTGAGGCATGAAGTCGGGGTTGGGGTGATTTATGCAGTCCCGTTTTGAGCAGGCTGCGGTGAGTTTTTTGCGGGGTTTGGCGCGTGCGTTGGTGCGTCGGCCCCGCTGGTTTGTGTATCCCCAGATTGTCCTGTTTATTGGTTCGATTCTTTACACGGCGGGTTTTCTGCAGTTTTCGACGAACCGGGATGATTTGGTGGGGGCGGACAAGGAGTATCATCGGAATTTTATCCGGTATAAGAGTGATTTTCGGGCGGAGGAGGAATTGGTGGCGGTGGCGGAGAGTGATAGTCCGGAGAAGAACCGTCAGTTTGTTGAGCGGCTGGGGGGGCGGTTATTGGTGGAGACGAATTTGTTTACGGACGTCATGTATCAGACGGACGTGAAGATGCTGGGGAACAAGGCGTTGTTGTTTTTTCCGGAGGAGGAGTTGGAGCAGCTGGAGTCGACGTTAAGGGATTTCAGTCCATTTCTGGTTCAGTTTACTTCGGCGACGAACCTGACATCCATGATGCGGCTGGTGAACCAGCGGTTCAGGTCGGCGATTCGGGATCGTGGGGCTGAGGGGGGTGAGGAGATGGTGAAGGCGTTGCCGGCGTTTCGTCGGATTATTGAGGAGGCGACGATGGCATTGGATCGGCCGGGGAATCCGCCATCGCCTGGGGTGACGGCGTTATTTGGGGCGGGGCCGGAGGCGGAGCAGCGGATGTATATCACTTTTGATTCGGGGCGTTTGTATGTGGTGACGGCGCGGCCGGTGGCGCGTGAGGTAAAGGGGGCGGCGGTGGCGAGGTTACGGGAGTTGGTGGAGGAGACGAGGCGGGAGGTGGCTGGGGTGAATGCGAGTATAACGGGCGAGCCGGTTTTGGAGATGGACGAGATGGCGCAGTCGCAGCGTGACACGACTAAGGCGGCGGTGGTGTCTTTGATGCTGGTGGCCTTGATTTTCATTTACGGGTATCGGGAGTCAGGTCGGCCGTTGAAGGCGACAGTATGTTTGGTGGTGGGGTTGGCGTATACGATGGCCTTTGCGACGTTGAGCGTGGGGCATTTGAACATTCTGACGATTACGTTTGTGCCGATGTTGATTGGGTTGGCGATTGATTTCGGGGTTCATTTGGTGACGCGGTATGAGGAGGAGTTGCGGCATGGTTTGAGCGAGGCTGGGGCGATTGAGCAGGCATTGGTGCATACTGGGCGGGGGATATTCACGGGTTGTTTAACGACGGCGGGGGCATTTTTTGCGATGGGTTTGACGAATTTTCGGGGGAGTGAGGAGATGGGGGTGATTTGTGGTGGGGGGTTGGTGATTTGTTTAGTGCCGATGATGACGTTATTGCCGGTGATGGTGATGCGGGGGCGGCAGAATGTTTTGGATCACGAGCATGTGCCTGAGGAGAGTGGGAGGGCGAGGTTGGAGCGGGTATGGCTATCGCGGCCGTGGACGGTTTTGGGGGTGGCGTTGGGGGTGAGTTTAGTGGCGTGGGTTGGGGCGCGTGGGGTGCCGTTTGACTACAATCTGTTGAATTTGCAGAGTCGGGATTTACCGGCGGTGGTCTTGGAGAAGAAGTTGATCGATACGGCGGAGAAGTCTGTTTTGTATTGTGCGGTGGTGACGGATTCGCTGGAGGAGGCGGTGCGGTTGGAGGAGAGGTTGAAGGGGGGTGACTTGAAGACTGTGGCGACGGCGGATTCGATGGCGATTTATTTGGCGGAGGATCCGTCGGTGAAGCTGGAGAGGATTGGGAGGATCAAGGCGTTGTTGTCGCCACTGACTTTTCCTGAATTGGATGCGGGTCCGGTGGGGTTGTCGGAGCTGAGTGCGGTTTTGTGGTCATTACAGGGGTATTTGGGTTTGGGGGTGGAGTATGCGCGCGAGGAGGGGGCGGATGAGGAGGTGGTGGGGGAGATGGCGGCTTTGAGGGAGTCGATTGGGGTATTACGGAAGAGGATGTTATCGGGTTCCAGGGTGTTAAACGCTGCGAAGCTGGGGTCGTATCAGCGGGCTTTACTGGGGGATGTGGAGCTGACGTTGAGATCAATTAGGGACCAGGATGATTCTTCGGGGATGCGGGTGGAGGATTTGCCGTTGGTATTGAGGCGTCGGTTTGTGAGTCACGGTGGGGATCGGCATTTGGTGCAGGTTTATCCGAAGTATAACGTTTGGGAGCGTGGGTATCAGGAGGCGTTTGTGAGGGAGTTACGGGAGACGTTGGATCCTGGGGGGACGGGGCGCCCGGTGATTACGGGGACGCCGGTGCAGTTACTGGAGTATACGAGTTTACTGAAGGACAGTTATGTGGAGGCGGCGTGGTATGCGTTGGGGGCGATTGCATTGCTGGTTTTGGTTTATTTCAGGTCAGTGATCTGTGTGGTATTGGCGTTGATGCCGGTGGGTTTGGGGACGTTATGGATGGCGGGGTGCATGGGGTGGTGGGGGATTCCGTTTAATCCGGCGAACATCATGACCTTGCCTTTGGTGATTGGGATTGGGGTGACGAGTGGGATTCACATGTTGACGCGTTGTGCGGAGGAGGGGAGTGCGTCTTTATTGGCGAAGAGCACGGGCAAGGCGGTATTGGTTTCTGCGCTGACGACGATTGCGGGTTTTGGGAGTTTGATGCTGGGGCAGCATCAGGGCATTGCAAGTTTAGGAATTGTGATGGCTACGGGGACGGCAACGTGCATGATTGCAGCTTTGATGGTGTTGCCGGCGATGCTGAAGGTTTTGGGTGGAGTGGGGTGGACTATGAAAGGAAAAACCCAGTGGCAAAGGCGGGAGCCCGTCACTGGGTTGGGAGGAACCGAGGTTAAAACCTCAACTGCTTTGGAAAATTAAATGTCTGCGGACGGCAAGTCAATGGATTATTGGGGAGCGAGGCCAGGCGTGGTCAAATGGGGCCTTTTCTTTGGATTAATGCTGCTTCTCGGCTGGGGGAGGGTCATGGGGGCGGAACTGTTGAGTGCGGGTCCATTGGCTCAGGATTTCGAGTTAACTTTGGAGGAGGGGTGGCGTCGGGAGGTTGCGGGTCCGTTCTTTTCTGCGGAGTCGGGTCGGGACTGGGAGCGGTGGGCCTTTTCTCCGTTTCTGAGGTATTCGGCGGATCGGACTTTGGACACGAGTGAGTTTGACATTTTGTATCCGTTTTTTACGGCGGACAGGGCTGGGGACGAGACGAAGTATAAGCTGATGTTTCTGCATTCGGTGGCGGGCGGCAAGGATCAGGAGGATGATTTAGCGAAGCGGTATACGATTTTTCCTTTGTTTTTCATGCAGCGGTCGCCGGTGCCGGAGGACAATTACACGGCGATTTTGCCGTTTTACGGACGATTGAAGAACCGGTTGCAGCGGGACAGCATGGAGTGGGTTATGTGGCCGGCGTATGTGGAGACGGAGAAGAAGGGCGTTCGGACGAGGAACTATGCATTTCCGTTGGTGCATGTGCGTGATGGGGGTGGGGTAGAGGGTTGGCAGGTTTGGCCATTTTACGGGGAGGAGATCAAGTCATCCTGGACGTATACGAATGACTATGGCGGGTTGGAGGTGAGTCCGGGGCATGACAAGCAATTTGTGTTGTGGCCGTTTTATTTCCGTCAGGATTTGGGTTTGGGTACGACGAACGAGCTGACTCACCGGGTATTACTACCGTGGTATAGCTATAGTTTATCGCCGGCGAAGGATTCCCGGACTTGGTTATGGCCCTTTTTCAGTGTGATTGAGGATCGAGAGCGCGGGTTTAAGGAGTGGCAGATGCCGTGGCCGTTTTTGGTCTTTGCGCGGGGCGAGGGGGAGACGACGGACCGGGTTTTTCCGTTTTACAGTCGGTCGGTGAGCCAGAATGTGCAGAGCGGATTTTTGTTATGGCCGTTGTATAAGGTGAACAGAGTGACGGCGCCGCCGCTGGAGCGGGAGCGGGAGCGGATTCTGTTCTTTTTGTACTCGAACGTGCGGGAGACGAACACGTTGCGGCAGACGGTGGCGAGGCGGGTGGATTTGTGGCCGTTGTATGCGTATAGGGAGGATCATGAGGGGAACCGGCGGTGGCAGGCATTAGCGGTATTGGAGCCGATCGTTCCATTGAACCATGCGGTGGATCATGTGTATTCGCCGTTGTGGTCCATTTGGCGGCGGGAAGAGAATACCCGGGAGGGGGCGTCCAGCACTTCGGTGCTGTGGAATCTGTATCGGCGGGAGCGGAGGCGGGAGCGGACAAAAACCTCGCTCTTATTTGGTTTATTTCAGTATGAATCCGGGGGTTCCGGGAAGCGTTTGAAGATTTTTTACATTCCTTTGAGTGGTGGGGGTGGGGCGGATCATCCATAGCGTTATGTTTCAGGACATTGGCGAGCTGGTAGTTTTGTTTTGGCGATCTGTGAGGTCGCTGCCATTGGCTTGGCGGCATCGACGCAAGGTAGCTGAGCAGCTGTTTGAGATTGGCAACGCGAGTTTGCTGATGACGTGTGTGTTGTCGTTGTTCATTGGCGGGGTGATTACGTTGCAGGTGGGGCCGATTATGGCGGAGCGGGGTTTGGGGGGATATATCGGGCGGATGGTGGGTATTGCGATGAGCAAGGAGTTGGCGCCGGTGATGGTGGCGATCCTGATTGCGGGACGGATAGGGTCGGCGATGGCGGCTGAGATTGGATCGATGCAGGTGTATCAGGAGATTGACGCGTTGAGGACGATGAACATCCATCCGGTGCATTATTTGGTTTTGCCGCGGGTGGTGGCGATTTGTGTGGCGATGCCGATTTTGACTTTGTTTTCCGTATTGGTGGGGTGGACCGGGGGTGCGTTTGTATCGGTTTTCAATGGGGATATCGGGATTAGTTTTGCGACGTTTTTTGGGGATTTGGGAGGGTATGTGGATTTTGAGGCGATTCTGAATGGCATCACGAAGAGCTGGGTATTTGCGTTGGTGATTGGGGTGATTTCGTGTCATCAGGGTTTTCACACGATGGGTGGGCCGAGGGGGATTGGGAGGTCGGTGACGAAGGCGGTGGTGAACTCGATCGTTTTGATTTTGATATTGGACTACGTGATGACGCGGGCGTTGATGCTGGTGGACTGAAGAGATGAGCATGGAAGCCGAGAGATTGGGTGGTGGCATTGGACTGCAGGTTCGAGGGTTGAGGCGTGCATTGGGTGGGCGTGAGGTATTGAAGGGGTTGGATTTCGAGGTGAGACCTGGGGAGATTTTTGTGGTGATGGGGCCGAGCGGGAGTGGGAAGAGTGTATTATTGCGTCATTTGATTGGGTTGGAGCGTCCGGATGCGGGGGAGATTTTGCTGAATGGGCGATCGATCATGGACGAGGGGGTTTTGGGGGAGTATCGGGCGGCGATGGTGTTTCAGTCTGGAGCGTTATTGAATTCGCTGACTGTGGCGGAGAACGTAGGTTTATATTTGAGTGAGCATCGGTTGAAGTCGCGGGAAGAGATTCAGCGGATTGTGACGGAGAAGCTGGAGTTGTTGGGTTTATCTGGGGAGGAGGGGCGTTCTCCCGGGGAGTTGAGTGGTGGGATGCGCAAGAGGGTGGCGATTGCGCGGGCGCTGGTGATAGAGCCGCAGTTGATTTTGTATGATGAGCCGACGAGCGAACTGGATCCGTTGATGGCGAAAGTGATTGCGCAGCAGATATTGCGTTTGCGGGAGCAGGTGGGGGTGACGTCACTGGTGGTGACGCACGATCGGGATTTGGCGTTTGGGATTGCGGACCGGATGGCGTTTTTGCATCAGGGCGAGATTTTGGCGATGGGGACTCCGGAGGAGGTGCGGTCCGGGGGGCATGCATTGGCGCAGCGGTTTTTGACGGTTGAGATGAACGAAGGAGACTTGAGCGAGTTATGAGGAACACCCTTGAGACGCGGTTAGGCTTGTTTTTTGCGCTGGCATTTGTGGCGGCATTTTTGGTGTTGGAGATGGTTGGGAGTTTTGATTTTTTGACGCCGGGGGTTCGGGTGCGGGCGCGTTTTGACAACGTGAAGGAGTTGATGGAGGGGGATCCGGTGAAGATGGGGGGCAAGTCGATTGGGCGGGTGGAGAGCATTGTTCTGACGAACCAGCTGGTGGAGGTGACGATGAAGCTGACGGCGCCGGAGGCGGTGAGGACGGACAGTCGGGTGCGGGTGCAGTTTGCGGGGTTGATGGGGCAGAACTATGTGGACGTGAGTTTTGGCAGCGGGGGTGCGCCGGTGGTGACGCCGGGCAGTATTTTGGAGAGTGTTTCGCAGCCTGACTTATCGACATTGATGGCGAAGCTGGAGAACGTGGCGACTGGGGTGGAGAACCTGACTCAGAGTTTTAGTGGGGATCAGATTCAGAATTTGCTGGGGCCGATGACGGATTTCATTCGCGAGAACAGTTCGAGGATGGGTGACATATTGGAGAACACGAAGGCTGTGACCAAGCGGATCGCGGATGGTGAGGGGACGGTGGGGAGGTTGATCAACGAGGACACCCTTTATGTTGAGACGGTGAATACGATGACGAATTTCAATGCGGCGGCGGCGGATGTGCGGCTGGCGTTGGACGATGCCCGTGCTGCGCTGGCGGATGCGAGGGTTGTATTGAACGGGGTGCGTGAGGGGGAGGGGACGCTTGGGCGGTTGGCGACGGACGAGACCTTATATGAGGAGGCGACGGCGGCGGTGGTGAACTTGCGGGAGATCCTGGTGAAGATCAACCAGGGGCAGGGGACTGTGGGCAAGATCGTGAACGACGAGACCTTGTACAAGAACGTGAGGTTGTCCTTGCAGAAGCTGGACAAGGCGACGGAGTCGTTGGAGGACCAGGGTCCGTTGAGTGCGATAGGGATTGCGATTGGGACGTTGTTCTAGGCCTGGGCTGGTTTGTGGCGGGTGTGAGAGGGGGCAGGTGGGGGGGTGAAGTTGGTTTTGCAGCCTTTGTGGGGGGAGGCTAGGGTTGGCGCATGATTTCCACAGGACAGGCCTCGTTGCCTCGCATTGGGTGGGTGGGTACGGGTGTGATGGGGTTGTCGATGGCGGGGCATTTTCTGGATCGGGGTTATCCTTTGGTGGTGTTTAGCCGTACGCGGGAGAAGGCTCGGTCGTTATTGGATCGCGGGGCGGTTTGGGCAGACAATCCGGGGCAGGTTGCGGCTGGAGCGGATGTAGTATTCACGATGGTGGGTTTTCCGGAGGACGTGGAGGAGGTATATTTCGGGGCATCGGGTGTAATGGTTGGGGTGCGGGAGGGGGTGGTGTTAGTGGACATGACGACGACGCGTCCGAGTCTGGCGGTGAGGATTGCGCGGGAGGCGGGAGAGCGTGGTGCGGTTGCGTTGGATGCCCCAGTATCTGGAGGTGATCGTGGGGCGAGGGAGGCGACGTTGTCGATCATGGTTGGCGGGGATGTGGAGGCGTTTGGTCGGGTGAAGCCGTTACTGGAGGTGATGGGTGCGAACATTGTGCACATGGGGGGTGCGGGGGCTGGGCAGCACACGAAGATGAGCAATCAGGTGGTGATTGCGGGGACGATGATCGGGGTCTGTGAGAGTTTACTTTACGCGTATCGAGCCGGGTTGGATGCCGAGCAGCTATTGCGGGCGATTGGTGGTGGGGCGGCGGGTTGCTGGACGTTGTCGAATCTTGCTCCGCGGGTTGTAAGGGGGGATTTTGGGCCTGGTTTTTACGTGGAGCATTTTGTGAAGGACATGGCGATTGCGTTGGAGGAGGCGGCGCGGATGGACTTGTGTTTGCTGGCGGTTTTGCTGGTGGGGTTTCGGGTTTCGGCGAGCAGAGTGATGCCATTGGGGTTGGTGTTAGCGGCGGGGGTGGCGTTCTTTTTCTGGGATCTTTCGTGGCGGGTGATTGTGGCATCGGTGCTTCAGGGTTGGGTGATTACGCTGGACATCCTCTACATTATTTTTGGGGCGATTCTATTATTGAACCTGCTGCAGGTATCCGGGGCGGTAGCGGTGATTCGGGGCGGGTTTGAGCGGGTGAGCAGGGATCGTCGGGTGCAGGTGGTTTTGATGGTGTGGTTATTTGGGGCGTTTTTGGAGGGGGCGGCGGGTTTTGGGACGCCGGCGGCGATAGTTTCTCCCTTGCTGGTTGCCTTGGGTTTTCCGGCGATGGCGGCGGTGATGCTTGGGATGATGGTGCAGAGCACTCCGGTGACCTTTGGGGCGGCGGGGACGCCGATTTTGGTTGGGGTTCGTGGAGGGTTACAGGGGACGGAGGTTGAGTCGCATTTAGCGGGGATGGGCATGGGACTGATGGACTATTTGCAGGTGGTGACGGGGCATGCGGTGGTGTTTCATGCCATTGCGGGAACCGTGATGCCGTTGTTGATGGTGACGATGATGACGCGTTTTTTTGGGGGGCGGAGATCTTGGCGGGAGGGATTGGTGGTATGGCGGTTTACCTTGATGGGCGGGCTGGCCTTTACCGTTCCGTATATGTTGACGGGGATTTTTTTGGGTCCGGAGTTTCCGACCTTACTGGGGGCGTTGGTGGGGATGGGGATTATGGTGGTGGCGGCGAGGCGCGGGTGGGGGTTGCCGGCTGAGGTGTGGGATTTTCCGGAGGAGAGCGAGTGGCCGGCGGAGTGGTTTGGGGGGCTGGGTGCGAGGGGGGGCGGATCGTCGGGCATGTCGTTGGTGCGGGCGTGGATGCCGTATTGGGTGGTGGCGTTGTTACTGGTGCTGACGCGGCTACCGGGTTTGCCGCTGCAGGGGTGGCTGACCTCTGTGCATGTATCCTGGGTGGGGATATTGGGGACGGGGGTGACTGCGAAGTCCACTCCCTTGTATTTGCCGGGGAGTTTGCTGTTGTTGGCTGGTGGGGTGGCGGTTTGGCTTCATCGGGTTGGGTGGTGCGAGGTGAAGGTTGCGGTGGGACGGAGTGCCGCGATGTTGTGGGGGGCGGGTTTTGTGTTGGTCTTTACCGTGCCCATGGTGCGGATTTATTTGAATTCGGGGATGAACCCCGGGGGGGCAGCGGGTATGCCATTGGTGATGGCGGACTGGGTGGCGGGCAGGGTTGGGATGATTTATCCCTTCTTTGCTCCTTGGGTGGGTGCATTGGGAGCGTTTATTGCGGGGAGCAACACTGTGAGCAATTTGATGTTTAGTTATTTTCAGTATGGGGTGGCGGAGAAGCTTCTGTTTTCCACTTCGGTGATGGTCGCCCTGCAGGCGGTGGGGGCGGCGGCGGGGAACATGATTGCGATTCACAACGTGGTGGCGGCGTGTGCGACTGTGGGTTTGTTGGGGCGGGAGGGCTCGGTGTTGAGGCGGACATTTTGGCCGACCCTGTATTATGTCGTTGTCGTAGGTTTCATGGGACTGGTTGCGGTGTTTGTGTTACAGTTTGGCGTCAAAGCGCCGTAGTGGACGGACAGATCTAATGTTTATTTGAAGGGAAGACATGCTGTATCGATGGTTGACGTATCTCGGGGCGGTTTTGATTACGACGATAGGGTTGAGGGGGGCGGAAGTTGTGCCGCTGGATGGTGACTGGCGTTATTGGGTTGGTGTATCTGAGGCCTCGGCGCCTGACGCGGCGGCCTGGAGGTTGGCGGGTTTTGATGACAGCGGGTGGGATGAGGCTGCGGCGCCGTTTTGGTATGGGCAGGTGCAGCCCGCGCCCGGCACGGAATTGACGGACATGCGGGGGAGTTACAGTTCTGTTTTTCTGCGCAGGACATTTCTGGTGGGGTCGGTGGCTGACGTGAGCGAGCTGGAGTTACAGGCTGCGAGTGACGACGGGTTTATTGCGTGGATTAACGGTCAGGAGGTGGCGCGATTCAACATGCCTGGCGGGGATGTTCCGTTTGACGGAACTTCATTGGGGGCGTTGGGTGAGGTGAATCCGTGGCCTACATTGGAGAGTTATCCAATCGCGAGTCCGGCTTCGGTTTTGGTGGAGGGCGAGAATGTATTGGCGATTCATGCGTTCAACGCTTCGGTGGGGAACAGCAGTGATTTTGTGATCAACGCGTCCCTGTCTGCGGCGGTGGATCTGACACCGCCCTTGGTGGCGCAGTTGATTCCGTCGGCGAACGCCATTGTGGCGAGTCTGGTGCAGGTGGAGGTGGTGTTCAGCGAGGGAGTGACGGGGGTGGACGCGGGGGATTTATTGATCAACGGGATTCCGGCGACGGAGGTGGGTGCATCGACCGATTCGCAGTATGTATTTAGTTTTCCGCAGCCGGAGGTGGGGCAGGTGGTGGTGGAGTGGCTTGTTGGGCATGGGATTACGGATTTGTCCTCACAGGCCAACGCATTTGGCGGGGGTAGCTGGGTGTATGAATTGGATCCGGATTATCAGCCGCCTCCGGTGTTGATCAACGAGTTTATGGCGTCGAACAACCGCACGTTGAACGATGCATTTGGGGACGATTCTGACTGGGTTGAGTTATATAATCCGGGTGATGCGGCGGTGGATTTGAACGGGTGGTTTTTGACGGACCAGGCGGATCGTTTGACCCGTTGGCGTTTTCCGCAGGTGGTGATTGAGCCGAAGGGCTTCTTGGTGGTGTATGCATCTGGCCGGGATTTGCGGGATCCGTTGTTCCAGTTGCACACGGATTTTTCCTTGGGGAAGGAGGCGGGATATTTGGCTTTGGTGAATTCGCAGACGAACGTGGTGGCGGATTTTGCGCCGGGTTATCCGCCGCAGGAGACGGACATATCCTATGGTTTGGACCAATCGAATCCGACCTGGGTGGGGTATTTTTCGACTCCGACGCCTGGTGGTCCGAACGCGGCGGGCGGGGCGGGCTTTGCGCCCGAGGTTTTGTTTAGTGAGGAGAGCGGGACGTTCGTGGGATCCATGGGGGTGGAGTTGAGCTTGGCGGTGGCACAGCCCGGGGCGGTGATCCGGTACACGACGGACGGGGGCGTGGTGACGGAGACATCGCCGGTTTATACGAGTGCGTTGACGTTGAACAACACGACGCAGGTACGGGCTAGGGCATTTGCTGACGGTTTGCTGCCGAGCGCTCCGGTGATGGGGATGTATGTTGAGGTGGACGGGGCGGTGGCGAACTACACTTCTGATTTGCCGGTCATCATTCTTCACAACTACGGGGGAGGGTCTGTGCCGACGAGCATTGACCAGCCGGTGTTGGTGCAGGCGTTTGAGCCGATGTACGGCGTGACGTCGTTGACGAATGTTCCGGGTTTGGTGAGCCGCGGGGTGTTTCATTTGCGGGGGTCGAGCACCTTGGGATATCCGAAAGGGAGTTTCTTTTTGGAGACACACGACGAGGATGAGTTTCCGCGCAACGTGGGCTTGTTAGGTTTACCCAAGGAGTCGGATTGGGTTTTATATGCGCCGAACAATTTTGAGCCGATTTTGATCAACAATGCGGTGGCGCACGAGTTGAGTCGGCAGATGGGTGAGTATTCGCCGCGGACGCGGTTTGCCGTGGTTTTCCTGAACACTGGTGGAGGGACAGTAACGATGGCGAACTACAATGGGATTTACGTATTGGAGGAGAAGATCAAGGTGGACAAGAACCGGGTGGACATTGACCGGTTGCAGCCTGAGCACGTGGCGGAGCCGGAGGTGACGGGTGGTTATTTGCTGAGTGTGGATCGGGCGGATCCGGGTACTTCACAGATGTCGGCCGGGGGGCAGTCATTCAATCATTTGAGTCCGAGGTATGATGAGATCATCACCCCGCAGCGGGCGCCGCAGAGGAATTACATCCGGGATTACCTGAACGAGTTTTACTCTGTGTTAACGGGGCCGAACTGGAAGGATGCTGTGAGCGGGTATGCGGCGTATCTCGATGTGGATGCGGCGATCAACCATTCGATTCAGGGGGTTGTGACCTTTAATGTGGATGGGTTGAGGTTGAGTTCCTATTTGAGGAAGCCTCGGGGGGGCAAGATTGTGATGGGACCGGTCTGGGATTTTGACCGGACGCAAGGGTCGACGGACGGTCGGGATTTCAATCCTACGGTGTGGCAATCGAGGGTGGGAGATCGGGGGACGGATTACTTTAATGCGGACGGGACGTATTCGAATCCGTGGTATCGGCAGTTATTTCAGGACATTGATTTCTGGCAGCGCTGGGTGGACCGGTATCAGGAGTTGCGGGCGGGTGCGTTCTCTGATGCGAACGTGCATGGGATTGTGGAGATGTTTGCCGATCAGGTGAGGAGGGAGCAGCCGAACGAGGTGAACCGGTGGGGTGTACGGCCGAGGTCAGGAAGCCGGACCACGGATGGCTACACTTACAATTTCAGCGGGACGTATCAGGGCGAGGTGGACTGGGTGAAGCACTGGTATTCTGCGCGCTTGGGATTTATTGACGGGAACCTGTTGCCGAGGCCGGTATTGAGTCGGAAGGCTGGGGAGGTTGCGGCAGGGACGCGCGTGACATTATCGGGGCCGGCGGGGGCGACTCTTTATTACACCTTGGACGGGACGGATCCGAGGTTGCCGCAGGGGGGCGTATCTTCGGCTGCGATGGAGTATGCGGGGCCGGTGACGGTGGATGGGAACGTTCGTCTGGTGGCGCGGGCACGGGATTTGAATCACAGCAATGAGACGGGTTCGGATGCGCCGCCGTTATCGACGCCCTGGTCCGGGGTAGTGGCGGCGACGTATGTGGTGAGCACCCCGGAGCTGGTTATTTCCGAGTTGATGTTTCATGCGGGTGAGACCGTTCGGGACGGGACCAATACGGCGGGCGCATTTGAGTATGTGGAGTTGTTGAACCGGGGTGATTCCGTGGTTTCGTTGCCTGGGGTGCGAGTGAGTGGGGCGATTGAATTTACCTTTGATGCGGCGGGTCCGGTGACGGAGTTGGCGTCGGGAGAGCGGGTGGTTTTGGTGGCGGACGCCGGGGCGTTTGCGCTGCGTTATCCGGGCAAGGGGCCGGTTGGCGGGGTTTATGTTGGGGGGATGGACAACGGGGGTGAGCGGCTGCTTTTGCAGGGGCCGTTAGGGGAGCCGATTCATGATTTTCGTTATGAAGATGCGTGGTATCTGGGGGCTGACGGGTATGGTTTTTCACTTGTGTTGAGGGATGAGGGGGCGGCGCTTGGTGAGTGGGGTCGGGCGGCTACGTGGAGGGTGAGCAGCGTGTGGGGCGGTTCGCCTGGTGAGGTGGATCCATTGCCGCCTGAGATTCCCGGGGTCTTGGTGAATGAGATTCTGACGCACACGGATCCGCCGCAATTTGACTCGGTGGAGTTGTATAATCCCGGGTTGTCTGCGGCTGACATCGGGGGATGGTGGTTGTCTGACAGCCGGAGTCAGCCTTTCAAGTTTCAGATTCCCGGTGGGACGGTGATTGATGCCGGGGGTTATTTGGTCTTTGACGAGAGGGAGTTTACGAACACGACATCGACCAGTTTCCGGCTGAGTTCGCTGGGGGACGAGGTGTATGTCTTTGCGACTGACGGGGGCACTAATCTCACGGGGTATATTCATGGGACGGAGTATGGTGCGGCGCAGAACGGGGTATCATTTGGCAGGTTACTGAGCAGCACGGGGCGGGAGTGGTATGTGTCTCAGAGCGTCAACACATTGGGAGCGATGAATGCGGGTCCCCTGGTGGGGCCGGTGGTGATCAACGAGATTCAGTATGATCCGGCGCCGTATTTGGGGACGAACAACAACACGCGTGATGAGTTTGTGGAGTTGAGGAACCTGAGTGACCAGCCCGTTCCCCTTTATGACGTGGCGGCGCCGACGAACACGTGGAGATTGCGGGGCGGGGTGGATTTCGATTTCCCGGAGGGTTTTGAGATTCCGGCGGGTGGTTATGTATTGCTGACGGGGTTTGATCCTGTTCAACGTCCGCAGGAGCTGGCGGCGTTTCGTGCGGCCTATAGTCTGGTGGAGGACGTCATCTATCTGGGGCCCTATGAGGGGGTATTGGACAATGCGGGGGAGGCGGTTCGGTTGTATAAGCCGGATCCGCCGCAGGGCTTGGACAGTGCCACGCCGGGGTTTGTGCCTTATGTGCTGGTGGATGCTGTGGAGTATGAGGCGGCGGAGCCGTGGCCGACGAATGTCTTGGCAACAGGGTTTTCGCTGCAGCGGTTGGATTCGGGTGCATTTGGTGGGGATCCGGTTAACTGGGATGGGGCGGAGCCGACGCCTGGTGCGGTGAATGCGGGTGCGGTTTCACTGGATGCGGATGGGGACGGATTACCGACGGCCTGGGAGTTGGCTTATGGTTTGGACGGGGCCTCAGCAGAAGGGAATGATGGTGCTGAGGGAGATCCGGATGGGGATGGGCTGTCGAATTACGAAGAGTATTTGAGCGGGACGCATCCATTGGATGCGGCTGACGTATTGGCGTTGGGGAGTGTGGGATGGGGGGGGAGTGGGGCTGAGGTTCGATTCAGGGCGGTGGCGGGTAAGAGTTACAGTGTTCTGGTGCGATCGGATTTGACGCAGGGTGACTGGGTTCGGCTGCTGGATGTGCCCGTGGCGGAGGTTACCGGTGAGGTTGTCGTGACGGATCCGGGTGCGGCGGATGGGGTTGGGCGTTATTACCGGCTGGTTACGCCCCGGTTGCCCTGACGGGGTCGTGGAGCAGGCTGGCGAGAATTAGAAGCCGGTTACGGCGACGAGGGAGACGCGGTCTCCCTCGTCGTTTCTGGTGACGCCTTGGGCCATGGGGTCGAGGGTGAGGACTTTGTCGATGAGGAAGGCGTAGCGCTGGTGCCCGTGGTGCATTTCTACGGAGGCGAACCAGACGCCATCGGGTTGCTGGCGCATGGGGTTAGCTTTGGGGTTCCACTCATTGAAGTCGCCGACAAGGCTGACCTCGTTGGCTGAGGGATCGTTGCAGTAGAAATTCATGGCGCGGGTTGAGCGCCGAGCTTTGAGGTGGCTCATGGGTTCATTATTAGCCGAGGAGGTTTTGCAGGATGACGCTGGCGGCGCGGACGATTTGGTCTGACTGGGATTCGAGGGTTCGGTAGCGGTCGATCCAGCCGGCTTGTTTTTCATGGCGTTCGCGCCAGACGGATTTCAGCACACGTTCGGTTCGTTCGATTTGTTGCAGGGCGGAGGAGAGGGAGTCACTGCCTTGGGGGAGATCGGAGACGTGACCGACGAAGAAGCGGCTGATGCGTCTGCGGGCGAAGACGGCCTGGAGGAGGAGGACGACCGTTTGTTCGTAGGCGTACCAGCGTTGTCGGAGCATTTGCCGGAGGAAATCGTGGTGGAGGGCGATGAACTCTGAGCGGGGGCGTTCGGTATATTGGCGGATTTCCCGGCCTTCGGAGGGGAACCAATTGTAGAGGAGGGCGAAGGTGCCGTAGGTATCGATCAGTTGTTTGGAGTGGCTATGGCCGGTGGCGATTTCGCCGACGCAGATATCCTGTTGGAGTTCCTGACAGATTTCGGGGAGGTCGTGCAGTTGGGAGAGGACGGCTTTACCGGTGTGGCTACCGTAGTCGAAGTCACCGGGGATGATCCAGTAGACATCGCCGGGGTGGCCTTGTTGGGCGGCGTGGCCGAGGCCGGTGTACCACATTTGGCAGGTATCGACGCACCAGGCTTCGATGACGTGGGAGCAGCGTTGGACTGTTTGCTGGTGAAAGTCGTTGAATGTTTTGTTACGTTGGTTGGACTCGAGAGTTTTGCAATCGACGACTGTTACGGGTGTGGCGTAGGTGGCGGGGTTGTCCTTGAGTTTGGCGACCAGGTTGTAGAGGTGCTGGAGGTTCTCGTAGGAGCGTGGTTGTTGGTAGGGGTAGATGATGATGGGGTGGACGCGATGCCTGCGTGGTTTGGAGCGTGGTGGGGGTATTTGTTTACCCTTGGCTGCGCCGGTGCGGGACACCGCGGTTTTCATGGGGTTAATATGCACCTGAAGTGGAGTTCTGGGAAGCTTGCGCAAGGGGGTGGGATCAATCAGTGTCTGGCGTTATGAAGCCCATTAAGGAAACCGGCACGGAGTCTGGAAGCATTGTGGATGGCATTCGTTTGGGTGGCAGGCGGGAGTTCCTGTCTGCGTTGGGGCTGGGGATGTTTGGTGGGATGTTGGGGGGTGGTGCCGGGGCGACGGAGTTGAAGGAGTCGGCGGTTTTGTGGGAGCCGCGATTTGACCGCAAGGTCAGGGTAGGGATTGTGGGGTATGGGGTGTGCCGATTTGGTGCGGAGTTTGGTTTTCAGAATCATCCGAATGTGGAGGTGGTGGCGGTGAGTGATCTGGTGCCGGAGCGGAGGGAGGGTTTGATGCGGGCGGTGGGTTGTGTGAAGTCGTATGGATCGTTGGAGGAGTTGGTGAAGGATCCGGGGATAGAGGCGGTATTTGTGGCGACGGATGCTCCGCATCACGCGCAGCACTGCATGGAGGTGATGGAGCACGGGAAGCATGTGATGACGGCGGTGCCTGCGGTTTGGGGGTCATTGGAGGATGCGGAGCGTTTGGTGGAGACCGTGAAGCGGACCGGGCAGAAGTATATGATGGCGGAGACGAGCTGTTTCCATGCGGGTTGTCACGCGATGCGGACGATTTACCGGGCGGGGGGATTTGGTCGGGTGGTGTATTCCGAGGGTGAGTATTTTCATCACTGTCCCGAACCGATTCCGTCGTGGCAGGGTTGGCGTGTGGGGATGCCGCCGCTGTGGTATCCGACCCATTCCACGGCGTTTTACGTGGGTGTGACGGGTAAGCGGTTTACGTCGGTATCGGCGGTGGGTTTTAGGAGCGAGATTGGGATGTTTCAGCCGGGGGCGAATGCGTATGGCAATCCGTTTGGGGACGAGGTGGCGATGTTTGAGACCAGCGAGGGTGGGGTATCGCGGATGTTGATGTCGATGTCAGTGCACGGGTATGTGGAGGAGACGGGGAGAGTATTTGGGGAGAGGGGGCGGATGGAGGGGATGCATTATCATGGTTCGATGGCGGATTTTCCGGATGTGACACGGCCGGCGTTACCGCCGGGTGTTCCGGCGGGAGGGCATGGTGGTTCGCATGGGCCATTGATGCATGAGTTTGTGAGTGCGATTTTGGAGGATCGTGAGCCATTGGTGAACGTATATGAGGCTTTGGCGATGACCGTGCCGGGGATTGTGGCGCACGAGTCGGCGATGCGTGAGGGAGAGCGCTTGAAGATACCGCAGTATGGGGCGGTGTGATGATTTGATTGAGGCCTTGGATCCTGACTGGAGTGGGGCCGTTCTGCACACGGTATTGCTGTCTCCCGAGGGGGAGGTCTTGCGGGTTGAGGTGGACCTGATTGATCCTTTGGCGTGGTGACGCGCGATTGTGGCTGCGTTGAATGGGCGGAAGTCAGGGTGAGGACAGCTTGAGTTGGGTAGTTAAAGGGGGGGGCGGGAATTGCCGATGAGTTGTGTGGTCCGCCCGTTTTTGTGGGCGGGATGACGACGTCGGAGAGGGTGTTGAGGTAGTTGTGAACAGGGTTTTGAGATGGTTGAGACGAAGACCGAGACAACATTGGCGGACCGGACCCTGGCGCGTATAGATGCGGGTTTAAGGGACAATCAGACCGTTTGTTTGGCGAGGGTGGTGGAGTTGATTCGGGAGATAACGGCCCGGCCGGACACGATTTCCGTTCAGCATTTGGAGGAGTTGATTGAGCGGGATGTGGCGGTGGTGGCTGAGATTCTGCGGGTAGCGAACACGATTGGCTACAATCCTGAGGGGGTGGAGGTGGAGACTGTGGGGCAGGCGATCCAGACCGTGGGGTTCATGAAGATCCGGAATCTGGCGGTTTCGTTGTTATTGTTGCGTCATGCCGGGGAGGTGGGGCAGATGCAGGAGTCGCGGGAAGTGTCGGTCAAGGCGGTGTTGTGTGGTCAGTTGGCGGAGGTGGTTTCGGAGCGCATGGGTTTAGTGGAATCGGGTCATGCTTTCGTATGTGTTGCGCTGCGTCATTATGGTGACTTGTTGCTGTCGACATTTTTGCCTGAGGAATACCGGGAAGTACGCAAGCGGCTGTTTGAGGGCGAGGGGCGGCAAGCGTGGATGGAGGTATTTGGGGCGGCTCCGATGGACATTGGGAGGCGGGTTTTGGAGGGGATGCGGTTGCCTGAGGTGATATTGGGGACCTTGGAAGAGTTACCGAGTGTGGCTGAGGTGAAGAAGCTACCGGATGCGCGGGCAGGTTTAGTAGTGGCCACGGATCTTTCAGTGCGGGTGAGCAAGTGGGTGGCGGGGGAGCTGGAGGTTCCCGAGGGTTTCGAGGGGATGACGCGAGGGATGGCTTGTGATTACGGGGGTATGGTGGATTTGGGGAAGGGGGATTTACAGGAGATGTTTGTGGAGGTGGACCGGCGGTTATCCTCTTTGGGGGCTGCCGTGGGGAAGGTGCCGTTGTTGGCGCGGATTCGGGGGATTGCGAAGGGGGGGACGCCGGGGCCGGTGCAGCAGAGGAGCCGGCCGGGCGGGTCGGTAACGGAGAAGCGGGAGGTTGTCTCCGATCCGGTGGAGAGCGTGGTTGCGGTTGACCCCGGGAGAGTCCTGATGGAGGCGATTGCGGGACTGACTGATCTGTTGGGGGTTTCGCCGGTCAGGGGTATGCAGGTGTTTTCCCTGGCGGCGGGGCGGGTGATGGAGGCGCTGGATTTGGTCGACTGCTGGGTATTTCGTCGTCATGGGGGTAATGGGGAACTGCAGCCTTTTGTGGGGGCTGGGGTATTGTTTCCGCAGTTATCGGTGAAGAGCAGGATTTGTTTGGGGGAGAAAACCGTGTTCAGTCTGAGCATTGAGCGGGGGGAGGCGGTTATACTTGGGCGGCCTGGGGATGCGAGGATCAGGCCTTTTGTTCCGGCGTGGTTGACGCAGGTCAGCGGAGGTTCGTCGTTGATGATTTTGCCGGTGGGGCGGGGGGGGGAGGTGAGTGCTGTGTTAGTGGGGGTTGGGCAGGAGGGTCAACTTCAGGAGTTGGCGCCTCAGGTTAGGCAACAGCTTCAGGTGATGGCGAAGTTGCTGGCTTTGGCGAAGGACGCATAGCGGGGCCAGGCTGTGGGGAGGGGAGGGGATTAATGCTGGCGCCATGCGGCGATGAGGCCGGCGATGGCGCCGCAGAGGTGACCTTCCCAGGAGATGGGGCCGTCCTGGGGGAGGACTCCGTACCAGATGCCGCTGAAGGCGAGTCCGACGAGGAGGGCGATGAAGAAGGCGCGCCAGCTGCGCATGAGGACACCTGCGAGGAGGAGGTAGGCGACCAGACCGTAGATGATGGAGCTGGCTCCGACATGGACACTCTCGGGTCGGCCGATGAGCCACGTTCCGAGGCCGCTGACGAGCCAGATGGTTGTGAGTGTGAGGCGGGGTTTATAGCGGCGGTCCCAGAAGAGGAGAGTGATCAGGACGAGGAGGGGTATGGCATTGGCGAGGAGGTGCAGCCAGCTGCCGTGGAGTAGGGGGCTGAAGACGATGCCGACTAGACCTTGGGGGTTGAGGGGGCGGATTCCGAGGCCGAGCAGGTTGATGTTCGCCTGGTAGAACTGCAGGAGGGTGTTGGCGAGTTGCACCAGGACGAGAGTTGAGACGAAGGAGCCCGCGGTTTCGGTGGCATTCTTAAAGGTGGAGCTGCGGGCTTTGGGCATGCGTGCGCTTGGGGTATCAGGGAGTGGGAAGCTGGGCGGATGCTTGCACGACGCTGAGAGTGAAGATGGTCATCATGGCGATGCAGCAGGCGGCTTTACCGATGGCACCGACGAAGACGCCGATGACGGCGCCGGCGCCGGCGCGGAGAGCCTCTTCGTGTTTTCGACCTCCGAGGAGTTCGAAGGCGGCTGCGCCGACGAAGGGGCCCAGGATGATGCCGGGCAGGCTGAAGAACATGCCGACCAGAGCGCCGACTATGGCTCCCGTCATCCCGCGCCAGGTTGCGCCGAGGCGTTTGGCTCCATAGACACTTGCGACGTAGTCGAGTGCGAGGGCGAGCAGCGTGAGACCGGTCATGGCGGTGAGGACGAGGAAGCTGGCGCTTTCGTTTCCGAACACGAGGCGATGGAGGATGGCGGCTCCGAGGACGATGGGCGTACTTGGGAGGGCGGGGAGCAGGCTGCCGAGCACTCCGACGAGCATCAGGAGCAGGGCCAGCGTGAGTCCGATGATTTGATCCACAGTCACGGGCGCAAAGTAAACCAAGGGTGTTGGGGGCGCAATGGGGCTTGGTGGGGAGATTCCCTTTGTTTGTCGAGGTAGAAAGACCTGACAGGACAACTGGCGGCAAAGGTGTGACAATCGGGTTAAAGCTGACTAGTTTGACTGGATTCTCGTTATGCGAAAGTTGCGATTCTTAGGGAGAGTGTTGGTGGCGTTGTGGTTGTTGGGGGGTGTGAGTTCCACGCTGCGGGCACAGTTTGTCATTTCGGAGTTTATGGCCAGCAACGGGTCTTCGTTGGTGGATGAGGATGGTCAGAGCTCAGACTGGATTGAGCTTCACAATGCCGGCGGGGCGAGTGCGAGTTTGGCCGGTTGGTATCTGACGGACGATCCTTCCTGGTTGACGAAGTGGGTATTTCCGGAGGTCAACGTGTCGGCGCAGGGGTATCTGGTAGTGTTTGCGTCGGGGAAGGACCGGACCAACGACGTGGCGTGGCTGCACACCAATTTCAGTCTGGATGCGGCTGGGGAGTATTTGGCTTTGGTACGGCCGGATGGAGTGACCGTGGCGTATGACTTTGCGCCGTCGTATCCGCCGCAGGAGCGTGATTATTCCTATGGGGAATCGCAGGTGGTGACGACCAATGTGCTGGTGGCGAGCGGGTCGGCGGTGAGGTATTGGGTTCCTGAGGATGGGGTATTGGGACGGGATTGGACGGGGGCGGGTTTCAACGATGCGGGGTGGTTGTCGGGTGCGTTTGGGCTGGGCTATGAGACATCCGTGCCGGGGTTTTCCGTAAGGAACTTTCAAGCGGCCACGACCGTGGGTGATTTGGCAACTGCGGAGCAGGTGATTGCGAACACGGCATTGCAGCAGTGGGTGGTGGCTGAGAACGCGGGGGTGATCAATTATTTTGGCAGTGCGCAGGACGGGCATTACGGGAACAACCTGACATTCCCGGGGCACACCGTGGGGGCGGACTACGAAGATTTTGTGGTGGAGGCGACGGGGGTGTTGACGATTCCGAGTGCGGGACTTTGGACCTTTGGGGTGAACAGTGATGATGGATTTGGTTTATTGCTGACGAACAGGGTGAGCGGGGTGGGATTTGTTTTGGAGTATCCGGCGCCGAGGGGGCCGGCGGATAGCTTGGGCGTGTTTAACGTGCCTGCGGCGGGGGATTACGAGTTACGGCTGGTGTATTACGAGCGTGGGGGTGGTTCTTGTGTAGAGTTTTTTGCTGCGCCGGGGAGTTTTGATGCGTGGTCGGAGCCGGACTTTGATTTGGTGGGGGACACGGTGAACGGCGGGCTGGTTGTGAGGTCGGATGTGGTGAGCGGGACGGGGCTGGGTTATGGGCCGTATACTTCGACTGATGTGGATGAGGTACTCAGGGGGCAGAATGGATCGATCTACTGTCGTGTGCAGGTGGCGCCGACTGAAGTGACGCCGAAGGCGATGGTATTGCGGGTGCGGTATGATGATGGTTTTGTGGCGTATTTGAACGGGCAGGAGGTTGCGGGGCGCAACGCTCCAGGGGCGCCTGTCTGGGATTCCCGGGCTACCATGGACAGGTCTACCGGTGAGGCGGTGCAGGTGGAGAGCATCAATTTGAGCGACTACGTGTCGTTACTGGCGGGTTCGGGGGATGTATTGGCATTGCAGGGCTTGAACCATGGGGTGAGTGATCCGGACTTTTTGCTGGAGGCTGAGCTGGTGGAGTATGACTCGAGCGGGACGGGGATGCGGTATTTTGCGACACCGACACCTGGTGGGGTGAACGAATCGGGTTTTGCGGCGTTTGTGGCGGACACGAGGTTTACGGTGGATCGGGGTTTCTTTGAGCAGCCTTTTGATGTGGAGGTGACGACTGATACGGCGGGGGCGACGATTTACTACACCTTGGATGGGACGGAGCCCTTGCCGACCAACGGTTCGGTTTACGGGGGGCCGTTGACCGTGAGCACGACCACGACTTTGCGGGCGGTGGCCTATTTGGAGGGGTATGAGCCTTCGGATGTGGACACGCAGACTTATATTTTTCTGGAGGACGTGATTCGGCAGTCGCCGGACGGATCAGCGCCAGCGGGTTGGCCATCGAGCTGGGGTGCGAACATTGTGAATTACGGGATGGATCCGAACATTGTGGATGATCCGCGGTGGTCGGGGCAGATCAAGTCGGCGCTGACGAATCTTCCAACGTTTTCGATCGTGATGAAGCTGGACGATTTGTTTGATCCATCGACGGGGATTTATGCGAATCCGGGGCAGGACGGAGCGTTGTGGGAGAGGCCTTGCAGTGTTGAGTTGGTGAATCCGGACGGGAGTGATGGTTTTCAGATCAACGCGGGGATTCGGATCCGGGGTGGGTTTAGCCGGAGCACGGACAATCCGAAGCACGCGCTGCGGTTATTTTTCCGCAGTGAGTATGGTTCACCGAAGTTGCGGTATCCGTTGTTTGGTGATGAGGGGACGGACACCTTTGACAACGTTGATTTGCGGACATTCCAGAACTACTCGTGGAGTTTTCAGGGGGACAGTCGCGGGATTTTTGTGCGGGACCAGATCAACCGGGATTTGCAGTTGGCGATGGGGCATCAGGGGGAGCGCGGGGAGTTTTACCACTTGTATATCAACGGTCAGTATTGGGGGATTTACAACACATGTGAGCGGCCTGAGGCCTCGTATGGTGCGACGTATTACGGGGGTATGAAGGAGGACTACGATGTCATCAAGGTGGAGGCGGGTCCGTATACCATCAACGCGACCGACGGGAACATGACAGCGTGGACCCAGCTGTATAATTTGACTAAGGCGGGGTTGGCGACCGACGCGGCCTATGAATTTGTGCAGGGGAACAATCCGGATGGTACTAGGAATCCTTCGTATGCGAACCTGGTGGATGTGGACAACATGATCGACTACATGTTGATCATTCTTTACGGGGGGAACCTTGATGCACCGATTTCGAACTTTCTGGGGAACAATCGTCCGAACAACTGGTATGGGATTCGCAACCGGACGGATCAATATGGCGGGTTCAGGTTTTTTGTGCATGACGCGGAGCACACCTTACTGGACGTGAACCAGGATCGGACGGGGCCGTGGTCGGCGGGTGACAGCTCGGTGATCTACAGTAATCCGCAGTGGATATGGCAGGGTATGCAGAAAAATGCGGAGTTCAGGTTGCGGGTGGCGGATCATGTGCACCGGCATTTTTTTAACGGCGGTGTGCTGACATCGGAGGCGGTCCAGGCGCGGTTTCTGGCGAGGACGGGTGAGTTGGATCCGGCGGTGGTTGCGGAGTCAGCGCGTTGGGGGGATTCCAAGCGTGAGCCGGCGTTGAACCGGGACAACTGGCTCAGCACCGTGAACAGTGTGGCGAACAGTTATATTCCTCAGCGGAGCACGGTGGTGTTGAACCAGTTGAGGGCGGACGGGCTTTATCCCGCGTTGGCGGCACCGGTGTTTTCGCAGCATGGAGGCAACATTGAGTCCGGCTATATGCTCACGATGGATGGCACGGCGGGGACGATTTATTACACGGTGGACGGGAGTGATCCGCGGTTGCGTGGGGGGGCGATCTCTTCGACTGCGCAGGGTTATCGTGGGGGGGTCCGGTTGAACCGCAGCACGACGATCAAGGCGCGGGCGTTGAACGGAAATGAGTGGAGTGCATTGAACGAGGCGTCGTTCGTGGTGATTCAGACGTGGACGGACCTGTATGTGACGGAGTTGATGTATCATCCTGCGGCGGGGGGCAGCGTGTTGGATCCGGACGAATTCGAGTTCATCGAGCTGAAGAACGTTGGTTCGGAGACATTGGATTTGAGCGGGGTGGGATTTGCGAGCGGGGTTGAGTATGCATTTCCGGTGGGGACGGAGTTGGCGTCCGGTGATTTTGTGGTGTTGGTGTCGAACCCGGAGGCCTTTGCTTCGCGGTATCCCGGGGTTTCCTATGATGGTGTTTACACGGGGCGGTTAAACAACGGGGGTGAAGTGGTGTCCCTGGTGCATGCGGCGGGTGGGCTGATTTATTCTGTGGCTTATGGTGATGCATTGCCGTGGCCGCCTGCAGCGGACGGTGCCGGGTTTTCACTCGTGCCGGTAAATCCGAATGTGAATCCGGATCCGAATAACTCCACGAACTGGCGGGCGAGCAGTGCGGTGATGGGGTCGCCGGGGCGTGATGATCCATCGGTGAACATTCTGCCGGTGCGGATTACTGAGGTATTGACGCACACTGATTTGCCGCAAGTGGACAGCATTGAGCTCTACAACCCGAACGATGTGGATGTGGACATCAGCTACTGGTATTTGACTGATGACCGGGCGGTGCCGGGGAAGTTCAGGGTGCCGGCGGGGACGTTCATTGGTCGTGGGGGTTATGTGGTGTTTAACGAGGGGGATTTCAATCCGACGCCCGGTTTGGGCAACAGTTTCAACCTGAGTTCCCATGGAGAGGAGGTTTGGTTGTATTCGGCAGGCGCGGGCGGCGAGCTGACGGGCTTTAGCGACGGCTTCAGTTTTGGTGCGGCCGCCAATGGCGTGAGTTTCGGGCGTTATACGATTAGCAGCGGGGCAGTGCGATATCCTGCCCAGGCAGCAAATTCGTTGGGTGCTGCGAATGTCGGGCCAAGAGTGGGGCCGGTGGTGATCAACGAGATCCAGTATCATCCGGCGTTGGGGGACACTGAGTTTGTGGAATTGAAGAACATCACTGGGGCGGTTGTGCCGTTGTATGATGTGGATTATCCCACGAACACGTGGCGGTTGGAGGGGGTGGATTTTGCCTTCCCGCAGGGAGCGAGCATTCCGGCTAACGGGCTGGCATTGGTGGTGGAGGGGGATCCTGTGGTGTTCCGGTCCAAGTATGGGGTTCCGGCTGGGGTGGCGATTTATGGTCCATTTGCCGGTTTGTTGCAGAACAACGGTGAGAAGCTTGAGTTAAGCCGGCCGGACCATCCGGATGTGGAGACCAACGGGGTGGTCATTGTGCCGATGATTGCGGTCGATACCGTCCGGTATGACGATCTTCCGCCGTGGCCGGCCGGGGCTGACGGTCAGGGTCCGTCGTTGGAGCGTATTCAGTCGGCTTTGTATGGTGACGAGCCGTTAAACTGGAGAGCGAGTCCCGGGGAGTCTTCTCCCGGGCTGGACAACACGGGCAACCGGCGTCCGTTGGTGTTTGCGGGTGCGGATCAGGAATTGCTCTCGGTGGTATTTCCGTTGGCCGTTTCATTGAGCGGCGAGGCGAGTGACGATGGTGAGCCTGCTCCGGGGAACCTGACGCTGGGGTGGACTCAGGTTGGTGGTGCCGGAGTCGTGTGGTTTGAGAATGCTGGTGCCGCGAATACGCTCGCGCATTTGCCTGGTGCGGGGACATATGTTCTGCGGTTGACGGCATCCGACGGGCTGCTGACGACTTCGGATGATGTAGTGGTGACGGTTTTGCGTGAGGCGGGGCCCGCGACGTTCATTCCGGCGGGGTCGGTATGGCGTTACTGGGATCAGGGTGCGCTGCCGAGTCCGGACTGGACTTCGCGTCGTTATGACGATGCGGCTTGGGCTTCCGGTGCTGCGCAGTTGGGATATGGCGATGGAGATGAGACGACCGTGGTGGGTTTTGGTCCGAATTCGGGGAGCAAATATATCACCACATGGTTCCGTCACACCTTTGACCTGGAGGCGGCGAATCAGGTGCAATCCATGGATCTTGGGGTGCTGCGTGATGACGGGGCGGTGGTATATGTGAACGGGGTGGAGGTGTTTCGCAGCAACATGCCGGTGAGTGTGGTGGATGAGACGACCCTGGCCACGACGGCCATGGGAGGAACGGAGGAGACGACATTCCACATGGCGGCGGTGGATCCGGCCTTGCTTGTGAGCGGGGCGAATGTGGTGGCTGTGGAGGTACATCAGGCCAACGTGACCAGCAGCGATCTCAGTTTCGACTTAGAGCTGGTGGCTGAGGCTTTGCCGGACAACGTGGGGCCGAGTGTAGACGCGGGTCCGGATCAGCAGGTTGAGTTTGGTGTGCCGGTGCAGTTGGAGGGTGCGGTGGCGGACGATGGTTTGCCGGTGGCTCCGGGCTATGTGGCTTACGGTTGGGTTCAGACGGGGGGTGCGGTGCCGGCGGTTTTGGACGATCCGAACCGGTTGGGTCCGGTGGTGCAGTTTAGTGAGCCGGGAGTGTATATCTTTGAGCTGCGGGCTGACGACGGGGAGCTGAGCGTGGCTGACAGTGTTATGATCAGCGTGAGCGGTTCTGGTTATGATGCGTGGCTGGCGGCGTATTTTACGGCGGAGGAGTTGCTGGATCCGGCGACAAGCGGGCCGGATGCTGATCCGGACGGAGATGGGCTCAGCAATGCGGAGGAGTATACTGCGGGGACGGTTCCGACTGATGCGGCGAGTGTGTTGGCGATTGAGGGCTTGGTGTTGGAGACCGGAGGAGATGGCAACCTGCGGGTTATTTTTACGGCGCGTGCCGGGCGGGGTTACACCGTTGAGGCGCGGGATGGGATGGATGGTGTTGTGTGGCAGCGGCTGGTGGATGTGCCGGCGGGGATCGTGGATCAAGCGGTTCAGGTGGTGGTGCCTGGACCGGTGGGGGCGGAGCCGCGTTTTTATCGTGTGGTGACGCCGATCCAGCCATAGAGGGTTGCGGGTGTAGTGGGAGATTGAGCCGGGCTGGCCCGCTGGGGTTGGCCCGGTTTGGTTTTTTTGGGGGGATTGTCTGAGGATTTCGCTCGCATGGATGGCTGGGGGAGGGGTTGATTGTGGGCTTATGACAGCCGAGCTCAATCGACGGAGGTTTCTAGGTAGCGCTGCGGTAGCGGGGGCGTTCAGTTTGGTGCCGAGGCATGTTTTGGGTGGTGCCGGGCATGTGGCACCGAGCGAGAAGCTGGTCATGGCGCATATCGGGATGGGGACGCAAGGGTTTAACGAGTTGGGGGCCTTGTTGGAGCATCCGCGAATTCAGCTTGTGGCGGTGTGTGATCCGAATCGGGAGAGCGGTGATTACATTGAGTGGGGGAAGGGGAGTGTGCGGGAGAAGATTCGGGGGTATTTGGGGAATGCGACATGGCGTGAGGGGGATGATGGTTGTCCGGGAGGCCGCGAAGTGGGGCGGCTGGCGGTTGATGCTTTTTACCGTCGTCAGCGTGGTGCCGGCCAGGGGCGGGGTTGCAGGGCGTATGAGGATTTTCGGGAGTTGCTGTCGGCTGAGGAGGATCTGGATGCGGTGAAGATCATGACGCCGGACCATTTACATGCGACCATAGCGATTGCGTCGATGCGGAGGGGGCGGCATGTGTTGATGCACAAGCCGTTGGCGAACCGGGTTTACGAGGGGCGGTTGGTGAACCGTGTAGTTGAGGAGACGGGGATGGCGACTCATTTGCTTGCGTATGGGAGTGGGGATGACAATGGGAGGATTGTGGAGGCCATACGTGGTGGGGTGATTGGGCGTTTGCGTGAGGTGCACAACTGGAGCAACCGCCCGGTGTGGCCGCAGTATGCGGAGGTGCCCCGGGCGCGGCCGCCGGTTCCGGAAGGGTTTAACTGGGACTTGTGGCTGGGGCCGTC